>SKVR01000113.1 GCA_007129355.1 Bacteroidales bacterium | reverse complement strand
TGGATAATGGTTCAGTGACCAATGTCGTTACTGCTGAAGGGGAAGATACCAATGACGAACCGGTGACCGATTCTGACAGTGCAACCGTAACGGCCATTCAAAATCCTGAAATTACAGTAACAAAAACTGCTGACAGAGAGACATACAGCAATGAAGATGAAGTTATTGAATATACTTTAGAAATTACAAACACAGAAAATGTTACCTTAACCGATATAACAATTGATGATCCCCTTACGGGTTTTACTGAATTCATTGCTATTCTTGCTCCTGCAGAAACTATCTCATTTACTACAACTTACACAGTGACTTACGCAGACCTGATAGCAGGGAGTATAACCAATACTGCAACCGCTTCAACAAATTATAACGGTACTGATATTATCAGCAGTGATACCGAAATAGTTCTTTATGATCTTATAGACCCTGAAATCAACATTACCATTGTAACTTCAGATGTTCTTTGTTTCGGAGAAGAGACAGGTACGGCAGAAGCAATAATTTCAGGAGGTTTACAACCATATAATATTACATGGTGGACGGATCCAGTTCAATCCGAACCTATGGCATTTGATATACCGGCAGGAACATATGTGGTTATGGTTAGTGACACATTAGGCAATACAGCTCAGGAAACATTCACCATTAATCAGCCTCTGGAACCCTTGAATATCCTTGAACACATAGCTCATGTAGGTTGCCATGGAGAACAAAATGGTTTCATCGAAATTGAAGTTTTCGGCGGCACCCAACCATATACCTTCTTATGGAGTAACGGAGAAACCACACAAAACATCTATAATCTGGCAGCCGGAATGTATTCTCTGTTAATCGAAGATGTTAATGGTTGTAATTTAGAGACTGAATTAGAAATAACCGAACCTGACCCATTGGTTATCACCTATATTGAAATAACCGGTACTGTCTGTATAACAGATGAAACCGGTATCGTAACGTTTGATACAAACGGCGGGGTACCCCCTTACTCCTATCTTTGGAGTAATGGGTCAACTGAACCCCATCTCATTAATGTGGTAAGCGGAGATTATAGCGTTGAAATAACCGACAGCAATGGATGTAATCTGATTTATGATTTCTATATACCCTATGAAACAGATGATTGTGAAATAACTGCTTCACAAGGATTCAGTCCAAATGGCGATGGATTCAACGACCTTTGGGTTATTGATGGCATTACAGCATACCCGCAAAATAAAGTTCAGGTATTTAACCGCTGGGGTACTTTGGTGTATGAAGCATCACCTTACGGAAATGACTGGGATGCTGTTCCCAATCGGGGCAGGATATTTGATTCATCGGGCAAATTGCCTGCGGGCACATACTATTATTTAATAACACTTGAACCAGGTGGTGAAATCATTTCCGGATGGGTTTACATTGCCAGGTAAAATAAAAAACTAAACTGATGAAGAAATACGTTTTCGTTTTCATGATACTGGGTTTTCTGCTCTGCGGCAAAGTCTTTCCGCAGCAGATTCCTATGTATGGTCAGTATATTTTTAACAACACAGTGATTAACCCTGCTCAGGCCGGTGCACGCGACAAGAACCAGGCCGGCATCCTGGGACGCTACCAATGGCTGGGAATAGATGGAGCTCCTGTTACATATACTGGATTTGCTAATTTCAGACTACCGCAGAACATGGGATTGGCAGTGGGAATATATCAGGATAATCTGGGGCCTTTGCGTGACTTTACGCTTCAAACAGATGTTGCTTATCATGCAAGACTTACTGAAAAATGGTACCTTTCCGGCGGACTCAGGCTATTTCTATCAAGTTTATCCATTAACCTTACAGGCATTGATAACATTGACCCCGGTGACCCTTACTTCAGTCACGACCTTAATTCAGGAATACATCTCAATTTGGGAGCCGGTTTACTTGCATTCACTGAAAATTCATTTATAGGGGTTTCTATGCCTCAAGCACCACGAAAGGGTATACTATCAACTAACCAGAGGTTAAATTCTTTTTCACGGCATTTTATTGCATACGGTGGCACAACTTTCGACCTGGCTGATGACTTTGTTATTACACCAAGTACTCTATTTAAAACCAGTGATCATGCACCATCGCAACTTGACCTGAATGCAATCTTTGGCTACAAAGAAATTTTTGATGCTGGCCCGATGGTGAGATCCAACCTGGCAGAAGGTTGGTTTGATGCTGTTGGCTTTTTATTTGGTTTTCATATCTCTGAAAACTGGTATTTCGGGTATATGTATGAGTACCCTGTAAACAATCTCAATATAATTACCAAACAAACCCATGAAATCTCATTGCGTTATTTATGGGGGAGTAAAAAGAAAATCAGGATAAGATCTCCAAGGTATTTCCTGTAAATTTTAAAATGTTCTGAAAAAAACGAGTCGATTATAGTATTTTTGAATAATGAGAAAATTTGGTGTAAACTGCATATTACTTTGCCTGCTGGCCTTTATTTTGGCTCCGGAATTGACAGCCCGGGAGCCCGAAAAGGAAGAAAGTCTTTTGGGCATTGATTTGCGCAAAGCCAAAACCCGTTTTCAAAGGGCTGTTGATTCAGGTAAGGACAGTCTTAGCATCAATCTTGCTGAAGTACTTTTCTACTCGGGGGATTATGAGGAAGCTCTGATGTATTATCAAAAAGCTGACTCGCTGAATCTTATCAATACTCTTCAGCAAAAAAGAAATTTTTCTCACACAGCCCGTTTGCTGAATTTAAAGTCAGGGTACGAATCATCTACAGGATATTTTCATAAAGATTGGGATTTTGATGTGGATATTGCTGACTTTGCTGCCAACTCAGCCAGGGAGGATTTTGCTCCCTACAAGTGGAATAATATCCTGTTTATAACCTCATCCCGTGAATCGACAAGAAGAAGGTATGCCTTTACAAACCAACCCTACCTGAATGTTTACGCTTTTGATGAGAATTACGCATCTGTTCCGTTGCCTGATTTTCTGCCACGAAAACTCAATACACGGCTACACGACGGACCCATAACCATATCAGCTGACACTACCCTGGTGGTCATTACAAGAAACTATCCTAAACCCAATCAGCGCAATACACACAATCTTTACCTGGAGTATTATGTTAGAGAAAATGGAAAATGGAGCGAAGGAAGAGTACTCCCATTCTCTGATGAACGTTACTCTCTGCAACATCCTTATTTTGACGATAAGGAAAAGATGCTCTATTTCTCATCTGATATGCCCGGTGGGTTCGGTGGGTTTGACCTTTACAAATCAAAATGGAATGGCGAAGAATGGGAGAGCCTTGAAAACCTTGGTCCCGAAATCAATTCTCCCTATGATGAGGTCTTTCCGTCGCTATCTCCCGATGGAGATCTCATCTATTCAACCAATCATATTGAAACCTATGGTGGTCTGGATATAGTTCTTTACCGCGATGGAATGAGGACGCTGTTCCCGCCACCCATCAACTCTCCTCGCGATGATTTTGCCATAAGCTTTGTGGGCGATTCACTGGGGTATTTCTCATCTAACCGTACCAGGGGAGTATTTCGCGATAACATCCATACATTTTCCATTCCCGAACCATTGCCTGTTGAGTATAATTACTTTGCAACCGTAAAGGATATGGAAACACTAAGCCCCATTGAAGAAGCCTTAGTTGCTTTTGCATCTGATTCTCTGGGTGTATTTGGAATAGTTATTACAGACGAAGAGGGAAGGAGTTTGTTGTTCCGCAGTAGTTCTGATCCGGGTGTTTTTAATTTTGAAGTGAGTAAGTCGGGGTATAACACGCTATCAATAAGCAGTGATGAGTTTACTTTCGAAGATTCCTTTTACAATATTACCCTTTTATTGGAAGAAGAATTCATTCCTGAGTTGATTACTTCCGGAAAAATCATACTTTATTTTGAGAATGATGTTCCCCCGATTTCACGGGGAGACTTCTCCAATGTGGCAGACTACCTGGAGGCCTATAATATTTACCTGGTAAACCGTGATCTTTATTATCAAAACAGCATTAATACAAGAGAAGAACTGGATGAATTTTTTGAAATAGTTGACTCATCCATGGTAAAGCTGGATTTATTAATCCCATACATGACAGAACATCTTGAAGCAGGTTACGATTTCTCAATTGAACTAAAGGCATATGCAAGTCCGCTTGCCACTAGCAGATATAATGAACTGCTTTCAAGACGAAGAAATGCATCTGTTAAAAACTATTTCCGTAATCCGGATCATGAAAACTTACAGGATTATATTGATGATGAACGGATTGTTTTTACCGAAACTGTTGTAGGTGATACACAGGCTCCGGCTCATATTTCTGCCAGCCGCACTGAACGCCAAAAATCAGTATACAGCGTTGAAGCTTCCCGGGAGCGCAGGGTACAACTTGAGTGGGAAATGATACCCACTGAAAGAGTAGGTATTGGAGAAAAACACGAAGAAGATATTCCGGATATTGAAATTGCCGATGAAATGGATGTTGAAGCAGAACCCACTTTAAAACCGGAATTACATCCTGCACACTTCATTATTGTCGGATCATTGAGAACTATGACCAGTGCCCGAGTATTACTCAGAGAACTGGAAGAGAAAGGAGTAAAGGGCGCAGGCATACTGGAAAATCCTGCTGATGGAAATTTCAGGGTTTATCACAGTGCTTACCACTCAAGACGCCAGGCGCTTAATGAAATCAGGCAGATAAGAAGAGATATTACTCCTGATGCATGGATATTTACAAAAGAAGTTGTAAAAGAACAACTTCCAGCTTTAGATGTAATACAACCAGCAACTGATGTTATTGCAGAAAATCGTTTCTTCATCATTGTTGGAGCTTTCAGTAACTTTAGCGGAGCTGAAGCCACGGTAAACAGATTAAAAGCGCAGGGCGAAACATCTGCGGGAATTCTTGACGAAACACCCGGCGGGCTTTATCATGTATATTCACACGCATATCCAACCCTGCGGCAGACTCAGGAAGCACTGATTCAGGTGAAAAGAGATATTTCAGGTGAAGCCTGGATTTTCAGAAAAAGATAAGTTGTTGTATCGCATAATACCTTTCTTAAGGTAGTTCTCATCAAAAGGCTGTCTCAATAGTCAGTTTTGATTTGGACACTGAGCCTGTCGAAGTGGGTATCTGAATGATAATCAGATGTCGTTTCGACAGGCTCAACGACCAACTCGCAATTTTGAAATAGCCTTTTGCTTTTATGTTTCTAAAAAAAAGTATTTTTGACAGAATACAACAGTTTCAAGATGCCGAATAATCACTTTACCTATTATCTTAACGGAAAGAGATATAACTCTGAAACCCTGAAGAAAGCTTGCAAGGAAAAGCTTCAGGGTGACTCATTAAGTGTATGGGGAAAAAATATTTATGCCTTTATATTGAACTGGCTAAGTGATGAAGATCATATTCGTGTAAACACATCCGGTTCCACAGGCAAACCCAAAACCATAGAACTTAAAAAGTCACAGATGGCTTATTCAGCCCGGAAAACCTGTGATTCTTTTCATCTCAATGCTGAAAGCACAGGGCTCTTATGTCTGCCGGCAGCATACATTGCCGGTAAAATGATGATTGTACGAGGATTTGTTTCCGGATTCAATTTGATTACCCGTGAACCCTCGGGAAATCCATTTGCTAATCTTAATGAGAAAATTGATTTTGCTGCCATCACACCTTTTCAGTTGTTTCAATCACTGGAAACCTTGAGAAAAAATAGCCCTGTGAAAACTCTTATTGTCGGTGGCGGGGAAATCAGTCCTGCACTGGAGAGAAAAGTACAGGATATTCCGGTCAACATTTTTGCTACTTATGGAATGACTGAAACCAGCAGCCATATTGCACTCAGGCAGGTAAACGGCGATGAAAGAAGTGATGAATTTCAGGTGATTGGAGACACAAGAATAAAAACAGATGAACGAAACTGTCTGGTACTGGAAAACCCACATCTTTTTGACGGAAAGCTTTTTACCAATGATATTGTGGATGTCATTTCTGAAAACCGGTTCAGGTGGCTGGGTCGCTTCGACCATATGATAAACAGCGGAGGCATCAAAATTATTCCGGAAGAAATTGAAAAAACCATTGCCCATATGCAACCCCATGCAATGGTTATAAGTTCTGTTCCTGATAAAAAACTGGGAGAAGCTATTGTGCTTGCAATAGAAACAAACAATTTAACAGAGGAGACACGAGAGTATTTGCTCAGGCAGATAAAAGCGCAGGTACAACCTTATGCTTTACCACGAATTTTTTTTAGCATCCCTGAATTTCCAAGAACTGATAATGGAAAAATCAACCGAAAAGCATTAAAAGAATTTCTCAGGAACACCCAGGTAAATACATTCTGAAATTCCGGTTCTGTTATTTTCTCTCTTCTACCCATTTACGGGCATTTATAAAGGCTTCGAGCCACGGGCTTACCTCGTCCTTTTTCCGGTTAGCAGGGTAATGTGCCCATTGCCATGGGAAGATGGCTCTTTCCAGGTGAGGCATCATGGCAAGATGCCGCCCGTCATTTGAACAAATGGCAGCAGCATTGTAGTCACTTCCGTTGGGATTGGCAGGATAAGCATTATAGCCATAAACTCCCGGTATATGATACTTATCCTCTTCAAGCGGAAGACGATACTTACCTTCACCATGGGCAATCCAGATTCCCAGACGGGTGCCTGCAAGAGACCTGAGCATGACCGAATGATTCTCCAGAATTTCCATATTTACGAAACCTGATTCGAATTTGTGACTGTCATTATGCAGCATCTGGGGTTTGTTGACATGATCAGGATATACCAGATCTAGTTCTACCATAAGCTGACATCCGTTGCAGATACCCAAACTCAGAGTATCTTCTCTTTTGTAAAAATTATCCAATGCATTGCGAGCCTTCTCATTATACAGAAATGCTCCTGCCCAGCCTTTGGCAGATCCAAGTACATCAGAATTAGAGAACCCCCCCACAAAAACAATAAAATCAATTTCTTCCAGATTTTCCCTTCCGGTGATTAAATCGGTCATGTGAACATCCTTCACATCAAAACCGGCAAGGTAAAGTGAATATGCCATTTCCCTGTCGCCATTCACACCTTTTTCACGGATAATTGCCGCTTTTGCCTTACGCGAACCGGCCGGTGGAGTATTATCAAGGCCTAAAGATTTCAGGGTTCCCTTAAATTCAGGTGCAAACCTGTAGTTCAAAACATGATCCTTATAATTCCGGTAACGGGCTTCTGAAAGCATCTTCCCGCTTTGATCGCGATCCAGCAGATAAGAAGTTTTGAACCAGATATCACGTAACTTATCTATGTTAAACCCAAGCTCCGGTCCTTTGCCATTCAGACTAATTACACGTTCTTCAACCGGTGCGCCGATAACTTTAAAGTGAACATCATATTGTTCAAAGATTCTGGCTACAGTATCTCTGTCAGAGATTTGAATTACCACAGCAGGATTTTCGCTGAAAAGCACTTCAGCAATGTCATTTTCAGGAAAAACTGATAAGTCGACGCTGATACCATGGCTTTCATTGGCAAAACACATTTCAACTAAAGTAGTGATGAGTCCACCGGCAGAAACATCATGGCCGGCAAGTATAAGATTCTTATTGATTAATTCCTGAATCGCAGAAAAACATTTTACAAAATACTCAGCATCTTTAATAGTGGGAGTTTCGTCACCCAGAACATTTAAGGTTTGTGCGAAGCTGCTTCCACCGATTTTTAATTTATCCGAAGTAAAATCAACATACAGCAGAACAGAAGACTGGTCTTTAGCAAGCACCGGCTCCACAACCTTTTTCACATCAGAAACTTCAGCAACCGAACTCACTATGACTGTACCCGGCGAAAAAACCCTTTTTCCATCAGGGTATTTCTGTGTCATAGAAAGAGAGTCTTTGCCTGTGGGAACATTAATTCCCAGACGACAAGCAAAGTCACTCAAAGCTTCCACAGCCTTGTATAATCTGGCATCTTCCCCTTCATTTTTACAGGGCCACATCCAGTTGGCACTCAGACTAACGCCCTTTAGGCCATGGGTAAGAGGTGCCCAAACCAGGTTGGTAAGAGATTCGGCCACGGCCAGCAGCGAGCCGGCAGCGGGATCTATCAGGGCGGCAACAGGTGCGTGACCTATGGAGGTAGCAACCCCTTCCCTGCCCCGGTAATCGATAGAAGTGACACCAGCATTATTCAGAGGCAATTGTATTTCACCGGCACACTGTTGCTTCGCAATCCGTCCGGTTACAGAGCGGTCCACCTTATTGGTTAACCAGTCTTTGCAAGCTACTGCTTCAATCTGAAGCACATTCTCAATATATTCTTCAATTTTATGAAGGTCATATGCCAGGGATTTGAATTTCCCGGTGCTTGTGTTGTCCTCCATAAAGGTCTTGGGAGCATTGCCGAAAAACTCAGAAAGCTGCAAATCGATGGGTTTATTTCCATTGTTGTCTTCAAACTTCAGGTGCATATCGCCGGTGGTTTCGCCCACAACATACATGGGCGAACGCTCACGTTCAGCCACGTGCCTTAGGTCTTCAATATCTTTTTCTTTCATTACCACACCCATGCGCTCCTGCGATTCATTACCCACAATTTCTTTTGCAGAAAGCGTAGGATCTCCCACCGGGAGTTTATCAAGATGAATGGTTCCTCCGGTAGCCTCTACCAGCTCTGATAAACAATTCAAATGACCGCCGGCACCATGGTCGTGGATAGATACTATGGGGTTTTCATCGCGCTCAACCATGGCGCGAATGGCATTCATGACCCGCTTTTGCATTTCCGGATTGGAGCGCTGAACTGCATTCAGTTCAATGGCATTGGCAAATTCGCCGGTGGCAACAGAGGAAACGGCACTACCACCCATGCCAATGCGGTAATTATCACCGCCCAGCACTACTACTTGATCACCCTTTGCGGGTATATCCTTAAGGCTGTCTTCCTTTCGGCCAAAACCCACACCCCCTGCGAGCATGATTACCTTGTCGTAGGCAAAAGTTTTATCGTTCTCATCATGTTCAAAGGTGAGTACTGAACCACAGATCAGGGGCTGACCGAATTTATTTCCAAAATCACTGGCTCCGTTGGAAGCCTTTACCAGGATCTGTTCCGGAGTTTGATACAACCACGAGCGGGGCTGGACATTGTTTTCCCAAACTTTACGGCCGTGCTCCAATCGTGGATAACTTGTCATATAAACCGCAGTACCTGCAAGGGGCAGCGAACCTTTTCCACCTGCCAGCCTGTCGCGGATTTCACCGCCCGTACCTGTGGCTGCTCCGTTAAAGGGCTCTACTGTGGTGGGAAAATTATGGGTTTCAGCTTTAAGCGATATTACGGTCTGGATAGATCTTTCATTAAAAAGAGCTGGCTGGTCCTGTCTTACAGGGGCAAACTGCACAGCATACGGGCCCTGAACAAAAGCCACATTATCTTTATATGCCGAAACCAGAAAATTGGGGTTTTCTTTAGAAGTGCGTTTGATAAGTTGAAAAAGTGAGCTGGGCTTCTCTTCACCATCAATGATGAAAATTCCGTTGAAAATTTTATGGCGGCAATGTTCAGAATTCACCTGCGAGAAACCAAATACTTCGCTATCGGTGAGTTTTCTGCCCACGCGCTGACTCAGCTCATCCAGATAATTAATCTCCTCCTTGCTGAGTGCAAGTCCTTCCTGTTGGTTATAAGCTTCAATATCATCTATGTAAAGGATATCTTCGGGCTTTTTGTCAATGGTAAAAATATACTGGTTAAGGTTGTGATAGAGTACCTGCAGCATGGGGTCATATTCTGCATTTGGGCCATCAACCCGGAAGAATTCTTCAATACGGGTAATGCCTTCAATACCCATGTTTTGGGTTATCTCAACGGCATTGGTACTCCATGGGGTAATCATCTCGCGACGGGGTCCGACAAAATAACCGTCCAATGCATCCATCTCCATTCGTTTTGCACCACTAAAAAGCCACTCAAGCTTTTCAATATCTTTTTCTGCAGGTTGATTATGAATTTCAACTGCAATGATAAGATTGGAGTTTCCCCCAAAAAGAAGAACCATGATATAAGGATTTGGTATTATTGACTTTTAATTGCGCTGCAAAATTAGCAATTAAAAATGTTTTTGCTCATTTTGAAGTGTAACACTTTTCAAAATCTGGCGTATATATAAATTCAAAGTAAAAACTAAGCAAAACACTGAATTTTTATTTTCAATTACCCTAAAAGTGTAAAACAGAAAAATACAAAACTCAACTGACACTATCTTCAAAATTCTAAATTTTTCAATACTATGAAAAATTTCACCAAAACTAAACAAACCCAAACTAAAGCTAATCTTGAAACCTGGAGCAGCGAAATAAACATCCGGGAATTATATGTTAATTATGGCTCCCCCTGTTGGATTGTATCCAAAGAGCAATTGACAAAAAATGTAAAGGATTTTGCTCTTTTCACACAAAACAATGGCAACATATTATTTCCGGTGAAAACCAATCCTTCGCTTGCAGTACTTGAGTTGCTTGCTAAGCTGGGAGTTGGTGCTGATTGTGCCAACAGAGAGGAGATTGACCTGGCATTGTTTGCAGGGATTCCCTATGAAAGGATTGCTTATAACTGTCCTGTGCAGGAAGTATGTATTTCTTTAAACCTTCTAAAAAAGGGGGCTATAGTGGTAATGGACGATCCTGCCGCCATCCGTCAGTTGCAGGACCGGTTGAAAGGAAAACCATTTCCGGGTAAGTTATGGCTGAGAATTAATCCGGGTATAGATATCAGATACAAGAATACCAACGAAAACCAGGAGCTCATGTCGCATGCGGCAACTTCATCTAAATTTGGTATTCCTTCAGAAGACCTGCCTGAACTTGTTAAAACCCTGAATATGCCGGTAAGTGGGCTGCATGTGCACGTTGGCACACAAATGGATAATCTTACAAGCTTTCGTAATTCAATGGCAGCAATGCATGAGCTTGCTTTCGAATTAAAAAAAATGGGACATCCGATAGAACATCTTGATTTAGGTGGTGGTCTTGGAATTCCTTTCATGGAAAACGATGAATTCCCTTCCCTTGACCATTGGGTTGAAGAGATGGAATCTCTTAAAAAAGAAGGCTTTCAATATTATGTAGAGCCGGGCCATGCCTTGGTTGGCAATGCAGTGGCATTATTAACCCGTGTTGAAACCATCAAACAATCCAGGGGTAAGCGCTGGGTTATTACCGATGTGGGAACCGATCAGCTGGCCAAAGTAACCCTGCTTCGCTGGCCACACCGCATATTAAATGCAGATAATAAGCCTATTGCCACAGGTGGAAATGATGCCATTGCAGGCCCGCTTTGCTTTGCAGGCGATACTTTACTTGATAATATAAATGCAGATGGAATTGAGGTAAATGATCCCCTGCTTATTACACATGCCGGAGCTTATACATTTTCACTCTCAAACCGATTTAATGGCAGAACAGGTCCTGCCTGGGTTGTCATTGATAAAAATGGAGATGAAAAAAGAATGAACAAAGAGGGTAGATACGACAACCCGTTTCTTAACAACTACTTCTGGGACCTGCGCCAGGAAAACCAACCTTTGGAGACTATCTCAAAAGAAAAAATAGAGGACCTGAGCAGCATTTACCTCAGAAAATGGGCTGAAGAAGATCATTTTGAATACCTGAACATGACCCGCACGGGAGAACGAACCTATGAAATTGATGTAATGACACAATCAAGGGTC
>SKVR01000079.1 GCA_007129355.1 Bacteroidales bacterium | reverse complement strand
ATAGGAATTAATTTCATCGGGCATGGTTTTGTGCAATTGAATAGTATCCTTTATTTTCTGTACAAGAAATTCCTTTTCATTCAGTCTTTCAAGTCTCTCCTGAGAAGCTAATCCCAGATCATATCCCTTTCGGGTTAACCGTGAATCTGCGTTATCTTGTCTGAGCAGAATGCGGAATTCGGCGCGACTGGTAAACATCCGGTAGGGTTCTTTTGTGCCCTTGGTAATAAGATCGTCAATCAAGACGCCAATGTAAGCTTCGCTCCGTTTAAGAATAAAAGGTTCCTGATTGCGAATTTTCAGGTGGGCATTAATACCTGCCATTAGTCCCTGGCAAGCTGCCTCTTCATATCCCGTTGTACCATTAACCTGACCTGCAAAATACAGATTTTCCACCTTTCTGCTTTCGAGTGTAAAATCTAATTGGGTCGGCGAAAAGTAATCATATTCAATGGCATAACCTGGTTTAAGGATTTTGCTCTTTTCGAAACCTGGTATATTCATCAAGGCCGCGTATTGTATTTCGAGTGGTAAACTTGATGAAAATCCGTTTATATAGTATTCTATGCTGGTCCATCCTTCGGGTTCAACAAAAAGCTGATGTCGATTCTTGTCGCTGAATCGCTCAATTTTATCTTCAATGCTAGGGCAGTATCTGGGTCCACTACCATGAATTCGTCCGGCAAACATTGGGCTGTCATCAAATCCGGTTCTTAGAATATCATGTACACTTTCATCCGTATAGGCAAGGTAACAGCTCAACTGATTTCTAAGAGCAGGTGTATCAAGAAAAGAGAATTTTCCAGGATTTTCATCTCCCGGTTGTTCAATCAGACGAGAAAAGTCTATTGTTCTACCATCTACTCTAACAGGTGTTCCTGTTTTTAGCCTATCACTTTCAATGCCATAGCTTACCAGATTTTGAGTGAACCCTGAGCTGGGGGCCTCCCCTAACCTGCCTCCTGAGAAAGATTTCCTTCCAATATGGATACTTCCGTTTAAAAAGGTACCACTGGTAATAATTACAGACTTAGCAAAAAATTCAAGCCCATACTTTGTTTTTACTCCAATCACTTTACCGTTCTTAACAATAAGTTCAGTAACTGAATCCTGCCAGAAATCAAGATTGGGCGTTTCTTCAAGCATTGCTTTCCATTTGGCAGCAAATAAAACACGATCACTTTGCGCTCTTGGGCTCCACATGGCAGGACCTTTACTAAGGTTAAGCATGCGGAATTGTATCATGGTGTGGTCGGTAACAATTCCACTGTAACCTCCTAATGCGTCAATTTCTCTAACAATCTGTCCTTTTGCAATTCCACCCATGGCAGGATTACATGACATTTGTGCTATGGTTGCAAGGTTAAGTGTAATCATCAGCACTTTTGACCCCATACGTGCTGATGCTGCAGCAGCTTCACAGCCGGCATGACCACCTCCTACAACAATTATATCATAATTGGGAAACATATCTAAAATTCAAAAACTATAATTAAATTCTTCTACAAACTCATTAATTCACTGCATACATGGATTTACAAAAAATCAACGTACTTAAGATAAAGATCTTCCTTGTCTCTCATAACAGCAATTTCATCCGGATGTTTATCTCCATATCCTGAAATATGTAAAATGCCATGAGCTATGACCCTGCAAAGTTCGTATAAAAAACGGATTTCCTGTTCATGTGCATTTTCCTTAACACGATCAACACTTATAAAAACATCGCCACTGATACTATTAAATTCTTCTGAGTAGTCAAATGTTATTATGTCGGTTAGTGTTTCGTGATCAAGATAATCAACATTCATTTTATGAAGATAATCGTCGCTGCAGAAAATAATATTTAATACGCCGGGTTTTTTTCCTTCTTTTTTAATGATAAAAAAAATCCATTCCCTGAACTTATCCTCGGGGAATGGAAATTTATCACAATCTTCAAAATGAAATTCTAGAGATTGATAAAATTCTGCTGGTATTTTCAATTCAGGAGGTTTTGTATAAAATTACGTTCTTAAAATAATTTTCCAGATGCTTTTTCCTTTCAAGAGTTAAACTATAATTGATACTGGAGATATAGAATATTAATTCAATGGTACTTCCTTTGTCATAAAAATTTAATTCGTCAACAAGCATTTTAATAACCAGAATTCCTCTCTCGCCCTGTTCATCTCCTTCTGGTAAATCTGTTATTTCCTTATCCATGCAGTTTTGAAAATCGAAACCGTCACCTTCATCCTTTACAAGAAAATGCAGGCCTTTTTGATCAGAGAAGAAAGAAATATCAATCATTTTTTCCGGATCATTATCATTCCCGTGTACTCTTGCATTCACAAATGCTTCATTTAGAGCAAGTTGTATGTTGCTATAGTACGTATTTATAATGTTATATTCATAACATATGTCTTCAATAAAGGTTTCAAGTTCATGAACCCCCTCCCTGGAAGACCTGACTTTAATTTGCTTTTTGTTGTCAACCATTTTTCATTCTACATTAAGAAAGTACATTTCTACAAGATTTCTATAGTGAGGCTTGAAACCGGGAGGTAAGCTCCTTAGCATTTCAATACTCCTGTTCTTAATCCTATTATACTCAAAAAAGTCTTCAGGGTTACTTAAATCATAAATTTTTGCAGTTTCTCCAACTCTTCTTTCTTCCTGCTCCCTTTCCATATGGGCTTTTTCGTGCTCAAGCAGGCGTGTAAGTATTCTTTGCTGTCTTAATTGTGTTTGTCTTGAAATATTATTGGTAACAATATCGAGTTCGGTACGTTCCATTTCGCGCATAAGCTCTTCAAGCTCACCGGTTTCTTCTCCACCTCTTCTCATTTGATTGGCAAGCTCATTAAGTCTGTTTCTAATCGCTTCCTGTTCAGCAGCCATACGGGCAAGTTGTTCGCTCATACTCATTCCTTCTTGTCCACCTTCTCCAGGCATGGGCTGATGTCCTTCCTGCAATTGTTCGAGCATTTGATTCATCTGTTCCTGCATTTGCCTTAAATCCTGAAAGCCAGGTGATCCTTCTCCTGATTGTGAAGGATCGCCTTCGCCCTGGGCCTGCATCTGCATCTGCATGTTTTGCATGCTCTCATTTAATAATAAGGCAAGGTTGTTTACGTGAGTCATTACAAATTGCTGCCTGCT
>SKVR01000160.1 GCA_007129355.1 Bacteroidales bacterium | reverse complement strand
GGAATTTATTAAAAATGGTTTTCTCAAAATCATTCACAAGTATATCCTTCCATTTTTCGGGAGGCAGCCTAAGAATTTCTTTGAGTTGTTTTTCCGGCTGTTTTGGTGCTATACCCGCATAAGCATCAGCAGTGCTTACATGAATATTTGGCTTTACAAGAACAAGGCTATAGCCCTTGAGTGAGATTGGATACGATTCCATTATTTCGCCCCTTCCTGTGGCATAGGCAGGTGAATTCCCCAGAAAAAAGCTGCAGTCGCTGCCCATTTGCTGTGCATACTGCTGAAGTTTTTCCTCCGGCAGCTTCAGGCTGAAGAGGTCATTCAATGCCCTAAGACTGAAGGCAGCATCGGAACTGCCGCCACCCAGGCCTGCTCCTACGGGTATCATCTTATGCAGGTGGATTTTTACATTCGGAAGGGCATAGTCTGATTGCATAAGCTTCCATGCCTGTACACAAAGATTTTCAGCCCCATCGCCGGGAATATGTATTCCGGTTGATGTGAATTCTGTTTTGCCATCTGTTGCAGGTATAATTTCCAATGCATCGCAGAGATCAAGCGGATAAAAAAGCGTTTCCAACTCATGGAATTCGTCAGCTCTTTTCCTGATGATATGTAATCCGAGATTTATTTTGCTATGGGGGTAAACGATCATGGATATACAATTTTTTACAAACCTATTATTTTTTTTGAAGATTTGGAGAACAATTTACTCAACAGGGAACTTAATTATTTAAGATGTAAAAATTTATTCCCAAAGTTTTTTAAAATAATGCTCACGTGAGTTCATATTCCGTATTTTTGTATCGATTGTAAAACATAATCATTTAATTGGAAATTCATTATGTCGGCCATATTAAACTCTGTTATTTCCTGGTTCTTAAAGCAAAGAGTATCTCAGATTGAATATTTTAAGAAAAACCCCCATGAGGCTCAGAACAACCTTCTTTTTGAACTTCTGCATAAAGCCAAAGATACTGAGTGGGGCAAAAAATATGACTATGCTACTATTAAGGATTTAAAAACTTTTCAGGAAAGGGTACCGGTGCAGGACTATGAAGATGTAAAGCCCTGGATTGAAAGGTTACGGAAAGGTGAGAATAATCTTTTGTGGCCTTCTGAGGTAAAATGGTTTGCCAAATCCAGTGGCACTACAAGCGATAAAAGCAAGTTTATCCCCGTTAGTAATGAAGCCCTTGAGGATTGCCATTTCAAGGGTGGGAAGGATATGCTATCCATATATTGTAATAACCGGACTGATACCGAAATTTTTTCAGGCAAAGGGCTGGTGATGGGGGGAAGTCATAGTGTAAGTGAATTTAACAGCAACTCCTATTTCGGCGATATATCGGCAATTCTGGTGCAGAATTTCCCCTTCTGGGCGCAGTTGCTTCGCACACCCGATATGTCAATTGCATTGATGGACAACTGGGAGGAAAAGCTTGATAAAATTGCCAATGCCACCATTACCGAAAATGTTACCAACCTCAGTGGTGTGCCTTCCTGGAATCTGATGCTTCTGAAGAGGATCCTGGAAATGACCGGACGTAATAACATCCTGGAAGTTTGGCCCAATCTGGAGTTGTTTATTCATGGCGGTGTAAGTTTTGCACCCTACCGGGAGCAGTTTAAAAAAGTCATCCCATCTGATCAGATGTGGTACATGGAAACCTATAATGCTTCTGAAGGCTTTTTCGGAATTCAGGACCAGGCACATTCAAGGGAAATGCTGCTGATGCTCGACTATGGTATTTTTTATGAATTTCTTCCGCTCGATGAGCTTGAAAGCGAAAACCCCAGGGTATTAAGCATCGATCAGGTGGAAACCGATACCAATTATGCATTGCTTATTTCTACCAACGCCGGATTATGGCGTTACATGATCGGCGATACCATTCAGTTTACCAATACCAATCCCTACAGGATCCAGATATCGGGCCGCACCAAAAATTTCATCAATGCTTTCGGTGAAGAAGTAATTATTGACAATGCCGAAAAAGCACTGGATACTGCCTGCCGCGAAACCGGCGCTGTAGTGAGCGAATATACCGCTGCTCCTGTATTTCTGGAAGATAATAACTCGGCATCTCATGAATATCTCATCGAATTTGAAAAAGATCCCGATGATCTGGATAAGTTTACCAATGTCCTTGACAAAACGCTCCAGAATATCAATTCTGATTATGAAGCCAAGAGGACAGCCGATATTTTACTGAAAAAACTGAAAGTTACATCGCTTCCCGAAGGAACATTCTTTAGATGGTTAAAGTCAAAAGGAAAAGTGGGCGGCCAGAATAAAGTGCCCCGTCTTTTCAATACTCGCAAGTATGTAGATGAAATACTGAAGTTTATTTCTTAAAACAATTTCCGTGAAATCATTTTTCCTGGCTCTATGTATTTTCGGCTTCACAGCTCTCAGTCTTCAGGCCGATGAGTTTGTGTTGGTTGAAGAATATGAAAACATAAGGGGTTTTGCCGGAGCCGACAAACTGGGAAATATCTACAGCATTCATAACGGCATACTCACCAAATTGACTACCGATGGCAGTGAACTTACCTACGGCAAAAGAACTTTCGGACCTGTAACCTTTGCCGATGTAAGCGATCCTTTGAATATCCTGGTTTTTTTTGGGAATTTCGGCCATGTGGTCTTGCTCGATAAGAACCTTGCTGAAAAAAGAAGTTTTTCTTCTACAGACCTTATGAGTAACGATATTGCTGATGTCATATGCCATTCATCGGAAAACGGTTTCTGGGCTTATTTTCCCGGAATGTTTCAGCTCGTTCGGTATAATGACAGGGGGCAGCCGGAGATCGCCAGCCCCGATCTCAGCCTTGATCATCCGCAGATGGGCAGGGTGAATTACATGCATGAAAGTGCAGGAAAACTTTTTGTGGCAGCAGATCATATCATGGTTTTTGACCGGCATACCAATTTTTTATTTCAGATTCCTGATGTCAATGTTTCTGTTTTACAGGTTGTTGATCAGAATATTCTTTATCTGCAGGATTCGCATCTTGTAATTTATGATTTTTTTCTTCAAACGGAAAATGTATTTTTGCTACCGGAAACCGGAGTGAAGAATTTTTTTGTTAGGGAGGATAAGTTATTTTTGCAGACAGAAGTTTCTTTAAAAAAATTTCGTTTCACCGGAAAATTCTATTAATTTTCAGGAGTTCTTTTTTAACATGGGTATAAACCCGAAATAATCCTTGAAAGATGCATATAGCCATTGCCGGAAATATTGGTTCGGGTAAAACTACCCTTGCCGGTTTATTATCTAAACACTACGGATGGGAAGCTCATTATGAAGATGTGGAAACCAACCCCTACCTGAATAATTTTTATGAAGATATGCAACGCTGGTCGTTCAACCTGCAGATCTATTTTCTCAACAGCAGGTTTCGCCAGATCGTTGATATCCGCAACAGTGGCAAAACGGTGATCCAGGACCGTACCATCTACGAGGATGCATACATTTTTGCTCCCAACCTGCACGCCATGGGATTGATGTCGACCCGCGATTTCGAAAACTACTCAAGCCTGTTTGAGCTCATGAGCTCTTTTATTCAGCCCCCCGATCTGCTGATATATCTTAAGGCAGGAGTGCCCACACTGGTAAGCCAGATACAGAAAAGAGGCCGCGATTATGAAAACACCATCCGGCTGGACTACCTCAAACGTCTTAATGAACGTTACAGCGAATGGATTGAAGGCTATACACATGGCAAATTGCTTATTATTGATGTTGACAATAACAAATTCTCGGAAAAGACATCAGACCTGGGTGAGGTGATTCAGAAAATTGACGCGGAAATACACGGTCTGTTTTAGCAGATGAATGCAGGCTTTCGGCACTCTGCTAATCATTATCATGGGGCTTATGGGTATGATGCCTGCATATTGACATTGTTGCCCTCGTTAAACCCAAAACATCTAATGTAAAACGCTGCATACAGCATAAAAATCCTAAAGTCCGAATTTTTTTGATGTTTTTTATAACTTAGCTGAATATATTGCGTATAAATAAGCAATTATACTGAAAAGTTAGTCGTTTTTTTTGATTCTTTTTTGTATGCCGGTGGGTTCCGGATTTTTTAAAACCCTGTAAACAAAGGCCAGCAGGCCAAGAGTTTAACTCAAAATGCTGAAATTATGAAAATAGGCAAGTACATTAGCGAACTGTTGTTTGAAAACGATTTTGTTATACTACCGGAAATGGGTGAATTTTCAACCCAATATATTCCTGCGAAATTTGTTCCGGAGTTGAAAAAGGTAGAATCTCCATCCAAAGTGATTACTTTCAATGAAAATAATAAGGCAGGCGGCGGTCTTCTTAATGAGTATGTTGCGAAGAAAGAGAATATCAGCAGCAGCGAGGCCAGAGAGTTTGTTGCCAACTTTGTAAATGAGATGCAGAACTCACTCAAGTCGGGGAAAAAGGTAGAACTGGAAAGTGTTGGAGTCTTTTCTATGAGTGAATCCGGTCAGTTGGCATTTGATGCCGATACTTCCATCAACTATCTGGACGATTCGGTAGGAATGCCCCCTGTTAAAGAACCGGCAAAAAAATCGGAAGAAGAAGCCAAAACCGAGCTTGATAAAGCCCTGGAGAATGCAAAAACAGTTCCGCCATCTGAGCCGCAAAAGCCTGAAGAGAAAGAAGAAATAAAATCAACACAGCCTGTTTCGCAATCAGCATCTGTTACGCCACAACCTGAAAAACCGAAAGAAGAAAAAGTTATTCCCCCTACTCCCAGAAAGAAACCTATGGAAAAGAAAAAGCAAACTTCAGGTCTGTCTCCGGCAGTAAAATGGGTAGCTCTCACTGTTGTGCCTTTACTGATTATTATCATTGTACTCGCACTCAATTATGATTATCTGTTTGGTGAAAAATCTGTTTTCCGCAATAGAGAGGCCGCTCCTGAGCCAACAAGGGTGGAAGCCCAGGCTCCCGCACCCGTAGAAGAAGCCGATCCTGCCGAAGAAACGGAGGAAGCTCCTGTGGTTACAGAACAAGCAACCCAGCCTGCACCCGTAACAACCGGTCCTGCTACCCCCGAGCCCGGACGCCGGGCATATCATATCATTGTGGGTAGTTTTGAAGAAGAACATGCAGCCATTATCCTCGTCGAAGAGCTACGAAGCAGGGGCGCATCAAACGCCAGGGTTTTCCCTATAAATCCGCTTGGCTTTTACAGGGTCTCTTACGATTTCTATTACGATCTTAACCAGGCAGAACAAGAGCTCAAAATCGTTCAGGAAGATGTAAACGTCAACGCCTGGATACTGCATCGTTAATCATTATTTATCTGTAAAGCGGTTCAATTAAAGTGCCCAAGAACAAGCATCGTAAATTTGCTGAAATCAACTCGTTTTCCAATGTGGTTCAGCCCGAATACCGCTTTCCCATTCCCGACTATCATTTGAAAGGGAGATGGGGAGAGCGGTTCTTCTTTAATAATAACCCCATTATTCTGGAAATAGGTTGCGGTAAGGGTGAATATACCGTTGGCCTGGCCAAAGCTTTTCCTCAATACAACTTTCTTGGCATTGATATTAAAGGTAACCGCCTTTGGACCGGTGCAAAGGATGCAATGGAAAATGCTCTGACCAACGTGGGTTTTCTGCGCGTGCAGGCCGAACACCTTTATGGCTTTTTTAGTCAGGATGAAATTTCCGGTATATGGATCACCTTCCCCGACCCGCAACTCAATAAACCAAGGGTAAGAAAAAGACTTACTTCGCCTAGATTTCTCAATGTATACAAAGGGTTTCTGAAAGCTGATGCACCTATTTATCTGAAAACCGATAACCGTACGTTTTACGATTATACCCTCGAATTGATTAGCCAACAGGGTCACCGGCTTAAAACCGCTACACCTGACCTTTACGATGACCCAAAAGGAGTTGATCCGCTGGTTCTCAATATTAAAACCTATTACGAAAGTATGTTCCTGGAAAAGGGAGAAAAGATTTGTTTCCTGGAATTTAGTCTGAAGAATGACTAATAGGAAGATCTGTAAAGCTACATCCCATAATAGATAGCATGAACGATTCCTTTTTTATAAAAGTTTACCAGGTTGTGAAAGAAATACCCTATGGCAGGGTTACCTCATATGGTGCCATTGCCCGGTACCTGGGAACAGCCGGATCAGCAAGAATGGTGGGCTGGGCCATGAATCATTCACATGCTTTTGACAGCAGAATACCTGCTCACAGGGTGGTTAACCGCAATGGTATGCTTACCGGTAAACATCATTTCGGAGGCCCCGATATTATGCAGCAGTTGCTCGAAAGTGAAGGCATTACAGTGGTGAATGATAAAATCCGGAACTTCTCAAAATATTTCTGGGATCCTGCCCTTGAGTTAACTCCATGATCATATTATAACCCCGTTGTTCATTTTGTCACAACTTATTATTTTGCCACATCTTAAATAATTCTTATTTTTACACGAATTAAGTCTAAATAAGAATTATGACGTTAAGTGTTGATAATGTGCTAGATGCGATTAGTAAGGTGATAGAACCCGACCTGAAAAAAGACCTGGTTAGCCTGGGAATGATCAGGGATCTTGAGGTGGAAGGGAAAAAAGTTACCTTTAAAATCGTACTTACCACACCTGCCTGTCCTTTTAAGGAAAGCATGCGGAAGGCTTGCATAAGAAGTATCCATGAAAATCTGGACAAAGAGGCAGAAATAGATATAGCATTTGACTCGAAAGTAACAAGCAAGCGGGTTGAGAATGAGCCCATGCTTCCCGGCGTAAAAAATATTGTTGCCATTGCCAGTGGTAAGGGGGGAGTTGGAAAATCAACCGTTGCTGCTAATCTGGCTGTTTCGCTTGCACGCACCGGAGCACGTGTAGGATTGCTGGATGCCGATATTTACGGACCCAGTGTACCCGTTATGTTCGATGCTGTGGATAAAGAGCTTGATGCCGTTGAAGTAAATGGAAAAACCAAAGCTCTGCCACTGGAAAGGTATGGCATTTTTGTAATGTCTATCGGCTTTTTTGTCGATGCTTCCAAAGCTCTGATCTGGCGGGGGCCTATGGCATCGGCTGCACTGAAACAGCTTTTTACTGACGTGGAATGGGGCGAACTTGATTATCTGCTTGTTGATCTTCCGCCAGGTACCGGAGATATTCATCTTTCGCTGGTGCAAACTCTTAAACTGGCAGGTGCAGTAATAGTAAGCACTCCACAGCAGGTGGCACTTGCTGATGCACGAAAGGCAGTTTCTATGTTTGAAAACAATAGTATCAAGGTAAAAGTACTGGGCATGATAGAAAACATGTCGTGGTTTACCCCTGCTGAGTTACCGCAAAACAAGTATTTCATTTTTGGGAAAGACGGTTGTAAAAATCTTGCAAAGGAGATGAATGTTCCTTTCCTGGGACAGATTCCACTGGTGCAGGGTGTATGCGAATCGGGAGATTCAGGAAAACCTGCTGTGCTTAATGAAGACAATCCTGCAGGTTCTTATTTTGAAGATGCTGCAAAAATGCTTGCACGCGAAATTTCAGTTGAAAATGCAGTGAAATTACAAACTTAAAAATCATAAATTTATATTCACACTCTAATTTTTTATTCGTATGTCTGATATACAAAATGCAGAATTAATCAGAAAAGTAGAAAACGTAATTGACCAGATTCGTCCTTATTTGCAGGCCGATGGTGGCAATATCCGCTTTGTGGAACTAACCGAAGATTACGTGGTTAATGTTGAACTTTTGGGTGCCTGTGGTTCATGCCCCATGAGTACAATGACATTGAAATCGGGAGTTGAACAGGCCGTTAAAAAAGCCATCCCCGAGATTAAATCCGTTGAAGCAATCAATACCAACGTATATTAAAAAATCTTTCGAATTACGTTTCAACAGGCTCAACGTCCGTAAAATCGGGCGTTGAGTTTTTTTTTTGATGCATAATTGAAGGGTCAATGTATGGGGTGAGCTCCGTTAAATCCGCCAATTCATCTCTGGCGCAGTGGCAAAGATGCCGGGGTCCACTTATGTTGACCTTCTCTTTCCAATACCCTAATCTCATCAATGAACCATCCTCTGAATCCATTATGTTTTTCATCGCGGGTGTCGAAAGCAAATTTCAACCGCACAGATGAGCCGGTAAAATCACTAAGGTCAAACTCTTCGTATCTCCATACAGGGGCCTGATAAAATCCCCCGGATGTGTATGGTATGGTTTTTCTGTTGTTAAGAAAGGGGATAATATAAGGATTAAGCATTCCCAACAACACCGGGATATCTGTACCATCTCTGATAACATATACTTCCATGTGGTCAAAGCCATAGCCGTCAGGGTTCATACTTTCAATTTCAAACCATGACCAGAATATAACACTTGCACTTTGAGCATTTGAGAGATTGATTAGTGGAGATACCATTTCGCCCCGATTGGGTTGTCTGCTTGTGCCTCCAGTAGGACCAGAATCATAAGAACTTTGCTCACCCATATAATTTCCGGTTGATGGCTGCCCGTACCATGCCATCCTTGTCCCCTTGAAAGCATCAGGAATTATACCATCTGACAGGTCATTAGGTGCAAGCATCACGTGTTCGGGAAATGCTTTATTGTAAATGGCTTGATTTTGCTGAACTCTCCAGAACCCTGTTTTTTCCCAGGAATGCTGATTATTCTCAAAACCTTCATAAAATAGAACGCGAGGTAGGGTTTCCCTTGCTAACTCCAACTGCAAAACCAGCATTTCGTTGTTTAGAATGGGCTGGCTGGATATCCTTTTGGTTTCAAAACCATCGGCTGCGCAACGAATTCTGAATTCATGGGTTTTATCAAGAGGAATGGCTGGAATGAAAAAATGCCCGTCTTCGTTGGTAGAAGCAGATGTAAAGTAGCCGTTGGTTAGTGATGCATCCTGAGCACTTAAGGCAATATTAGCATAAGGAACCGGATTTCCATTGTTATCTCTTACGATACCTGAAACGCCTCCTGTATTTAAAGAGAGCCCGGTTTCAATGGGTAACATGGCAACAAAGGCTGCCCCCTGCTTCAAGTCAATGTTTCCCGCATCCATTCTTTCATATCCACTCATGGTTATGCTAATGGAGTAAACTCCTGAAGTAACTTTCTCAAACTGAAATCTTCCATCTTCATCAACAGTGGTATCATCTTTTGTAGTACCAGAACTTCCGGGGGCCGGTCTCAGCGATATAGTTGCTCCGGTAAGTTTTTCATAACTAATTCCGTCAAGCGCTATTCCATCAATGGATGATCTTTTGGGAAAGAAAGCGATTCGGCTACAGGATTGAAAAAGAAATAATGAAAAAATCAGCAAAAGAATAACCCTTTGCAGAGGGTAAGTTTTTCTTATTTTGCCTGATTTTATCATAATGTTGTATGGGAAAAATTGCTTTCTTTTTCTTTTTCTTTATCCCAGGTATTTGGCCACGATGGGCATTTTGCGCCCCATGCCGAAAGCCTTTGACGATACCCTGAGGATGGGTGGTGTCTGATGTCTTTTATACTCACATGTGTTTACCAGCTTCAATATCCGGTCAATCAGTTTTTTTTCAAAACCCATCTGTATAAGCTCATTAGGGTCTTGCCGCTTTTCAATATATTGAAAAAGAACTTCGTCCAGAATATCATACTCTGGCAGTGAGTCTGAATCTTTCTGATCGGGCCGCAGCTCAGCACTCGGGGGCTTAATAATCGTATTTACCGGAATAATCTCTCTATTTCGATTAATGTAACGGGCCATTGTAAAAACATCTGTTTTGTAAACATCTCCCAGCACTGACATGCCGCCGCACATATCCCCGTAAAGGGTACCATAACCCACAGCTGCTTCGCTTTTGTTGGATGTATTTAACAATACATAACCGAATTTGTTGGAAAGGGCCATAAGATAAACAGCCCGGGAACGCGCCTGTATATTCTCTTCAGCGATACCAAAGGGAAGTTCTTTGAAAAAGGGTTTCAGATTTTTTTCAAATATTGTGGTGGTATCAGTTATGGGAATGGTGTAATACGGACAACCCAGCGCTTTTGCCAGGTCTTCAGCATCTTTTATGGAGTGGTCGGAGCTGAACTGGCCGGGCATCAGCACTCCCAAAACATTTTCAGCACCCAGTGCATCAGCAGCTATAACCATCGTTACTGCCGAGTCAATACCGCCACTCAATCCCAGAATGGCCTTACTGAATCCGAGTTTGCCAAAATAATCCCTTACACCGCTAACCAGGGCGTTGTAAATATTTTCAATCTTTTTATCATGATCGGCCTCAGGAGAAGGTTTGATTCCGGTTTTACGGTCCATCTCATCGGTTTCAACGATAAGCATATTTTCGGAAAATGATTCCATTTCATGCGTTATAGCTCCATTGGCATTGATAGCCATTGAGCCACCATCGAAAATCAGTTCCGTTTGCGCACCTACCTGGTTTACATAAAACAGGGGCATCTTATAACGTGATGCATTTTGGCTAAGCATGGTTTTTCGTTCGCCGCCATGGTCCCAGGCAAATGGAGAAGCTGCAATATTTACCATGAAATCGGCACCCTTTTCAGCCAGATGATCCATAGGGTTCTGGGTGTAGAGGGGATTATCGTTCAAGTTCCACAGGTCTTCGCAGATGGTAAGCGCTATTCGTTTTCCCTGACAGGTAACAATATCAAATTCGGTGGCAGGTTCAAAATAACGGTATTCATCAAAAATATCGTAATTGGGAAGAAGCCCCTTCCGGTAAATCTGCTTAACTTTTCCGTTTTCAAGGAAGAAGGCCGCATTATAAAGGGGTTTGCCCTTTGTATTTGAGTTTCGGTGGGGTGCACCCACAATGGCAGCAATTCCATTGCAATGTAAAGCTATCTCATCAATGGCCCTGTAGCACTTATCGATATAGTCCTTAAATTCCAGAAAATCTCCGGAAGGGTACCCACATACCGAAAGCTCGGCAAAAACCACCAGGTCGGCCTGCTGAGCTTTGGCTTCATGAATTCCGCTTATGATCTTTCGGGTGTTATATTCAAAGTTACCAATGTGATAATTATATTGTGCCAGTGCAATGCGCATATTATAGCTTTATGGATTTCTTTATACTTAATCCCAGTACAAAAAGGTAAATAATAAAAAGCGGGAACAGTGCGAAGAGTGCTCCTGTGAAACCGCTTATGGTGTAGGCAGATGCCCAGATGATAACGGCAAGGATAATAAAGACAAAATTGATTAAAACCTTTGTTTTTTTCACCTTTGCGCTAAGTCCGGGATATCTTTGTCCGCAAAAATCGCACACCACTTCACTGGGCGTTCGAAGCGTAAGTTCGCTTAGATTGATAAGTTCGTTTTCGCAATTTAAACAGTCAATATATTTTGCAAAGGGATTCATAAGTCTGAAATTCGTGACTTAAAACAATATCCCGAGGGTTACTTCAAGGTAATTGGATCTTGCAGCCTTTTTTCTGTCAGACAGGCTGTCATTACCCTTCAGAATGCTGGTGAAGCCGTTGTTAAAGGTGATACCTCCAACCAGTGAAGTGTTGCCTCCAAGCGAATATTCGGTTCCTGCACCCAGTATCATGGAAACCCTCATCAGTGGCACTTCCTCTTTTTTGATATTAATATCATTGCGCGATATACTGGAACCGTCAGCTGCGGAGAACTTATCATCGGCAGTGGCTTTTAAATTAACCGAACCTCCAAATCCGAATTTTGCAAAGTATGTATTGTAACCGATTTCGCGGGTTTTCATCTTAAGTGTAACTGGGATTTCAAGATTCTGTAAACGATAAATCCTTTCC
>SKVR01000283.1 GCA_007129355.1 Bacteroidales bacterium | reverse complement strand
TAGGTTCAATATATTAAAAAGTTTAAAAAGTTAAAAACCCAATTGAGCTTGATAATGGTAAAACATCTTGTTAATTTAGAATGTTAAAAATATGAACCCTTTATTCTTAACCGCCAAAAAGCACCGATATGAAAACCTTTTTAATATTATCAGTTTTTCTATTCTTGCCAGGTTTATTTTTGAATGCACAGAATGTTTCTTCCCTTAAAGAAAAAACCGGTAAGTATCTGGAAAGATATTCTCAACAAAAAGTTTATTTGCATTTCGACAAGCAAAACTATTTTGCCGGGGATAATATTTGGTTTAAGGCCTATGTTATAGATGCTGTAAATCACAAACCTGATGTTTCAGAGTCTACTTTGTATGTTGAGCTATATGACACAAAAGGTTTTCTTGTAAAAAAAGAAATAATCCATATTCAGAAGGGTTATGGCAAAGGAGATTTGGTATTGCAGGATTCTCTTTCAGAAGGAAACTATCTTTTAAGGGCTTACACACCCTGGATGTTA
This sequence comes from Bacteroidales bacterium, assembly GCA_007129355.1. Lineage (GTDB taxonomy): Bacteria > Bacteroidota > Bacteroidia > Bacteroidales > UBA7960 > SKVR01. Next base: position 11,401 of record SKVR01000283.1, on the reverse strand, counting down.
AATTTTCATGAAGATTTTATTTTCACAAGAAATTTTTTCATACAAAATCCTGCAGAGAAAAATTTCATAAGCCGACGCACAAGAAGGGAAAACAGGGGAATTAACAGAGAACTGGAACGAAAAAATAAAGAATATAGTATCAGCTTTTTTCCTGAGGGTGGTAATCTTGTTTATGGTTTGGAAAACAGATTGGCATATCACGCTCAAAATTCTTTGGGAGAGGGTATTGATGTTCGCGCAGAATTGTTAAACTCTACGGGTAATACAATTTCAACTTTTAGGACTTCAGATAATTTTTCTGGAAGGGGTGTTGCTAAATTTACTCCATTAGATTCAGAAAGGTATGGTGTTAAAGTAACCTTTCCAAATGGCAGAACACAGAATTATCCCATCAGGAATATTCAATCTTCTGGTTTTGTTCTTAATGTCATGCCAAAAGACGATTTTTTCAGCATATCTGTTTCTGGAAAACCGGTTTCACTTGATTCCAATCTATACCTTGTTGTGCATACAAGAGGAGCTATTCAGAAGTTTATAGAAATAGACGGGAATCATAAATTCCAGATAAAATATGATGACTTACCTTTTGGCATATCTGCCGCAACTCTTTTCGATAAAAATGCCCGACTGATTAGTGAAAGATTGTTTTTTAATTATCCCGGGCAGGTTAAAGATATTGTTTTACAGGCATCAAAGGCTTACAACGGTTTTAATATTCAAATTGAAGCCCCGGCTTATTCAATGGATTCAACAACATTTTCGATTTCAGTAGCAGGTTCAAGTGGTTTAAACCCAATTCAATTCCACGAAAATATTATTACCCGTTTATTGTTGACATCGGATTTGAATTTTAAGGTTGAAAATCCAGTGAAATATTTTACCGAATATTCTCTTGTAAATAATTCAATTGATTTTTTGATGATAAGTTCCGGTTGGGAAAGGATCAGCTGGCAGGATATTATTAAAGAAAAGACTCCGGAAGTTGTTTTCAGGAAAATGGATGGATTTCCGGTTTTTGGAAATATTGAACCTACAGATGAGTCTAAAGAATTTGACAGATATAGCTTTGAAGTTACATTGCAACATGATGATGATTTAAAGGTTAAATCTACTAGAACAGACAGACAAGGAGATTTTAAATTTGAAGATATACAAGAACATGGTGAGTTTGAAGCAACAATAGGTATATTAGGCCTTCAGGAAAGCCATCCACGAATACTTGAACTATTCCCTGTTACAATTGATGATTCGAAAATGGATGCAAACTGGCACTTCAGAGAATTACCAGAAAAAAGGGGCGGAAACTGGACCAGGGTTTCTCTCAGATCCAGAAAACCTTCTGATAGACGTATTGAAATAACTGATAACTTAAATTACTCGTATGGTTCCGCTGATCAAGTTATTTATATTAAAAGGAATGATCAGCGATTCAGGAATATGCGTGATATTCTTGTCGCTCAAGCTCCCGGTATCCTTATAGATGGTAATTTCATCGTGATAAGAGGACGCGGAAGCATAAATTTAAGCAATCAACCTTTAATACTTATTGATGGTCAGGTTTATTCAAGCATGCAGTTTTTGAATTTATCTCCAATGGAAATTTCTCATATAGAAATATATAAAGGTCCAAGTGCTTCAATTTTCGGAGTGAGAGGTGGTAATGGTGCAATTGTAGCTCATTCAAGAAGAAGCTCTATAGCAAGACAAATTATTTTGGAATACATTCTCAGTGGATTTTATATTCCCCGAAACTTTGAACTTGCTGACCTGGATAGTAATAATAACCTTTTTGACCATCCCGAATATTTGTATACTATTTCCTGGAATCCTTCTGTTAAGTTGGATGAATCCGGGCAAATGAATATGCAGTTAGAAGTTCCTGATGGACTAGAAAATCTCCATATTATCCTTGAAGGAGTGGATGCAGCCGGTAAAATTCATCATATTTATCAGAAACATAAATTATAAAAACCAACTTTACCAAAACCATCAAGACCCTAATCTCAATAAAAAATCTATTGTGTCGACACCATCGGCAAAATCATCCGGTCCGGGATTTTGTGTTCTGCCTAATTTAACAGACTGGTTGAAAATGTGAGTGAGCCCCTGTCTGACGACAATGCACTGAATATTCTTTTCTTCTTCTTCAGTATATTTTTTTACATCACAAATATCTTTATATGTTTTATAATGTAATACCGATAATGGTGAGGCCAACTGATCACCTTCTTTAACAATTGAGTATCCGGTATCGAAATGATGTATTTGATTCACTAGTAATACAGCTTTCTGATATTCATAGTTATTATGAAATTTGTGATGGTCTTTAAGAAACTCCCACTTACTGAAACTCTTAAGCAATAATTCCAGATCATACCCAACAGGAACAAAAACCATTGAAACACTTCTGCATCCCATTCCATAAAACATAAAAATATCATCGGAGAGTGCTTCCAGTTCCCCGGGAGTTTCATTCCCATCAAGAATTGCAATACTGTTTCTGTTTCTTCTTATGATATGTGGGTATTTCCCAAAATAATATTCAAAATAACGTGATGTATTATTGCTGCCTGTGGCAATTACCGCATCAAAATCACTGATTTTATCTTCAGTAAATTCAAGCAGAGATGAAAATCCCGGCTCAATCTCGGTCAGGAGAGCTGCAATTTTTACTGGAAGGTCTTTGTCCTGCTTCGATAACTTTCCAAGAAAGTTGTTGCCTGTAAGCAGTACACACATAAAATCGTGAAATCCAACTACAGGCAGATTACCAGCCATGACAACGGCAATTTTTGCAGGGTTTTTTGGTTCCTGAATGGGATAATCTTTGAGCCATTCCCGCATTTTCTTATCCTCCAGCATGGCAGAAAGGCCCATGATCGCTTTCTTTACATTTTCGGAGGTAAACCATGGGTTTTTGTTTTGACTTTCTGTAATATCATGAAAAAGATCTTTTCCGGCAGGGCTGAGACTATCAGAACTGCTGGCAACTACCGTATTTTGCAATTGCTTTCCTAACTCAACAAATGCATCAACACGTTTTTTAAATGCAGGTTTCATATGTGATTGTGAATGATTTTATCAATGATTTAGTTAATTATCTTTGCAATAACTTATGCAAAGTTAAGTTTTACATTTAAACCGGAATATGCCGGCCTGTTTTGATAAACCCATTTAATTTTTTATTTATGTCACGGTTTGTGTTATTAATTTCAGGCTGTTTAATATTTTTTCTGCCATTTTCGGTTATTTCGCAAACAGATTTTAAGTTACATGAAGACAGCCTCGTAAAACTATCTGTTAGAATACCCGTTATTGAAGGAGATGAGAGCAGACGGACTGTAAACAATCAGTTCAGGGAGTATTTTGAACAGGTGCTTGATATGGATGGCTCCTTTTATTATGATTTTGATTCTCTTACCACCATATCCATACTCAGATCGCCAGATACACGTTTCAGGATCATTAGCTGGTATATTCCTTTACGGGGGGATAATTTTGAATATTTCGGGTTTTTTCAAACCGCAGACCCGGTAAACGAAAACAAAGCAGTAATTCCTTTTATGGATAAAGGTGTCCATACAGAAGATTCCCGTTTTAAATCCTTAAACCATGAGCAATGGTATGGAGCATATTATTCTGATATCATTCACCACCGACATAACCAGCAGGATTTATATACGCTGCTGGGCTGGAGGGGAGATAATCCGCTAACAAGGAAACGTATCATTGAGCCCTTGACCATTAGCGACAAAGGATTGCCTTTATTCGGAAAACAGGTTTTTCAGTATCGCGAAAATCAGAAATACCGGATTATTTTTGAGTATTCGGCCAAAGTATCCATGATTATCCGATTTGATGATTTTATTTTTGATGGAAGTCGGCATGCAGAAAGGATAATTGTCTTTGACCATATGTCACCAACACACAGTTTTTTAAAAGGACACTACCAGTTTTATGTTCCCGAAATGAATATATTTGATGCCTTCAGATTTGTTGATGGTAAATGGGTTTTTACAGAAGATATTGATATAAGAAATCCGCGCAGAAGGCCTCCTCCCAGGCCTGTTTCTCCCAATACGGAGTAAAAATTACTGTTGATGGTATATTATACCTTTTGCGTACTCTTTATAGATCCTTGATTTTACAAGGAAATTTTAATATTTCGCCCCAGAAAAAAATATTTCCCCTGTTTTTCTTTAAACATTGTGATAAATTTACCAAATTTGCCTAATATTTGCGTATAATTTAAATGTTTTATAATATCTTACCGTTAATTTATTAAGAAATAGAATGATTTTGTTTCATATTGCAATTTTTTTCAGATGAGGAAATATTGATAAGTTTGTCGCTGAAAAAATTGTCTTTAAATCAATACAAAAAAATATCTTTAATCTAATTATATTTCATGGTATTCGTTTTGATTACGCCGAACAGGAGTTAGTCGTAACGGATGCAAAAATGATATTCACAAATAAAATAATTAACTCATGAAAAAGCATAATTTTAGTGCCGGCCCATCAATACTGGCAAAGGAAGTGATTGAGAATACGGCAAAAGCTGTTATGGATCTCAATGGTATTGGATTATCGGTAATGGAGATTTCTCACCGTGGTAAAGATTTTCAGGCTGTTATGGATGAAACAGTATCCCTTTTTAAGGAATTGCTTGATATTCCTGAAGGTTACCAGGTTCTCTTCCTGGGTGGTGGAGCAAGTATGCAGTTTTGCATGGTTCCTTACAATCTGCTCAACAAAAAGGCTGCTTACCTGGAAACCGGCGTTTGGGCAAAGAAAGCACTGAAGGAAGCAAAGTTTTTCGGAGATGTTGAGGTTGTTGCTTCCAGTGCCGATAAAAATTTCAGCTATATCCCCAAAGGCTATACCATTCCTGCTGATGCAGACTATTTCCACATTACAACCAATAATACCATTTATGGCACCGAAATTAAGGAAGATATTGACTCATCCGTACCTTTGGTTGCCGATATGTCATCCGATATTTTCAGTCGCCCGCTTGATGTTTCCAAATATGCGATTATTTATGGCGGTGCTCAAAAAAATCTTGGGCCTGCAGGTGCAACCTTTATTATTGTCCGCGAAGATATTCTGGGCAAGGCTGAACGACCCATTCCCTCTATGCTGAATTACCAGACCCATATCGATAATGGCTCCATGTTCAATACACCACCGTGTTTACCCATTTATACCATTATGGAAACCCTTCGCTGGCTTAAGAAACTGGGCGGCGTAAAGAAAATGCAGGAACTTAACGAAGCCAAAGCAAGATTGCTTTATGATGAAATTGATCGTAATGAGCTTTTTGTCGGTACCGCTGAAAAAGAGTCACGCTCATTGATGAATATCTGTTTTGTAATGAATGAGCAATATAAAGAGCTTGAGCAGGAATTCCTTTCATTTGCTTCGTCGCTGGGTATGGTAGGACTGAAAGGACACCGTTCAGTGGGTGGTTTCCGTGCTTCAACATACAACGCACTCCCTATGGAAAGCGTAAAAGCACTGGTAGAAGCCATGCAGGAATTTGAGAGAAAATTCAAAAAGTAACAATTGTGTTTAATCGAAGAAAGAACGTTCGGTTAAACTTTAATCTTAGTAAACGCCAATTAAAAAATGTATAAAATGGCTATAATACCGGTAATTCCGGTATTATAGCTAAGGTTTATTCACCTTTAATTCTTAAACCGATGAAGAAAATATTGATTGCAACTGAAAAACCTTTTGCACCCTTAGCGGTAGAAGGCATAAAAAATGTATTCGCAGAAGCAGGCTACGAAGTAGTAATGCTTGAAAAATATACTGATGCGGCTGATTTTCTAAAAGCTGTTGCTGATGTTGACGGGTTGATCATTCGTAGTGATAATGTTACTGCCGAAGTAGTAAACGCTGCTCAAAACCTGAAAATTGTTGTAAGGGCAGGTGCCGGTTACGACAATATTGATCTGGCTGCCTGCACACAAAAAGGAGTTGTTGCCATGAATACTCCGGGGCAAAACTCCAATGCAGTTGCTGAACTCGCTTTTGGAATGATGCTTTATAACATTAGAAAAGCTTTTAATGGAACATCAGGAACCGAATTACGTGATAAAAAAATCGGAATTCATGCATATGGAAATGTGGGAAAATATGTTGCAACCATTGCAAAGGGTTTTGGAATGCAGGTTTATGCCCACGACCCATTTGTTAAAAAGGAAGAAATTGAAAAAGACGGTGTGATTGCCGTTGATTCAGTAGCCGAACTTTATAAAACCTGCCAATATATCTCATTGCATATTCCGGCAAACGATAAAACCAAAAAATCCATTAATTACGAATTGCTTAAAACTTTGCCCAAAGGTGGCACACTGGTAAACACTGCCCGGAAAGAAGTGATTAATGAAGAAGGCTTACTTAAGGTCATGGCCGAAAGAGCCGATTTCAATTACCTCTCTGACCTGGCACCTGACTGCAAGGATGAAATGCTTGAAAAATATGCCGACCGGACTGTATTTACAGCAAAAAAGATGGGGGCACAAACATCTGAAGCCAATATTAATGCTGGATTGGCTGCTGCAAAGCAAATTGTAAACTTCCTTGAGAAGGGAGATAAAACATTCCAGGTGAATAAGTAATTAATCAGACCTAATTGATTATTTATTGAAATTTTAAATAAACTATAAATGACAATTTTAAAACCTTTCAGGGGATTAAGGCCCCCGAAAGATATTGCTAAAGATGTGGCATCAAGGCCCTATGATGTTCTTAATTCTGAAGAAGCCCGCGCTGAAGCCAAAGGTAATCCTTACAGCTTTCTCAGGGTAGTAAAACCCGAGATCGAACTTCCGGATCAAACAAACCTGTATTCTCAGCAGGTTTATGATAAGGCTCTTGAGAACTTTAAAATATTTCGGGAGAAAGGATGGCTAAAACAGGATGAAACCACCAATTACTATGTGTATGCCCAAACCTGGGGAGAAAAGATACAATATGGGATTGTGGGTTGTGCCGGGGTTGAAGACTATTTGAATGAAAGAATTAAAAAACACGAACTTACCCGTCCTGATAAAGAGGAAGATCGCATGAAGCATGTTCGTTTCGTTAATGCCAATGCTGAACCCGTATTTTTCTCCTATCCTGCAGATGCAGAAATAGATGGTATTGTTGCTGAAATTACCGGAAGTACTCTTCCCGAATATGACTTCATGGCCGATGATGGGTTTGGTCATAAATTTTGGGTGATAGAGAACAGGGAAACTGTTGAAAGATTGGAGAAACTCTTTGCTAAAGTTCCTGCTTTTTATGTGGCTGATGGTCATCATCGTACTGCTGCTGCAGCGCTTGTTGGCAACGAAAAAAAGCAACACAATCCAAACCACACAGGCAATGAAGAATATAATTTCTTTATGGCAGTGTTGTTTCCTGATAATCAGCTTACTATTATTGATTATAATCGTGTAGTTAAAGACCTGAACGGACTTACCAACGAGGAGTTCTTGAGTAAACTTAACAAAACATTTGTCGTTACAGAGAAAGGCTCTTCGGAATATAAACCTGACAGGTTGCATAACTTCAGCATGTATATGGATGGGAAATGGTACGGGCTGAATGCCCGGGAAGGTACCTATGATGATAATGATCCTATTGGCGTTCTGGATGTTACTATACTTTCAAAGCATATACTGGATGATATTCTTGGTATCAAAAATCTCAGGACGGATAAAAGAATTGACTTTGTGGGGGGTATCCGCGGATTAGGTGAATTAAAAAAGAGAGTTGACAGCGGTGAAATAGAAGTGGCATTTGCCCTTTATCCTGTTACCATGAAACAACTTATTGACATCGCAGATACCGGTAACATTATGCCACCCAAAACAACGTGGTTTGAGCCCAAATTACGCAGTGGGCTGGTAGTGCATAGTCTCGAAGATTAATCAGGTCTCTTTAGGAATTAAGCCTGACCATTAGCTCGATATTTAACCTTCAGGGGTTTTTATCTCAGGAATAAGACACCTGAAGTTCTTTTTTAATATATTGCTCAAAATTGTTTTGGCACTTTCCATTTTAATTGTAACTTTGCACTCCCGTAAAATTAAAAAATATTTCAGTTTCGATAGATAACAGTAATTACTAACATATTAATAAACAGGCCTGTTTAAAAACAATTGAATAATGAAAAAAGATATCCATCCTGGCAACTATCGTTTAGTTATTTTCAAGGACATGTCAAATGACTATTCTTTTCTTACCCGCAGCACTGCTAGTTCAAAAGAAAATGCAGTTTGGGAAGAAGACGGTAAAGAATACCCGCTTATTAAGCTTGATATTTCCCACACTTCACATCCATTCTATACAGGAAAACAACAGCTTGTTGATACAGCAGGACGTATAGATAAATTCAAGTCGAAGTATCAGAATCGTGGTAAAAAATAACCGGATAATTAAAAAATCTAAAAAAAAAGCCCTTTGTGATGAAGGGCTTTTTTTTTAAAAAAAATTTCTATCTTTAGGCAATTATGTTAAAAAGGATTGATTAATCTAAATAAAAGCACAATGAATTATATTTTGTTCGGAGACCAGACACGTAGCCATTTGTTACCCTTTACTTTTACCAGACCAATAGCCGATATCAGACTGGGTATTCTTACCATCAGGGAAAAATGGGAAAAACTATTAGAAAAAAAGACGTCTACTCTTACGGAGGACTATCTTAGTAAGAAATATCCGGTGGTTAAAGAAGCTGATAATATTTTGATAAACAGTAGCATTATTCCAAACCCGGAAATAATTAAAGAGATACACCAGCTTACGCCCAACCAAACTCTTATTGTTGGTGAAACCATAATTGCTTTGCGCCTTAAGTCTGAGGATATTGATAATCTTGACTGGGATGTTATTGATTCTGTTACACCTTATGTTACACAATCTTCTCCGTCAAAAGTCGAGTATTTATCTGACCTGATTGAACTCAACGAGTCACAGATTTTGTCTGATTTTGAGATGCTTACAAAAGGTCGAAAGTCGACCCCAATACCCGGTCATGTAAGGTTAACCGGTAAAGGAAAGATTTTTGTTGAAAAGGGAGCGGTACTTGAAAACATTATAATTAATACCACAGGAGGGCCAGTCTATATAGGTAAAGATGCTCATATTATGGAAGGAGCAATTTTGCGCGGGCCGGTTGGTATTGGAGAAAATACCAAAATTAGAATGAGTGCCAACATCTATGGCTCTACATCAATTGGTCCACATTGCAAAGTAGGAGGTGAGGTAAGCCACTCCATTATTTTTGGTTATTCCAATAAATCACACGATGGTTTTCTGGGTCATAGTGTTATTGGTGAATGGTGCAATCTGGGTGCCGATACCAATACTTCGAATCTCAAAAATAATTATGAAACAGTCAGGCTTTGGGATTATAAGGAAGAAAGTTTTGTGAAAACTAATCTGCAGTTTTGCGGAACCTTTATGGGCGATCATTCAAAATGTGGCATCAATACCATGTTTAATACAGGTACAGTTGTGGGTGTTGCTGCCCAGATTTTTGGTGCCGGCTTTATGCGCAATTTCATTCCATCATTCTCGTGGGGAAGTGCTTCCGGTTTTTCTATACATAATTTCGACAAATCAGTCGATGTGGCTAAAAGAGTTTATGCACGTCGGGGTATTGACTTTGACATGGTTGAAGTAGATATCCTCAGGGATGTTTACGAGCAAACTGTGAGCTACCGGAGGTTTTAATTCTTTCTTAACTTTTCATCTAAAAGATATGAACAGGCCGTTTTATCATAGGGGCCTGTTTTTTAATTTTTTATGGCACAATGATTGACACTTTCATCTGCCAGGACTTATAGATTTCATTAAAAATCAATCAGATATTGTAAATCACAGATTAATAGGTTGATACACTCAGTGATTCGGTAGTAATTGTTTTAAAGTCCGGGCATTGACCTGACGTTTTTACATATTAATGACAATTTGTCGATAAAATATATATATGGATAATTTCTTAGAAAGAGACGGATTTAATTTTTCTGGAATGATGGATGCTGAGGCAGAATACATTCCTTTATTATCGCCGGAGGAGGAAGAACAAATGACCGCAGAAGAGCTGCCGGAGATTCTGCCCGTTTTGCCACTTAAAAATACAGTATTATTTCCCGGTGTGGTTATCCCCATAACAGTTAACCGCGATAAATCTATTAAGCTTGTTAAGGAAATTTACAAGAAAAATAAAATCGTTGGCGTTGTTTCTCAAAAGGATGATAATGTTGAAGACCCTGGATTTGATGATGTAAACGAGATTGGCACAGTAGCTTATATTATTAAAACCTTATCAATGCCCGATGGAAGTACAACGGCTATTCTTCAGGGTAAGAAAAGATTTAAGCTGGAAGCTTTTGTGGAGCATGAGCCTTATCTTAGGGCAAGGGTTTCATCCTTTGACAAACCCATGGAGCGGAAAACTGACAAGAATTTTAAGGCTCTTATTGCTACCATTAAAGATCTTGCTATACAAATTGTGAACAAATCGCCCCAGATTCCAAGCGAGGCTGCATTTGCCATTAAAAACATTGAAAGTCCTGTATTTCTTGTAAACTTCATTTCTTCAAACTTGAATATTGAAGTTCCTGAAAAACAGAAATTATTGGAAATACTTGATATCACCACCCGCGCACAAACAGTACTCGGATATCTTACAAAGGAATTACAGGTAGTGGAGCTGAAAAATCAGATACAATCGAAAGTTAAAGTTGATATTGACAAGCAGCAAAGAGATTATATTCTGAACCAGCAACTGAAAACTATCCAGGAAGAGCTAGGCGGCAACCCCCATGAACAGCAGGTTCAGGAGATGAAAAAGAAGGCATCCAAGAAGAAATGGAGCAAGCAGGTTAATGATGTTTTTGAAAAAGAAATCAATAAATTGCAGCGTATGAATCCTGCTGCAATGGAGTATTCTCTTCAGTTGAACTACCTTGAAACTCTCATTGAATTGCCCTGGAATGAGTTTACACCCGATAATTTCGATCTGGCCAAAGCCCAGAGAATTCTTGACAGGGATCATTACGGTCTTGAGAAGATCAAGGACCGCATATTGGAATACCTGGCGGTTTTAAAGCTTAAAGGCGATATGAAATCACCCATTCTTTGCTTTGTAGGACCTCCCGGAGTAGGGAAAACATCACTGGGTAAAAGTATTGCTGATGCCATTGGCCGAAAATACATTCGTATGTCACTGGGTGGTGTGAGAGATGAAGCAGAAATACGCGGCCACCGAAAAACGTATGTGGGAGCAATGCCCGGCAGGATCATTCAAAATCTGAAAAAGGGGAAAAGCTCAAACCCTGTGTTTGTGCTTGATGAGGTTGATAAGGTTGGTCATCAGAGCATTAGTGGTGATCCGT
>SKVR01000255.1 GCA_007129355.1 Bacteroidales bacterium | reverse complement strand
TCAAGCATGCTGCTTCACTTATCCGCAAAGGTTGTAAAATTGCAGCTGTAAAGGCGGGCAGTTCTGATGCGGGCAGCCGCGCAGCCTCATCACATACGGGAGCTCTTGCAAGTTCGGATGTAGCCGTGAATGCACTTTTCCGCAAGGCCGGAATAGTGCGTTGCTATGGTCGCGAAGACCTGATCAGTGTAGCATCTGTTTTTATGCACCCGGAACTGAAAGGCAAAAACATTGCAGTTATTACGCACGCCGGCGGACCGGCAGTTATGCTGACCGATGCGCTTTCGAACGGCGGACTTGAAGTACCCCACATCGACACACCCGAAAGCCGCGAACTGCTCACCCATCTTTTCCCCGGTTCGTCGGTGGCCAATCCCATCGATTTTCTGGCGACAGGTAATGCCGAACAACTGGGAATTATCATCGATTATGTGGAACAAAAATTTGACAACATAGATGCTATGGTGGTGATATTTGGTACACCCGGTCTGTTCCCGGTATTTAATGTGTACGACATGCTCGATTTGAAAATGAAGCAATGCAAAAAGCCCATTTATCCGGTGCTGCCATCCATTCTCACAGCAAAAGAAGAGGTGGCTGATTTTATCAGCAAAGGTCGCATCAATTTTCCCGACGAAGTGAGTCTGGGCAATGCCCTGGCAAGGGTTTACAACACGCCTGGTCCTGCTCCGGAAAAAATTGATTTGCCAGCAGTTGACCACAACAAAATCAGAGAAATTATTGACAATGCCGGAAATGGTTACCTGGAGCCGCAACAGGTGCAGGAACTGCTGGATGCAGCAGGTATTAACAGGGCCGGAGAAGCAGTTGCCAAATCTGCCGGTGAAGCAGTAAAATATGCTGAGGAACTAGGATTGCCCGTGGTAATGAAAGTTGTGGGCCCGGTTCACAAATCAGACGTTGGCGGAGTTGTACTCAACGTAAAAACCACCGACCAGGTAAGAAGCGAATTCGAACGGATGATACAAATCAAGGACACTGCAGCTATCTTGCTGCAGCCCATGCTCAGTGGCATGGAACTTTTTGCCGGTGCCAAATATGAAGAAAAGTTCGGACACATGATCCTTTGCGGGATGGGTGGGATTTTTATTGAAGTGCTTAAAGATGTTTCGGCGGCACTGTCGCCCATAAGCAAGGAAGACGCGCTTGAAATGATTCGTAGTCTGAAGAGCTATAAAATACTGGAAGGAGTTCGTGGACAGGAAGGTATTAACATTGAGATGTTTGCCGAAAATCTGGCCCGGCTGTCAGCCCTGCTGAACGCTGCCCCCGAGATCTTTGAAATGGACCTTAACCCGCTGCTGGGCTCAAAAAAGCAGGTAGTGGCAGTGGATGCGAGGATAAGGGTGGAAAGGTAGGGAGGACGGAGACGGGAGACCGGAGACCGGAGACGGGAGACCGAAGCTTATGCCGACCTACTCCCCCTTTCAAGGGGGCTGGGGGGATGTAAAAGCTGAAAATCCGAACCGAGGCGGAACCGAGCTCAGCGAAGCTAAATCCGAACCAAAGAATCTAAACCCTATTTTCTTATTTTCCTATTTTCTCATTTTCTCAATAACTTAATAACCCATTAACCAGTAACTCACTTCCCAAAATGGACATAAAAATCATAATACTTTCCCTCTACGCCCTGATGATTGTGCTGGTGGGCATCCGTGGACTGAGAGCCACCAAAACTTTCAATGACTTTTTTCTGGGTGGAGGCAATGTAGGCCCGTGGATGAGTGCGTTCTCATACGGAACTGCCTACTTCAGTGCTGTTTTGTTTATTGGCTTTGCCGGAAATATTGGCTGGAACTTTGGGTTTTCCGGTTTATGGATTGCCTTGTTCAATGCTTTTATTGGTGTTTTACTGGTATGGTGGGTCATCGGATGGCGCGTAAAAAAAGCAGCTGCAGATTACAGCGTGAGCACCATGCCCGAATTTCTTCAAAAGCGCTATGATTCAAGCCTTCTGAAGCTGTTGTCAAGCATTGTCATCTTTGTTTTTATGATTCCTTACAGCGCGGCGGTTTTTATGGGCCTGTCCTATCTTTTTACGTCAAACTTTGATGTTGAATACTGGCATGCTCTGGTGGCAATGGGCATGTTTACTGCCATCTACATGGTTATGGGAGGTTATAAATCTATGGCACTCATTGATATGATATTCGGGATGATCATGGTAGTAAGTGTTATTGTGATGTTTTTCAGTACTTTGAATGCCGGCAATGGCTTACAACAGATCACCTTTGATTTACAGGAAATCAATGTCAGTCTTACTAAAGCAATTGGTCCTCCCGGCTGGTGGCCGCTGCTGTCGTTGGTGCTGCTTACCAGTATGGCTCCTTTTGCCATGCCTCAGCTTATGCAGAAGTTTTTTGCCATCAAGGACAAACGTACGGTAAAAAAAGGGATGGTCGCTTCCACCATTTTTGCCATTATCATTGGCGGAGTTGCTTATTTCATTGGCTCGACATCCAGGATATTCCTCAGCCCTGAAACCAATCCTGCAGCTTTCGACATGGCCGGCACACCCTTTTATGATATCATTATGCCCGAATTGCTGGTAACTGTAGTGCCGGCATCCCTGAATGTGATCATATTGCTGCTCATTTTATCTGCATCCATGTCAACCCTTGCTGCCCTGGTTTTGATATCCAGTTCAACACTGGTAAAGGATTTTTATCAGGGTTTTATCAACAAGGATGTTTCAGACCAGAAACTTACCAGGCTTATGCGTATCATGAGTACAGTTTTTATCTTCCTGTCCATCATACTTGCTTACACCGAAATCGATCATATAGTTGCCATACTGGGTATCTCATGGGGTGCGCTGGGGTCATTTTTCCTGGGTCCCTTCATCTGGGGGTTACTCAACAAAAAGGTAAATAAAACCGGTGCACTGGCATCGGGTATTTTAGGTTTGGGAACATGTCTGATTTTGTATGCAACAGGAATGCCCAGTCCCCAGGCAGGAACCATCGGAATGTTTGTATCTCTTGCAATAAACCCATTATTCAGCAAAATTGTAAAAAATGACAAATTTTAGCTTCAAATCAATACTTATTCTTACTTTGGGGATGTTTTTAGCGGTTTTCACAGCTAAGGCTCAAGAAGAACCTAAAGAAGATACTCCCGTAAAAGAAGAAGAAGAAACTCCTGTAAATTTCCGAATCAGTGGATTTGTAAAATCAGATTAC
>SKVR01000114.1 GCA_007129355.1 Bacteroidales bacterium | reverse complement strand
CTTGCTTATCACGAAATCTCATCCTGCGCTCCAGTATGCCTTCCCTGATTTTCAGGTCAGTACGGAAATCAAGAACTTCCAGCTCATCCATATCAAACCAGTCGCCATCATCAATCTTAAAAGTAAGATACAGCCAGTTGGGCCAGTTTACAAGGTCTTCGTTTTCTATCACCTTGTCCTGTACTTTTGATTTCATGCGGTTGAAACCACATGCCAGATAAGTACCCGGATAATTCCACTCTTTGCCGGGGCCATTCTTAGTGAACTTGTTTCTCTCCATTTCAAGAGCACCCCGGGTGGCAAAATATCCATTGCCCAGGGTGCATAGCGCTTCCTGAAGGGGATGTTCTTTGGGATCAAATCCTTTATATGTAACAGTCCAATTGTTCATCATTATCCTTGTTTTAATAAACTCTCCTTACTTGATGAAAATCATTTCAATTCGAATCTGCGTTCATCTTAACCATCATAATAATCAGCGTTCCATCACTAACTATTTATAAATCGAAATCAGTCTGTTAAAAAACTCCCTCACCTGAAAAACATTTTTAAGCGCATAATCTGCAGCCGTTTTTTGTCCATGACCACCCACCAGAATTCCAATTCCTTTGTCTTTGAGCTCTTCAAAGGCATCTTCATCGGTAATGTCATCACCTATGAACATGGGGATATTATTATCTTTTCCAGACAGTTCAAGTGCACCCATGATCCACTCCACAGCTTTTCCTTTGTGCCAATCGATATCGGGTTTGATCTCCACAATCTTTTTCCCTTCACCCTTTTTATGGCCAGGGTGTTTCTCCAGCATTTTTTCAACCAGATCAAAAACGATTTCTTCATCTTCGGGCTTTGCATTGCGGTAATGGATTCCTATGGCGTATCGCTTGCGGTCAACCTGGGTTCCTTCGGTTTTGTCTTTCAGGGCTTTTTCTACTTCTTTCTCAATTTCATCGAGTTTTGGGATGATTATTTTTGAATCGGGATGTTCCATGGAAAGCCCGTCGGGTCCGGTAATGATATAGCCATGACTTCCCGCATAAATGAGTTCATCAAGCCCCACCAGGTTTTCCACATCTTCCTTGTCACGACCTGTAACAATGGCAACGGTAAAGGTTTGGGCTAGTTCTTTCAATGTTTCTTTCATTTCATCAGAAATCACAGCATCTTCAGGTCGTTGCACAATAGGGGTGAGGGTACCGTCGTAATCCAGGAATATGGCAGGCTTTTTCCTTTTAAGGGTTTCAAAAATTTCTTCATTATCCGGAAAGATGGGTGTTCCCTGGCGTGAGAAATACTCTTCCACCAGTTCAATATCATTCAAATCCAGTTCATTAAAATTATCAATGGTTATGTCTGCACCATTTTCTAACAGTGCTTCTTTGTTGTTGAAGCGACTAACGCCTACCACCAGTCCGAAATAACCTCTCTGTCCTGCTTTTACACCCGATGTGGCATCTTCGAAAACAATCGAGTTCTCGGGTCTTGCTTTGAGTCGGCGGGCCGCTTCGGTAAAAATATCAGGGTCGGGTTTGCCTTTTAATTTGATCTCCTCCGAAACAACCCCATCCACTCGCGTGTCAAAAAGATCTTCAATGCCTGCCACTTCAATGATCTTTTTACAATTTTTGCTGGATGATACTATAGCAGTTTTGATACCTTTTTGCTTCCATTCTTTGAGTTTTTCAAGGGCATCTTCATAAATTTCTACACCTTCTTTTTCAAGGATCTCATTGAAAAGCTCATTTTTTACATTGCCCAGTGCGCAAATCGAATCAAATCCGGGCTTATCGTTTATACTCCCAAAAGGAAGATCGATGTTTCTTGACTTCAGGAAACTTTCCACTCCCTGGTATCGTGGCTTGCCATCAATGTATTCCTGGTAATCGTTTTCCAACATAGAATCCTGGCCGGGATGGTGTTTCTTGAAAAAGCGGTCAAACATCTCCTTCCAGGCTTTTTTATGGGTTTTGCGGGTTTGGGTTATTACACCATCAAGATCAAAAATGAGAGCGTCAATGGGGAGTTCTTTTTTTAATTTTTCAAATTTGCTTTGCATAGCTATGTTTTTTGTCTTGCGTCTAATATAATCAATTTGGAAGGGATTGTCAAACAGAAATTGGTTTATATGTGGGTATTTTAGTTTTTAAGGTATGAATTTTGAAAATTTAAAAAAAATGAATTTCTTTTTTGCCTAACGCTTAATTGAGAAGGAGACTGATACTATCAGATACTTTTCAGAATAATAACTCCTGAATCTTTGAATAATTCCTCTATCCTGAGTGATTCTCCAATGATTGTTTGCTTTTCTGAAAGAATATTTTTCCAATCCCGGGGTGTGTTTTCGGGCAGAATAACCCGGGTGTCTTTCCATAAAACTTGCGATAAATATTCTCCTTCGGGTTTGTCTGATAAACTACTTGATATCAAAGGTACAATAACGATCATCCAGTTGTTTTTATATTTAAGTGCAAATGCCATCAAATGATCTTTGTAAGCCCCGATAATTTCAAGGGGAATATACTCACCGCGAAGAAAAAGTTCAGGATTGTTTTTTCTTTCCTGCAAAAGTTTGAAAGTAAGCCAGAGTTTTATTCGTCCGTCGAAGGGATTTTGTGTCAATTCCTTGATCATTTCAACCGGTTCAGATTGGCTTCTGGTTATCAAATCTTTTAGCATTTCATGCTGTGCATCATAATCCACTGCTTGTCTGTTATCGGGGTCAACCAGTGTAAGATCCCATAGCTCGGTGCCCTGGTAAATATCCGGTACTCCCGGACAGGAGCATTTGAGAGTTACCTGTGTAAGGGAATTGACCACTCCACGCCAGGCAACTTTTTGCTGGAAAGGTAAGAATGCTTTTAAAAAGTCATGTTCGGGATCGAGTATTTTACGGTTAAATTTACAAACGGTATTTTCGTAAGTTTCATCGGGATCGCGCCAGCTAACTTTTCGCTTGGCTTCTCGAAGTGCTTTTACCAGGTACTCATCGATTCGCTGCAGATATTTTTCATCCGCTTTACCATCAAAAGGAAATGTGCCCAACAGGGTTTGATAAATAAAATATTCGACACTAAGAGAGGGCTCAAGCAGTCCTGAATCGAGCCTGGTTTTAAGTTTCTGGTTCATCTGCATCCACTCATGGGCTTTTACTGCCCATTCTGAAGCCAGTTCGCTTATCACGTTCAGCCTTGCCCTTACGTCTTCCCCGCGTTTAGTATCGTGGGTTGATGTGTTGTTCATAGTAAGGGGCCACTTTTTGCTTCGGGTTATCATTTGTTTGTGAAACTCCTCAATAGTAATTCCCCTGGCATTGATAGCATCTCCCACTTCGTTGTGGGCAATAAAAGCGTTGTATTGGTACATGGATGTATCTTCCACACCCTTTGCCATTAGCGGACCGGTAAATTGCATGAGTCGTGCAAAAAACTGATCCAGTTTTGTATAATAGTCATCATCCTTTTTGTCTTCACAAAGAATGATTTCTTTTAGTTTTCCCAACGGATGTTTTAAAGCAGGATTTCTTTTTTCAGCGGTTTCAAAAATTTCTTTAACGAGTTTCCGGTTTGAATTCCTTAAAGGGAAGTTTCGGGGATACAGGCGATAAACCGGGCAGGCAAGCATAAACTCACCAATGGCTTCCTTTATCTCTTCCCTGCTTACTTCATTTTTGTTTTCATAATCTGCAAAGTTGAAGCTATTGAAACAGGCTGTAATATTATCCCATTCACCGTGCATTTGGGTGTTAAGGATCATCTTTTTATTGGTGTAGATGAGTTCGGAAGGAGATGATGTAATATTGGTTACCTCTTTGTAAAGATCGCGTAATTTGCGGTGATCCTTTACACTGGTTAGCAGATTGTTAACAATGGCCAGAAAATCATATCCTGAGTTTCCTTGTAATGGCCAGAAATCGGGTAGCTCTTCATCATTCTCCAGTATTTTTTCAGCAACAATGTATGTTTCTTTGCCGGTAAGATTGCGCAGTCTTTCAAGATATCCGTTGGGGTCGTTAAGTCCGTCAATATGATCGATTCGTAAACCCCGGAAATATCCTTTTTCGGTCATTTCAGAAATAAGACTGTGAAAAGTATCGAATACATCCGGATCTTCTATTCGTAAACAAATTAATCCGTTAACGGTAAAGAACCTCCTGAAATTGATGCGCTTTTCCGTTTCCTGCCAGTGGCAAAGCTCATATAGTTGTTTATCAAGAATATCCTGTAATAGTTTTTCATCAGAATTGTATTTCTTCAAAGTATTGTCAATGAATCCTGCCACATCCTTATTATTAGAATAAAGATCATGCAACTTTTTTTTGAATTCTTCCCATTGGGTATTAATTTTTTTTTTATGGGGTTGGGTGATATCTGAAACATGCTTTTTGAAAGTACGGATTACCATGTCCGGAGCAGAATCTTTTTGTTCTTCCATGATCTGGTAAAAGGTCTCAGAGTTTACCGGGTAAACATTGTCGAAGTAGTTCAGGGTAAAATTTCCCTTACCCCAGCCCAATTTTATTTCCTGATTTTTTAAGGCACTTTCAGGGTCAGCACCTAAAAAGGGAACCATGAGACGATTACCCGGGCCCGGCACCCCGGGTTCCAGGTCAAAAACTTTATGATATTCGGATTTTACCCCTTTCTCAAGCACATCCATAAGCCATAAATTACCCGGATGAAAAGCCATATGGTTAGGAACGATATCCTGCAGCCAGCCGATATGATTATTCTGGAACAATTCTGCAATACGAATAAAATCATCTTTGGTAGTGACTTCCGGATTAAACTCCGTGGGGTTTATTACATCATATCCATGCTCGCTGCCCAGTTTAGCCTTGAAGATTGGTGATGCATAAATGGTGCCTGTTCCCAGAAGTGAGAAGTATTCAATTTGTTTTTCCAGATCTTTCAGTGTGAATGATTTGCGAAATTGGATACGGTAGGTAGATATGGGGTTATACATTATTTTTAGTTTTATGGTAAGGCTCTGGTTATAAAATGAAGACGCATTTTCTGTTCTACCTGTCGTGTAGAAATCTATTATTTGCTCGTCCTGAGAATGGCTATTGACTTCCTTTCAAGGGTTGCAACAAAAGTTTTATCATTAAAATGAAAAGGTAGGGTATTATTACTGACGTTTCCGCCCCATTCTTTATGTGCGGAGTAGAGTAATAGCTCAGGTATGGAGTTTCCCGGTTCGGAGATATTTTCATGAAACTGTTGTTCGGAGAAATTCATGATAACTACAAGAAGATCTTTGTCTTCTTTTCGTGTAAGAATGATTGTTTCTTTGTCAGATTCCCTTGCCAGAAGCTGATCCCGGTTACCCGGCTGCGTGAGTCTTTCAGTTTTCCTCAATCTGATACATTTTTGATAAAATGCCAGCATCTTACTTTTTTTATCGTGTTGATCAAAGTCCCATTTTAGTTTAGATTGATCAAAAGTACTTTCAGCAAATGGATCCGGCGGACTGGCATCCTTCATAAAATCGCGGAATTCGCGTTTTCGGCCTTTACGAACCTGCTCTACAAGGTGTTTGTCGCCATGACTGATAAAATAAAGGAAGGGATTATCTTCTGCATACTCCTCACCCATAAATAACATGGGGATGAAGGGGCTTACAAACATAGCACCGGCAGCAAGTTTAAGGGTTTCAAAATCAACCATACTGCTCAACCGGTCGCCCAGCATGCGATTGCCTGTCTGATCATGATTCTGGGTAAAAATTACAAATTTTTCTCCCGGCTGACCCACCGTTGAAGTACCAAAAACTTTTTTGCGAAGATTTGAATAGGTTCCGTTGTAAACATAGGCATGATTAAAAGATTTTACCAGGTGCTGAAGGTCTCCGAAATCGGCATAATAGCCCTTTTTCTCTCCGGTAATTTTTGCATGCAAGGCATGGTGCCACTCGTCGCACCATTGGGCATCCAGTCCGAATCCATCCTTGCTAATCGGGTTGATGAAACGGGTATCGTTAAGGTCACATTCACCAATCAAAAAATGCCGTGAGCCGGATTTCTGATTCAGTAGTTGCACATTTTCGCTCAACTCGCGCAGGAAATGTTTTGGACCGAAATCTTTTATGGCATGCACGGCGTCCAGTCTCAGGCCATCTATATGAAAATCGCGAAGCCACATGAGCGCATTTTCCAGGAAGTATTGTCTAACCCCATCGCACCAGGCATCATCAAAATTGATGGCTTTGCCCCATGGTGTCTGATATTTTCCGGTAAAATAAGGACCAAAGGCATTAAGGTAGTTTCCTTCGGGCCCAAGATGGTTATAAACCACATCCAGAATTACAGCAATGCCATTCTCATGACAACTTTTTATAAGTTTTGCCAATTCAACGGCACCGCCATACGAAGCCTGCACTGCAAAAGAGAAAACTCCGTCATATCCCCAGTTTCTGTTACCGGGAAATGCAGCAACCGGCATTATTTTAATGGCATTGATGCCCAGTTCTTTCAGATAACTGAGTTTCTCCTTCAGCGCACTGAAAGTACCTTCGGGAGTAAACGTGCCCACGTGGAGCTCATAAATAATAAGGTCGCGGGTAGAAATTCCTTTCCAGTTGTGATCTCTGATGCTTCTGATGAAATTAAGGTCTATAGCTTCCGAAGAGTCATGAACTCCGTCGGGTTGCGATAATGATGCCGGGTCAGGGAATGAGTCTTTATTGTTGATTTTTAGCTTGTACCTGTCGCCGGGTAATATATCAGGGCATTTGGCCTGCCAGAAACCATATTGCATCTTCATTAACGAAATATCACTCTTTCTTTCTACCACAATGGCAATAGAACGGGCATGGGGTGCCCATACTTTTATGGTAGGGGAAGCATTTTCGTGGAAATTGATTCCAAGACTGCGTTTTTCGATGAGCGAAGTATTCATAAGTGGTTTCTGAAATCAGCTGATTTTTTATCATCAGGTATCTGATAATGTACATTAACAAAAAGAGCATTGCAAATTCAATTCCTTTTTCTGGTCAAAGTCAGTTAAGAATTTCTTTTCTGAAATATCAGGCAAGTATCTGTTGCCTGATCTTCTTCAATGCTCTAATGGGTACTACTAAGGATTCGGGTTGAATGGTTATGAATTTGCGAATCTCCTGGATAGCTTTCTCAAAAATAAATAAATTGAGCAAAGCATGGGTGTGTTCAATGTTTTCAGGAATAAACCCGTAGTTCTTTGCCTCATCCAGGTATGCGTCCAGAAAAGTAGACGATAATTTTTCGAACCACTCTTCCATAAGGGTATTCAGGTAGCTTTCATCTGCAGGAGAAAATTCTTTCCGGTAAATGTACGCCTGGTGAAGTGAATAATAAAATGAATTGATCATGGATGCAACATCTTTGAGCGGGCAATGTTTGAGTTTACGCACACTTAGAGGATATTCCACTTCTCCTTCAAAGTCGGTTAAGATAAAATCTTTACCTGTAAAGAGCAGTTTGTCGAGTTTGTAATTGCCATGAATCCGGGTTTTCCAGGTAGAGATCTTTCCTTTTTCGAGTGTGTTCTGAATATAGGAAAAATATAGATCCTGATCGGCCATTATATCTTCCAGACTGTTTTTTAAATCGGGATCCAGTTCAGCCATCATAGGTTTTACATGAGAAAAAGTTCTTTTCACAAAAGTTCTCATAGACTGGTACAGTGACTTTTGGTAGAGCAGTGAAAAGGGTTCTGGTTCAAAACCTTTAACTTCCTTGACTGAATTGAGCGCAAGATGAAGTTCAGCGGTGCGTTTACCCATTAATGCTGTCATTTCAACAAAGAAGGGTCCTATGACCTCCTCCAGATTATCATTCTTCAATAAGTCCAGTTTCTCAATCTCTTCCTTCTCACTTAATACTCTATCAAAGAAACTGTCAATGGAAGTCTGAAACATTTCCCATGCATCTTCTACGTTGGGAATAAGATCTACCAGCAATGCCAGTGAAGTATCTTCAAAATCAGGATGTTTGTAATCGAGCCTTCCCACATACGGCGGAATATTCTTAAAATCAGAATGCCGGGTAAGATTTTTAATAATTTCTACATCCGGATTTAAACCCTCCTGTAGACTGCGGTACATCCTTAAAAAATATTTGTCGGCGAAAGTAATGGATGCATTGCTTCTTCTGAATGCTACCACATTTGGTTTCAGTGGCATTTCTTCAGGTTTTAGTTTGCGCAGTCTTGAGCCTGATGATCCTTCAATCTCTCCGTGAATGCCTTTTAATTTTGAACGTTTTTGAATGATGGAGAATAGTTTATCTAAAAGAAGATGATCGTGAACTCCGTCATACAAAATGGCTTTATCATTATCGTAAGTAACATTAGCTATAACGGCATCAGGATGTTTACTTCTGATTTCCAGCATCCTATTGTTTTGCGCCAGCGACACAGGCATCAGAAAAATATCCTTGTTTTCATCAATAAGATCCATCTGTATCATGAAAAGGTAAGATGATATCTTCCGGGAATTGAGTGGAAAAACATCAATAATATTGATATCTCTTAGTTTCCGAGCGTTCCCTTTAAACCATCTGCTTTTTCTTATAAAGCTATAAAGCAGATCCTTGATGCTCTTCTGAATTTCTTTGGAGGGAAGTTTCCACTCTTCACTGTTGATTTTAATTGTTTTGCATTCCGCTGGTTTTTCTTCAGTTTTTTGTGTGGTTTTTTGCAATTCAAACCAGAAATAGTTTTTGAATTGCATGGAAAATGACCACGGCTCATCAGTGATCATTGGGAAGTCATTGCGGCTGAACACTTCCATAGGAGTGCAACCTGCATAATTATGCAAATCCAATTCAACATACTGAGAATAGCGTGAAAGGTTTACTGCTACAAGGATAGTTTCTTCTTCAAACTCTCTTACGAAAGCAAGTATTTTGGGATTATTGGTATTGATGAACTTAATGCTTCCCCGGCCGAAGGCTTTATATTGCTTTCTTTTTGCAATAACCCTGCGTTTCCACCAAAGAAATGATGATGGATTTCGTTCAAGGTTCTCAACATTAACAGTGGTATAGTGGTAATTATAATCAATAACAACCGGCAGGAATAATTTCTGGGGGTCGGCATTAGAAAATCCGGCATTCTTGTCAGGCGACCACTGCATGGGTGTTCTCACACCATCGCGATCACCTAGGTAATAGTTGTCGCCCATCCCTATTTCATCACCATAATAAACGATGGGGGTTCCGGGCATTGAGAACAGCAGGAAGTTCAGCAATTCAATGGTACGTGTATCGCCTCCGAATAGCGGGAATAACCTGCGTCTGATACCCACATTTACCCTTTTGCGCGGGTCTTTTGCAAAAGTTTTGTACATATAGTCGCGCTCTTCATCAGAAACCATTTCGAGTGTTAACTCGTCATGATTTCTTAAAAAGATAGCCCACTGGCAATTATCGGGAATCTGAGGAGTTTGTTCCATGATGTCAACCACAGGAAACCGGTCCTCCATACGCAAGGCCATATACAACCTTGGCATCAGGGGAAAGTGAAAGGCCATATGGCATTCATCACCATCACCAAAATAAGCCCGTGAATCATTAGGCCATTGATTGGCCTCGGCCAGAAGCAGCTTGTCCTGGTAGTTGTCATCGACATATTTTCGCAGTGATTTCAAATATTCGTGGGTCTGGGGCAGGTTTTCGCAGTTGGTACCTTCCTCTTCAAAAAGGTAGGGAATTGCATCGAGCCGGAAACCATCCACACCCATTTCGAACCAGAAATCCAGCATTTTGAATATTTCCTTCTGAACCCTGGGGTTTTCGAAATTCAGATCGGGCTGGTGAGAGTAAAACCGGTGCCAGTAATAGGCTTTTGCCTCGTGATCATAGGTCCAGTTTGAAACTTCAAAATCCTGGAAAATAATACGTGCGTCTTTATACTTTTCAGTTGTATCGCTCCAAACATAAAAGTCGCGGTAAGGACTGCCCGGCTTAGCTTTGCGCGCGCGCTGAAACCACTTATGATCGGTTGATGTATGATTGATGACCAACTCGGTAATGATGCGAAGACCTCTTTTGTGAGCCTCTTTAACAAAACGCCGGAAATCTGCAAGCGTACCGTAAGACGAGTGAATATCATTAAAATCGGCAATGTCATAACCTCCATCTTTCAGAGGTGATGGATAAAAAGGCAATAGCCATAATGTGTTAACTCCAAGGCTCTGAATATACTCGAGCTTTTGTATCAAACCTTTGAAATCTCCAATTCCGTCACCATTGCTGTCATAAAATGATCTGACATGTACCTGGTATATAATTGCATCTTTGTACCACAATGGATTGCTATCCTGAAAGAATGTTTGAGCTGTCATGAGAACTGAATTATTTTTTTTACATTTTTATTGTTTAAACAAAGTATCCTGATCATGGTTCATCCGCATCAATTCATGGTAAAAGGAAACATGATCGCAGTGTGTTGGTTTTTGAAGAATTGGAAAAAATAATTGTAAAGATAGAAATACCTTACGGATATCAAAAAACGATCAGATTAACAACTGTTAAAATTTGAAATTAAACTGTTGAGAATAAACAAAATAAGCATCTGGGGTTTTAGTATTATAAAGCGTAATATTTTTAATAAAGGAGGAACAGATATGAAAACAATGCGAATTCTGCTGTTAATCAGCTTTACCTTGTTTGTCTTGCAAGATATGCAGGCAATAGATAAATTCTCTCCGCCAGATACTCTCAGCTTTGAATCTGCAAAAAATGCTGAGGAAACGGAATATGAGCTTCTGATACTTGACCCGGGATTTGACAGTTGGTTTGTGATGAACTCCAGGCCTATAAGCTTTTACGAACAAAGCTATCTTGAAAACTGGAACCGCCAACTTGCTCAGCAATGGAATACGAAACTGGGAACATCACGACGCTGGGATTGTGCACCACAAACTTACCTGGACTATGACCCAAGAATTGATTATGGAAAAGAACTCAATTACAAGCTTTTCTTTTATTTCAGGTATATGCACGAAAGGTGCAGGTTATTTGACCAGGCACCGGGCGAATGGCGAAGATAAATGGATACAGGATCAGGTCGACAGGATCTCCGCAATATTTTTCAGCTCAATGTTAAATGATTTGTGATGTTTGATTGATTTGCTGAAAGGCGTAAACTCAATTTTTCTGTTAATGGTACCTACCATTACTCCCCGTTTACCTTCCGAAAGTCCTTTTACTGCCTGGAAACCAAGTCCGCTTGCAAGAATGCGGTCGAAAGCCGAAGGAGAGCCTCCCCTTTGTATATGACCGAGAATGGATACCCTGGTATCCATATCGGGGTAATGTTCTTTTACAATCTTTTTTACTTCCATAGCACCACCAAACTCAGAACCCTCGGCCACGATAACGATGGCTGAATTGTCCTCTTCATTAAAACCGGTTTTCAATGCTTTGAGCAAATCATCCACATAAGTCTTTTTCTCGGGTATGAGAATTTTTTCTGCTCCGCTGGCCAGGCCACTTCGAAGTGCTATAAAACCGGCATCGCGGCCCATTACCTCAACAATAAATAGCCTGTCGTGCGAGTGGGCAGTATCCCTGATTTTATCTACTGCACTCACAACTGTATTTACCGCTGTATCATATCCTATGGTGTAATCTGTACCATAAAGATCATTGTCAATGGTTCCCGGCAGGCCTATTATAGGAAAATCAAATTCCTTTTCAAAAATGTTTGCTCCGGTAAATGTACCATCACCACCAATAACCACCAATGCATCAACTTCTCTCTTTTTTAAATTTTTGTAAGCTTTTTCACGACCTTCTCCGGTTTTAAATTCTTCACTACGGGCACTTTTTAAAATAGTACCACCCATATGAATGATATTGTATACCGATTGGCTGTTCAAGGGTACCATCAGGTCATGTATCATTCCAAAATATCCTTTCTGTATGCCAATGGTTTCTAATTTAAAATGTAAGCCTG
>SKVR01000065.1 GCA_007129355.1 Bacteroidales bacterium | reverse complement strand
TGTTGAATGGACCAGCAACCAGATTAAAGAACTCATTGCCAATGGATATCCATTTGTACACATTTATACCATGGGTAAAGTTGATCATATTACCCGGATTTCAGAAAATGTGTTATAACCAAAAAAAACCTTGAGAATGACAACATACCAGCTGATAAAAACAATTCTCGAAAAAAGGATACTTGTGCTCGACGGTGCCATGGGAACCATGATACAACGTCACAAGCTGGAAGAAGAAGATTTCAGGGGTGACCGTTTTGTAAATATCAGTCAGAAAGTAAAGGGTAACAATGATCTTTTGAGTTTAACCCAACCCAAAATCATTAGCCAAATTCATGAAGCTTACCTGGAAGCCGGTGCAGATATCATCGAAACCAACACTTTCAACTCTACTTCCGTTTCCATGGCCGATTATAAAATGGAAGAGCTGGTATATGAGATTAATGTGGCGGCAGCCCAAATTGCAAGGAAAGCATGTGATAAGTATCTGGCAATAACGCCCGGTAAACACCGATTTGTGGCCGGTTCACTCGGGCCAACCAATAAAACAGCAAGTCTTTCGCCCGATGTAAGCAGTCCGGCATACCGGGCCATTACTTTTGATAAGTTAAAAGACAGTTATTACGAGCAGATTCGAGGATTGATTGATGGCGGTGCTGATATTTTACTGGTAGAAACGGTTTTCGACACACTAAACGCCAAGGCCGCCCTTATGGCGATAAGTCAATACCAGGATGAACAAAGAATAAAAATCCCTGTAATGGTATCGGGTACAATAACCGATGCCAGTGGCCGGACACTCTCCGGACAAACCACCGAAGCCTTTCTTACATCCATTTCTCATTTGGATCTTTTAAGCGTAGGACTTAACTGTGCTTTAGGTGCTGAGCAGCTGAAACCTTTTATGGAAATACTAAGCAATATGGCACCTTTTGCTGTAAGTGCCCATCCCAATGCGGGTTTGCCCAACCAGTTTGGCCAGTATGACCAGTCGGCTGCTATCATGGCTGACATCATTGAAGATTTTCTTGAAGATGGCCTGGTAAACATCATTGGTGGATGCTGCGGCACTACTCCTGAACATATTGAACGTATTGCTCATTTGGCTGATAAGTATGCTCCGCGGCAAATCCCCCAACCATCCAGCAATACTTTCCTCAGCGGACTTGAACATCTGGAGATAAGACCCGATTCCAATTTTATCAATATTGGTGAACGAACCAACGTGGCAGGCTCAGCAAAGTTTGCCAGGCTTATTAAGGAAGAAAAATATGAAGAAGCACTAAGCATTGCCTTGGACCAGGTAGAAAACGGGGCACAGGTTATCGATATTTGTATGGATGATGCCATGATTGAAGCCCCACAAGCAATGACCAGCTTCCTTAATCATATAGCAGCAGAACCTGACATTTCAAAAGTTCCGCTGATGATTGATTCATCGAAGTGGGAAGTTATTGAAGCAGGGCTGAAGTGTGTACAGGGAAAATCAATTGTTAACTCCATAAGCATGAAGGAAGGCGAAGAAGAATTTCTGCGCCAGGCCAAACTTGTAAAGCAATACGGGGCGGCAGTTGTGGTAATGTTATTTGACGAAAAGGGTCAGGCCGATACCTTTGAACGCAAGATTGAAATTGCGGAGCGAGCTTACAAGCTTCTCACCCAAAAAATTGATTTCCCGGCCCATAACATCATCTTCGACCCCAATGTGCTTGCCATTGCCACCGGAATCAGTGAGCATAACAATTATGCGCTGGATTATATACGCGCCTGCAGATGGATACGCGAGAACCTTCCCCATGTGCATATAAGCGGAGGGGTAAGTAACCTGTCCTTTTCTTTCCGTGGCAACAATATCATAAGGGAAGCCCTCCACTCGGCTTTCCTGTATCATGCCATACAGGCCGGTATGGACATGGGGATTGTAAACCCTGCCCTGCTGCAGGTTTATGATGAAATACCCAGAGATTTGCTGCGCCTGGTTGAAGACGCCATCCTTAACAGGAGAAAAGATGCCACAGAGCGCTTATTGCTTTACGCAGAAAGAGTAAAAGACCAGCAGGAAGACCGTAAAGAAAATTTAGACAAGAACGCCTGGAGAAATCTTAAAATCAGAGAAAGGCTTTCACATGCTTTGGTAAAAGGCAAAGATGAGTTTATCGAGGCTGATGTGGAAGAAATGCGGCAACAAATGTCCAAAGCACTGGAAGTAATTGAAGGGCCTCTTATGGATGGGATGAATAAAGTTGGGGATCTTTTCGGCTCGGGAAAAATGTTCTTGCCACAAGTGGTAAAAAGTGCAAGGGTAATGAAAAAGGCTGTTGCCTGGCTTACACCCTTTATTGAAGAAGAAAAAGCTCTGCACGGCGATGTTTCCAGCGCCGGAAAAGTACTGATGGCAACCGTTAAGGGTGATGTACACGATATTGGAAAAAATATTGTGGGAGTTGTGCTGGCTTGTAATGGTTACGAGATTATTGACCTGGGGGTAATGGTACCCTGTGAAAAAATCCTTCAGGTAGCAAAAGACGAGAAAGTTGATATCATTGGGCTAAGCGGACTTATAACACCATCATTGGATGAAATGGTACATGTAGCTTCAGAGATGAAAAAGCAGGAATTTGCCCTGCCATTGCTCATCGGCGGTGCAACAACCAGTGTGCTGCACACGGCAGTAAAAATTGCTCCGGCTTATGACCATGGTGTCATACATGTAAAAGATGCTTCGCGGGCGGCAAAAGTTTGCAGTACGCTTATATCAAAACAAAAAGATACTTTTCTTCAGGAAACCACCGAAAACTACAAAACTCTGGTTTCCGAACACGAGCAACGTAACGCTTCCAGGCAATATCTTACAATGGATCAGGCACGCAAAAAGAAATTTCCTTATGTGCCAGAACAGGCCCATATTACACAACCTATCCAGCCCGGAATTCATGTATTTGAAAACTATTCTCTGGATGAAATATCAGCATACATTGACTGGACCTTTTTCTTTTACGGTTGGGAAATCAAAGGCAAATACCCTGATATACTCGAAGACCCGCTTAAAGGTGAAGAAGCCCGTAAACTTTTTGAAGATGCCCGACAATTGTTAAAACAAATGATTGCCGATGGTTCTCTTCAGGCAAGAGGTGTGGCAGGAATATTTCCGGCAGGCAGCGAAAATGAAGACGTGATTATTTATAAAGACGCAGAGCGCAACGTTGAAGAATTACGGTTCAACTTCCTGCGTA
>SKVR01000028.1 GCA_007129355.1 Bacteroidales bacterium | reverse complement strand
GGTTCGTAATGCTTGATAATGGCCAATGAAATAAAGAAAAGACCGACAGATATCATCACCAGGTGCCGCCAGCCAACATTGGCAAAAGCAGTATATCCGTATAATTCGGATAACTGTTGTGAAATGAACTCAAAAATACCTAAATCCATAGCTTATCTCCTATCCTATTTCAATCATTACATCACCTTCCATAACAGACTGTCCCTGGCTGACCCTTATGGTGGTAATTGTTCCTTCCTTATCTGAGTCAATATTATTTTCCATTTTCATGGCTTCAAGAGTTATGAGTTTCTGCCCCATTGAAATCTTATCACCAACCTTACAATGAATATTAATAACCGTTCCGGGCAGAGGAGCCTTAATGGTTCCGGCGCCTTTGCTTACCCTGGTGCCGGTGCCCTCAGATGGAGTGGTATCGGTAGAAGGAACCGCACGTGCCCTTACAAGCTTGGGTGTTTTTACCGGTTGAATGGATCTATCCACTTCCACACTATAGTTGGAGCCGTTTACTTCCATTTCTATGATGTTATCTTCTACGTTGATAATACTAACATCATATTGATTTCCATGTATTGTGAATTTATACTTCTTCATTGCTTTTGTCTTTTTCAGAAACTACAGCATTTTTTTGCTGTAATCCGTTAGTTCTTGGGAACGTTTCTTAATCCGTAAATTTTGGAGCTCCAGGGAGAATATGTCCGCGAAACCTTGTTTATGGTAAGTACGGTATTTTCATAATCATGGAGCTCAGAACGATAAAGGTGTATAGCAGCGGCAATGGCAGCATTTACTTCGCCGCTCAGGACTTCTGGTTTTGATGCTTCGGCATCCTCTTCTGGTTCAGGCACTTTCACCATTTTTCTTCGCGACCAGAGCGAACTCAGCCATATCTTAAACTCCGGGGTATAAATCCTGGGTGTAGTGGAAAAAACAGCAAAAAGCAACAGTAAGATCAGGAAAACGAAGCTCATACCAAGGATTGCCATCAGCGCACCATAGGGGTCGTTCTGTGCAAATACGCAAACCTCATCAGCTGCATTTGCACTGCCACTTTCAACCTGTTGAGTAATATAATTTATATTATACATCATAATGAATGAGGTATTACAAGGGTATGTTTGAATGCTTTTTGGGAGGATTCACATCTTTTTTGGTAGCCAGCGACTGTAATGCCCTGATTATTCTGAACCGGGTATTTCGAGGCTCAATAACATCGTCAATATATCCGTATTTTGCAGCATTGTAAGGTGTGGCAAATTTTTCAAGATACTCATTCTCCTTATCAATAACGAATTTCAAACGTTCTTCGTCATTTTCAATGGCCTTGATTTCCTTACTTCGGAGAATCTCGATAGCTCCCTTGGGACCCAATACAGCGATTTCGGCCATGGGCCAGGCGTAATTGATATCGCCGCGAAGATGTTTTGAACTCATTACACAATAAGCACCACCATAAGCTTTGCGCAGGACAACGGTTATTTTGGGTACAGTAGCTTCGCCATAAGCATATAGCAACTTAGCCCCATGAAGTATAATACCACCAAATTCCTGTACAGTACCAGGAAGGAAACCGGGCACATCAACCAGGGTTACCAGCGGAATATTAAAGGCATCGCAGAAACGCACAAAACGGGCTGCTTTGCGTGATGCGTTGATGTCGAGAACGCCTGCAAGATATTTGGGCTGATTGGCAACGACTCCAACGGGCATGCCATTGAAACGTGCAAAACCAGTAATAATATTGGGAGCATAATTACGCTGCACTTCCAGAAATTCATTGTAATCAACTACTGCATAAATGATATCTTTAACATCATAGGGTTTATTGTGATTTTCCGGGATAATGGCATTGAGTTCATCCTCGAGCCTGTCGATAGGATCATCATTGGAGGCCAGTGGAGGATCCTCGAGATTGTTCTGGGGCAAAAAGCTCAGTAATTTTCTTATTAGCATGAGTCCTTCTTCTTCACTATCTGCAACAAAATGTGCAACTCCCGATTTGGACCCATGGGTCATTGCACCACCCAGTTCCTGTTCTGTAACCACTTCACCTGTTACGGTTTTCACAACTTTGGGGCCGGTAAGGAACATGTAGCTGTTTTCTTTTGTCATTAGGATAAAATCCGTAAGGGCAGGCGAATAGACTGCACCTCCGGCACACGGACCAAAGATTCCGGTAATCTGCGGAATAACACCGGAAGCGTTGATGTTGCGCTGGAAAATTTCGGCATAGCCTGCCAGACTGTTCACCCCCTCCTGTATACGTGCTCCACCGCTGTCGTTTAGTCCGATAACAGGCGCTCCCACTTTCATGGCTTTATCCAACACCTTACAAATCTTTTCTGCATAGGCCTGCGACAACGAACCACCGAAAACCGTAAAATCCTGGGCATAAACATATACCAGGCGGCCGTCGACTGTACCAAACCCTGTTATTACACCATCGCCATAAATCTTTTGCCCATCAATGTCAAAATCTGTACAGCGATGAGTAACAAACATATCAAACTCTTCGAAGCTTCCTTCATCAAGCAGAATATCGATACGTTCACGGGCGGTGAGCTTCCCTTTTTTATGCTGGGCATCAATCCGTTTCTGACCACCACCGAGTTTGGCCAGCTCACGCTTCTCGAGTAGCTCTCTGATTTTTCTTTCAAACGACATAAAAGGTCCTGGTTTTTATATGTTAAGATTTATTTTTGTTTTCGCACAGCTCGGTAAGAACACCGCCTGTTGATTTGGGATGTAAGAAGGCAATATCAAGACCTTCTGCTCCTTTGCGAGGCTGATGATCAACCAGTTGAACGCCCTTATCCTTAAGTGTGGCAAGTGCATTTTCGATACCTTCAACTGCAAATGCAAGGTGGTGAACACCCTCTCCTTTTTTCTCAATAAATTTTCCGATTGGTCCTTCAGGATCAGTTGACTCAAGAAGTTCTATTTTGGTACCCCCCAACATAAAAAAAGCAGTCTTAACTTTCTGGTCTTTTACTTCTTCGATAGCATAACAGGCAAGACCCAGTACTTCTTCATAAAATTTAATGGATGCCTGCAGATCTTTTACTGCAATACCAATGTGTTCAATATGCGACAACTTCATGAAATCTAATTTAAGGGTGACAGGAAAATATTTGGCGCAAAGTTATGGATTTAAACCATTTAAAAAAGCGTAAAAACAGGAATTATATTCACATTAGCTAAACATTGTTAATTAAATAACAAAGCTTAACGGTAAAGTGCTCAAACACTGAAAATACGTTACTTACTCATGGCTCAGATCCCACAAAACTTCTACATCCCAGTTAAGACGCGATTGCACTTTATCGGGGTAAACGGATACCCTCTCAGGTTGCACACCATCGAGGTAGTTGCCGGTATCCCATTTGCCGTTGCGGTTGCGATCATGAATCAGACGAAGCCGAAAGGTAGACGCACGCAAATGTTCGAAGTTATATATTCTGTTTTCAGTTATTATTTTTTCTGCAACAATCTCCCATTTTTCCGTCAGAAGCTGAAGTATATACTGGATTTCCTCGGGCGCCTTCAAAGTATCGGCAGCCAGAGAATCTAAAGCGAAAATGGTATCCGTTTCCAGATAAAGCTCAAATTCTGAATCATCAGGAACAAAATGTATGTCAAAATCAGAAATTGTGGCAATGGTATCGGTTGCAATAACTGCTTTTGTTTCT
Source organism: Bacteroidales bacterium (assembly GCA_007129355.1). GTDB lineage: Bacteria > Bacteroidota > Bacteroidia > Bacteroidales > UBA7960 > SKVR01. Next base: position 8,333 of record SKVR01000028.1, on the reverse strand, counting down.
TTTACCGGCAACTGAATATTTACCATAATATAACCGTAATCTTCTCTTGTTGTGGTTTGGAAAACATAATTCAGGGTATCGTTGACAGCCCCGAAGATATCTGTAATGGCACCCGGAAGTATTTTTAAACGATAGGAAGAGTCGGGCTTTAACTCCGGAGTCATTTGGAGCCGACGATTTACCTGATCCATAAAATCAAAATCAACAGGAAAGGGTATGCTGTCGCTAACAAATGCTTTAACCGAATCCATCACCAATTGCTGCAACGGTGTCTGGCTTAACAGTTCAAATTTGCGGTAATAAGGTTGTTTACGGGCACTAACCGTAGGTGTGCTTATATTCAAAACGGGCACATCGTCCTCGGTTGGGGCTCCCCTGCCCCGCACAGCCCTTGGGACAAGGGAAATCTTTATCGTATCGAGTAAACGCTCCCGGTCAAAAACTTCCAGGAAAAGCGAATCTCTTCCCAAATCTGCAAACCAGAATGAGAGTGTATCGCGGGTCTTGTTGTACTCTGATATTTTCCAATCATCTGGTAGCGGGTTTTTATAATCCCTGACATGTACCGAGTCGGTAGTTGAGCGAAAGGCAAAATTGATTCTACCTTTGCGGGCAAGAGTTGCCGACATAAGCCGCTGCACGGTATCCTTCTCCTGAAAGAGAAACAACTTGTAACGGGGAGTTATTATAGAGGTCTGCAGATACAGTGAATCAGATACCGTTAAGGTATCATCTGATGCAATGTCTAATCTATCAGACTCTTCTGGTAAGAGTTCATCTGAAAGCTCTTCATCCTGAATTTCGGAATCATCTGCTTCAACAACAGGGCGACCAAGGTGGCCGGCAAACTCTGGTCTTATCAGGCTGTCAAGGAAAGCAATTTTCTCATCGGCACTGTCGTAAAGGTAATTGGAATTTACATCTCTCAATCCAAACATAAGGTATTCCCCATCGCGCATATTGCCAATGAAGAAATTTCCTTCTTCATCAGTTTTTGAGATGTATACCGGCCTTTGAAGCATGGGTACCGAATCGAAAATTTTATCATACATCATGACAAAAACTCCTGGTTCGGGTTCAAGTGTGGAGGCATTAACCACATTGCCTGCCACAGAAAGAGAGTCGACATAACTACCCGTGGATACCACAAACTGAAAATTCGGAATAGCATTACCTTCTGTTATGTCTACAATTGACTCGCCAAAGAAGAAATTATAAGTTGTATTGGATGCCAATGTATCTTCAACACTCATGATGATTGAACGACCTCTCACTCTAATCTCCGGATCATTTTCAAGGGGTGGCGAAACCAGCAGGTTTTGCCTGAGATCTTTCAATTCAACAAATTCATCAAAAAATATTCTTACATCTTCGCCTTTATAATGAGTAGAATAATTTGGGGGTGTACTTCTGAGCACTACGGGCGGGTCTTCATCGCGGGGTCCTCCGGTAGGTGCCACAATATTGGCACATGCTGCAGCAAAAAGCAGTGATAACAAGAAAATCAGATTCCGGAAGGGGAAAAGGGATTTCACCATGATGAATTTTAAGTTACTAAATGTCGGGCTATTTTCTCAACGCCAAACGAATGGCAAAATTATCATTATTTACGGAAAGATGTTTTTTTTTAAGCCCAAAGCGAAAAAAATGAGCACCTTAGGCCTGCTATTATTTTTGTATAATCAAATAATATTCATATCTTTATAGGGATAAACCATTAGTCGTTCCTTTTGTTTTATCTTCTGGCTGTTTCGGTATCCCCTGAAGATTTCCCCAATTTCCCTTTTGTCTTCAATTCCATTTCCCCACTCCGAAACAGCCTTTTATATACCTTCATATCAAATAATTACGTTTTTCTTGAAAATGCATCTTCAAGACTGTTAAAGGTAAAGCCTGATCCGGAAAAATACTCTAGCACACCCGTTAAAATACTTATGACCTTACCTTCGGCTTTTTCTGAATCATGCATAAGTAATATAGATCCCGGGGCTGCCTTTCTAATCATTTCTTTTAAACTTCTTTCCGAATTAATCTTTGGATGAAAATCATAGGTCATCAGCGACCACATTACAATATGGTATTGCTTGCTGAGCACTCTGGCTTGTTCACGTGTTATTCTGCCAAAGGGCGGCCTGAATAATGATGAGTGAAAAACTTCTTTACAGCGCTTTACATCCCGGAAATAATCTATTTCTGAGCTTTTCCATCCATCTATATGACTGAAAGTATGATTTCCCAGGCCATGTCCTGATTGCTTTATCATTTCAATAATTTCCGGATTTTCAAGGGCTTGTTTTCCATTGCAGAAAAAGGTGGCCTTGGCCTGATAATGCTCAAGAACCCGAAGAACTTCATGGGTAATACTGCTTGAAGGTCCGTCGTCAAACGTCAGATAAATTTCCTTTTCTTGTGTATCAACCTTCCAGTGCAGGACAGATGGACAAAGTTTTTGAAGTATGTAAGGAGGGCTATAGAAGAACATTTTAAAAGTGCTTATCTGGCTTTTACAAAAATAATCCTTTCTTCCGATGAATTCTTTTGTTCTGACATCAGAAAGTCTTTGGTTAAAAAAGGCTTTAAAGCTGTAAAATTAGTGGTTTTAAAATGGGATATTGATAAATATTACATCAAAATGATATTAGGTTTCTGTTTTAAACTCATTCACTTCTCATGCAATTATACATTATCAACTCAAAGCCTGAAAAATAAATTCTAATTTTACAATTTTAAAGCATTTAATGAGCAATTGCATTAAAATTTGCTCCGAATAATTCTAAAATCAGCTACTTCTATGGCTTCAGTATCCGTACTTCTTCCATTTCTGAATCCCGGTCACAAACTGGGAAGAGCCATAGAAAGCATTATAAAGCAAACCTTCTTAGACTGGGAGTTAATCCTGATAAACAACGGTTCAGATGACGAATCATTAGAAATTGCAATGAAGTTTTGCGACCAGAATGACCGCATAAAACTCATAACAGAAACTGAAAAGGGAATTGTGCCTGCTCTCAATAAAGGCTTGCAACATTGCCAAAGCCCTTACATAGCCCGCATGGATGCAGATGATATCTCTCTACCAGGGCGACTGGAGTTGCAGTACAAATTTCTGGAAACTAACAGCCATATCCATTTGTGTGCAGGCAGGGTAAAACACATTTCGGATAATAAATCAAAGACTGATGGCTACCAATATTACATTGACTGGATTAATAGCTTGCTAACCCATAGTCAGATTTTCAAATACCGTTTCCTTGAATCTCCTATTGCTCACCCCAGCGTAATGTTCCGAAGCTCTTGTATATCTGACTGGGGAGGTTACCGAAACGGAGACTTCCCGGAAGATTATGAACTATGGCTGCGTTGGCTGGAAAGGGGTGCCATTATGGCCAAAATACCTGAATTTATCTTACTTTGGGATGATACGCCCACAAGGCTTAGCCGGACAGACTTAAGATACTCCACTGAAGCTTTTTTTCAAACAAAACTAACCTATATTGATAACTGGTTAAGAAAACACAACCCATATTATCCTGAAATTGTAATATGGGGTGCCGGTAAGGTAGCCCGAAAAAAGGCTGGAAAACTTCAAGAGATGGGTTATAAGATTCTTTTTTATATCGACATCGACCCGCGAAAAGCAAGAAGGAGTGATTGTGAAATGTATACTGAAATTAATAAACCTGGCAAATTTTTTATCTTATCTCTTACTGGAAGTCGGGGAGCTTTCAGTTATATTGAAGAATACCTTACCGAATTAGGATTTGTGAATGGAAGAGATTTCCTGCTGGCAGCTGGTTTCTGAGAACTAACATTCAAATCGGTCAGGCACTTCTTCTTTTTGACTTATTATTGAAACTCTGGAAAAGTTTCTGTAAACTTTTGCCCAGCTCCACTCGATCTATGGATTTTCCGATGAAAACAATCTTGGAATAACGGGTTTCATCGTCTTTCCAGTCGGTACCATCTTCAAACAAATAGGACCCTTTAACGGCCTGAAAGATGCTTCTTTTGTCCTTATCCCTGAAGTTGAGAATGCCCTTTACACGATAAAGTGTGGCTTGGTTGAAATACAAATAACTGGACATCCAGATATTAAAAAGCTCCTGGTCGAAGCACTCATCAAAGATAAAACCTTCAGCATGAATATCATGTCGGTGGTTTTTCCTGTCTTCAGCAGGAATATTTGCTGAACGTGCCACTTCGTGGAGCGACACATTGATATTACGGAAAGATTTTGTTGTTTTTTCTATGTGAGATGAAGAATAGGCATGGGTTTGCAGTAAGGGTGTACCATTGGTCTGAGCGTAGGATGTTTCCACAATTTCTGCCATGGGATTGATATCAGTAATTGTGTCTTTCAGATTTTCAAGCTGGGAGTCAGAGGCCTTATCAACCTTATTGATAATAATAAGATCAGACAAAGCGATTTGTTTGCGGGAATCTACTTCACTTTCAAGGGTATTTTCCAGACTGGAAGCATCGGCAAGACATATTACACTGTTTACCTGAAAATATTTTTCGAGTGTATTATTAGAAATGAAAAGATCAATAACACTCATGGGATCGGCTATACCCGTAGTTTCAATTAAAAGATGATCAATGTCATTTTGTTTTTCAACGATGATCTGAAGTGAATTGTAAAAATCACGGCTCAGTGAACAGCAAATACAGCCATTGGTAAGCTCGTAAACCGAACTATTCTCGGCCGATACAAGTTCACCATCGATTCCCATTTCTCCGAATTCATTTTCAATGATAGCAAAGCGGGTGTTGTGATTTTTTCGAATGATATTCTTCAGGAGGGTAGTTTTTCCGGAACCCAGAAAGCCTGTGATTATCGTTACCGGAATACGTTCCTTTGATATTTTATACCCCTCGTACATGATTGAAGTAAAATCAAAATTTTTTGATTTATTTCTCTTATTTTTCCTTTTGAAAAAGGATTGTTTTTGAAAAATAAACGGGTCTTTTAATTGATTATTGCAAAAGTAACAAATTAACTATATACATGAAAATCAGACAATAAAATTTTACACAAACACATCTTTTTTTTCAACAAATTAACCTATAGTGTTAATAAAACATGATAACCTATTTTGTAAAACAACATGATTGTGATATATAATTAATTCTCTTTGTCAACCGGAATAAATTTTACTTTAAGCAAAAAAGCCTGTTCCGATATCATCCCTTTTCAGAAACATACAGATACTGAGTCAGCCACAGATTTTCTGCTCCAGATTTCAGGATATTTCAACGAATCTTTAATAATAATAATGATTGCAAGGATGTAAAAAGATTCCAGCATCAAATGAAAAAAATATTTTGCCAGGTTTGAATTATAATAAGATGTGAGCAAAATCATGAAAATGATCTGAAAAATCAGAAAAATACCAACATCGAAAAATGCTTGTTTTAAGGCTGTTTTCAGAGGCAGGGAATAAAATATTACGATAAGCCAGCTTAGAATAATAACTGCAGGTAACAATAAGCTTTGCGCTGCTTGCGGATATGACCCTTTTCTTCCATCAATAACAGTATGCACCCTGAAAATCAATTCTGCATCATACTTTTCAAGTTTTAAATAAGTCTGATCGCTCCCTACACTCAATACTGTGTTGGTACCAAATGTCAGGAAATCAGCATACAAATTTTCCAGACCACTGAACCATAATAGGGTTACGATCAGTGATGCGCCTATGAGTATGATGATTTTCTTATACATTGATCTGATTAAATTAGAAACTCATGATTGTTTTGCCGTTGCAAATATTTGATTGCCTGACCTGCTGTCGGCCCAAAGAAAGATCATAAAAACCAGTATTGCAAAAAGAATATTCCACAGGTAATCATGTATATTATCAAACATGGCAGGATAATAACGACCAATGGCTCCCATAATAAGAAACCTAAGGTTATTGGTTATATAAATCACACCGGCGAAAACAGCAAGATTTATCAACTTTTGTCTGAGAGTCCAGGGAGCAAATACCGTTATCATAAGGACAAAAAGATAAAAATTGTAAGCTGTGCACTCGAGTATCACCTGCATACTGAATCCTGCGAAATCCATAACAGGATAACCTTTATCCGCAACTGGCAAAAACATAAGTTTACCCATAACGATTGCCGAAGAATGTGTAAAGCTGACCATGACATATCGCACAAAATCCTTTATTCCCGGCAGGTGCAACAATGCAAGTAATATAAACCAGCTTATAAATGCAAAAAGCAAAGGTTTAAACTTTTGAATATAGGCTTCCTTTGATTGATGTGCCGGCAATTTATCTTTTTGATGTTTCTTTCTTTTATCCAAAGCCCTGATTTTCATTGTTTATTAAAACAAATTAAAGGTAAAAAAATATTTAGCCGTGCGTGCTATTATGGTATAGTTTCATCAGGTTTTCCTGATACACTCATTCCAAAACAAAAAATGCAGTTGTACCTGAATCTATTATGAAGCTCTGATTTTCAGACAGGACAGCTGTGCTTCCTTAAAACTAAAACTAAAACTATACATTCGTGAAAAGCCAAAAAAGTTATTCACAACGGCATTCTCAAAACATTCTAAAATGACAATCATGAATAAATTGTGCTAATTTTGATTTGTCAGATAAGTTTGCGTGTTTATCCGTTAATTAAATAAAACAGTTTAAGGAACCAGTGATTTTAATTAAATACCTATTTATGAAAAATATCCTGACCTTGTTTTTCAGCTTTTTGGTTTTTTTATCCTTTGCACAGGAACGTAAACCCGATTTTGTAAGAGAATTGCCTCCCGGATTAAAGAGCGAATGTGCTGGTTTTATATTCAGCCATTTTGATGAAAACAACATAACTGAAAGTACACTCATTGAAACCATTCTGGGTTCCGATATCCAATCCTATAACCTGTTGAACTTCCATGGGACATCAGGAAATAATGCTTCAGCGGGTCTGTTTACAGGCGGTTCAGATGCAGGAATAGGATTAGATAGTGGTATTATTCTGAGTACAGGTTTTATCAGAAATGCACTTGGCCCCAATGAATATGCAGGTGCAACCGGGGTGCTGGAACTTCCAGGTGATGAAGATCTTGAAGCCCTGATTCCCGGTTACGATACCTTTGATGCCACCATACTTGAGTTCGAATTTGTTCCCTTGTTCGATACGCTTTATATAAGCTTTGTTTTTGGCTCAGAGGAGTATAACGAATGGGTAGGATCGCCCTACAATGATGTTTTCGGGTTCTTTCTTAACGGAGAAAACATAGCCCTCGTTCCCGGCACAGGCGATCGAATTTCCATCAACAGCATCAATAATAACAATAACAGTGAATACTTTATTGATAATGATGATCGCCCCGGCCCCTTCTGTACCGAAATGGATGGCTATACCGTTCTTATGACAGCCACAGGTATTGTTACCCCGGGGGAAACCCATTCCATCAAACTGGCCATAGCCGATGCAGGCGACAGAAGTTTTGACTCCTGGGTATTTATCGGTACCGAAGGCTTCACAGGTATAGATCCCGGCGACCCAAATGAGCCAAATGAGCCGAAAAATCCTGGTGATCACGGTGATCCGGATGATTCCGGCGACCCGGGCGATGACGAGCCTTACCCCCTTCCCCTTGGCAACTGGCCCATAATTCTGATAATGTTAATGATCATCACTTTTACATTTTTCAAGTTCAGAAAAAGTATCTGATATAGATTTCATGAATTTCCCGAGACCGCCTGCCGCAAACAGGCGGTTTTTTATTTGGGAGAACCAAAAATGCTGCGCATAATAAACTTTTTCAGAGCATTGTAACCGTGGGAAAAAGGAGAGCTTTTCAAAAATTTTGCGTAGGTTTGCCTTCACAAAAAATAGTAACAAAAATCAAATTCAAATGAACAGGAATATATTAGTAACTGCTTTATTTTTACATATTCTGGCCCTTCCGGTTCTGGCCTGCACCAGTTACCTGGTAACTCCAGGGGCATCGGCTGACGGCTCTTCCATGATCAGCTATGCTGCTGATTCGCACATTCGCTATGGTGAATTATACATTTTTGATGGCGGACCTAAAGCACCCGGATCCTACTTTCAGGCATATTACCGGGGCAGCCATAAACCCCTGGCCAAAATCCCTCTCCCTGAAAGCACCTACCATGTTGTGGGTTACATTAACGAAAAGCAGGTGGCCATTGGTGAGAGTACTTTTGGTGGGCATCGTGAGCTTTTCGACACAACCGGTGGAGTTGATTATACCGGACTCATGCAACTGGCACTGATGCAAGCCCCCACGGCACGCGATGCTATACGTATCATCGGAGAACTTTCTGATGAATACGGATATTACAGCATGG
>SKVR01000171.1 GCA_007129355.1 Bacteroidales bacterium | reverse complement strand
GTAGGAGTTATTCTTATGGCTTTTACCCTGAAGTTCGCCACTTTTAACTGGTGGCCAACGAAAAAGCCTGTATTGCCACCGGGCGATTTTCTTCACATAATCCTTCTGTTTGGAAATGTTTTAGCAAAATTTCTCCGGAAGGGAATTTCTTTGCTGGATTCCGGCATGAAATCGCTGCAAGGCCCCGAGAAATTGTTTTATAGAATTTCAGATGACAAACGAACATCACAAATCAGTGCTTCCGCAGAAGCTTTACTCCGGCGCTGGGAGTTTGTCGGAATCGGCTTTTTTATCTTTTTCCTGACTATGTTCCTCTTACTTCAATAACTATTAATACGATGAAAAAAAGTAGAATTCTTATCCAAAGCTTTCTTCTGCGATTTGTTATATTCGCGGCAGGTTGGTTTGTATTGGTTGGGGGCCATCAAATCAGCGACATTGGGTTCGTGGTCCTCTTTATAGCCGTTACCGCAGTTATCAGTATTTATACTGTGCCTCCCGGGCAATGGGTTATAAGCCCCCTGGGAGTCGTACGATTTTTTCCCTATTTTCTCATTACGGCCTTGCGAGGTGGTTGGGATGTGGCCCGACGGGTTTTTTTCCGAACTGTTCCGATAGATCCTGATTTTATAACCATTGAACACGACCCGGATCAGCAAAAGACCCTGATTCTTGCCTGGGTCATAAGCCTGCTTCCGGGTACCGCCAGTACCGTCATCACCGAAGAGAGCATAGTCGTTCATGTTCTTGACAAAAAACTACCTGTCACCGAAGAAATCCAGGAATTACAAAACCGAATCAATGAAATGATCGTGGGATAGGGCATGTTCAGTTAACTGTGTCATTTCTCTAAACCCGGTCTTCATAAATAATGGTTAGTGGGTTTAGTATCCATCCCCAGCCCAATACCTGAGCACTCCTCTTCATCCAACTTCACTCTCCCTCAACCCTTAGACTCTTCAATTTTTCCACCTTTCAACTCTTCAACTGAACTTGCAACAAAAATTGAATCTTATGGATACCGTTGAGTTAAAAAGGGAGTTAATCAAAAGGATTTTCGATATTGATGACGCTGAGTTTTTAAATGCCATAAAAACCTTGCTGGATTATAAAAAGAAAGAACCTTATATTGATTTGACTGATAAGCAGGAGAAAGAGCTTCTTATGGGAAGTGAAGATGGCAGAAAGGGAAATTATACTTCACAGGCTGAAATGGACAAAAAGGTGCAGGAATGGTTAAAGTAAGTATTTAATTCTAGTGCTCAAAGTCTGGGATTGCAGACAAAACCCCGATAAACTGGACATTCATAAATAGGTCTAAGGCAAATCTGATTTCATAAAATCGTGATTTAAAGTCCGGGTACGAATCAAAGTCGTGCCCGAACTGCATTGAATACCAAACCATGTCCGATAAATTTCAAAATAGATACCGTATACCCTCTGCCCGATTAAAAAACTGGGATTATGGCCGGAATTCCGCCTATTTTGTTACCATATGCACACAAAATCGCATTTCCTGGTTTGGCAAAATCCAGATTGTTACAGACACATTGCATTGCGTCTGTAACACAAAAAAACCAATTCGGCCCACAATCCAAAAACCTGGCATCCATAATTCGGGGATTTAAAATCGAGGTGACGAAAAATGCCAGGTTAATACATACGGATTTTGCCTGGCAATCGCGGTTTCACGATCACATTATCAGGAACAATGCGGAATATCATCGCATTTCAACATATATCAGAAACAATCCTGCCCATTGGCAGGAAGATTAATTTTTCGATAATAATTAACCGAGCAACGATTAACCAGCTTAATCGTCGCAAATATTACAACGATAAATTTGGATTTTATGGAAACCTGACTTCTTCAAAATGGGCAAAGATTGCAAAATGCTCAAAGGATACAGCCATAAGAGACATCAACGATTTGATTAATAAGAATGTACTGAAAAAGGAAGAAGCAGAAGGGAGAAGTACAAGCTACATATTGAATGATAACTTTGTTTCTTAAGTCCGGGCATGATTCGTCCGGGTACGACTCAAAGTCCTGCCCGGACTACTTTTGATAACACCGGTAAGCTTTCCCAAAAACCGTACTGTTTTGAAATAGACAAAAAACCCTTAACTTTGTGTTATGAACAGAGCCATGACAATGCTATTAAAACACACAGCCTGTCCCGATTTTTCGGGAAGGATGATTATATCACGTCAGCTTAAGATGTATGTGATAAACGGCGCCTACAAGTTTTATCATACCAGATACTTAACCAAATTATTTTCGAATAAAAATTCTGAATCCGACAATATTTGCGGTTGACTCAGTACTGGCCATTGTTACCCTTCTGTTAATGGATTCAATACCTGAATTCAAATCCGTTTTGAATATATTTTAATTTTACTGAAATATTATGAATGCTAAAAGTACATTACTATTCAAATATGGTGGTAACGCCATGACAGATCCTAATCTGAAATTCAAAATACTGGAAAGCATATGTTCCTTGAAAAAGGCGGGAAACAACGTGGTTATAGTGCATGGAGGAGGACCATTTATCAAGTTAGCTCTGGATGAGGCAAAAATAGAATCGGAATTCATTGACGGACAACGTAAAACAACTCCTGAGGCCATGGAATATGTTGAGATGGCTTTAAAAGGAAAAGTTAACGGCAGCCTCGTATCGATAATTAATGCAATGGGTTTAAAAGCAGTCGGACTATCCGGAAAGGACGGCAAAACAGTAATTGCCGAAAAACGAATACATCAGCGTATAGTGAACGGGAAAGCCGAAATTGCAGATCTGGGTCAGGTGGGTGATGTTGTAAAGGTTAACCCCGAACTGATCAGGCTTTTGCTTGAAAATGATTTCATTCCGGTAATTACCTGCCTGGCATCTGATGAGGCCGGAACAGATTATAATATCAATGGAGACATGTTTGCCGGTCATGTTGCCGGTGCCATTTCGGCGGAGCATTATGTTGTGTTAACAGATGTTGATGGCTTACTGCTTGATAAGGATGATCCCGGCACTATTATACGCGATGTCGGGCTTAGCGAATTAATTACCCTTAAAGATAAGGGGATTATTCAGGGAGGGATGATCCCAAAAATTGAATCCTGTGAAATAGCATTAAATAACGGTGCTGGTTTTGCCAGGATTATTAACGGTACCGTACCTGAGCAGATATCAGAACTTTTTGCGAACAAAGAAGTTGGGACTGTCATCAGGAAATAGTATAGTAAATAAAAAATCAATGGAAAAAGAACTTAATAAGCATTATCAGGAACAGGATACAAAATATTACTTACAGACATTTAAACGTTATCCGCTGACTCTTTCCCGGGGCAGTGGAGCTCATGTATGGGATGTGGAAGGAAACGAATACATAGATATGATTGGTGGTATAGCCGTTAACTGTGTCGGGCATTGTCATCCCAAAGTGGTCGGTGCGATACAGCAACAGGCAGAAACGCTGATTCATATTTCCAATTTTTATCTTAGCGAACCGCAGGTCAGATTATCCGAAAAGCTGGTCCGGCTTTCAGGCCTTGACCGTGTATTTTTTGCCAACAGTGGTGCCGAATCTGTTGAAGGAGCCATGAAAATTGCCAGAAAGTATGCACATAGCAAGGGCAAGGGCGGAGATATTATATCTTTCGAAAACTCCTTTCACGGACGTACACTGGCCACCATAGCAACAGGTAAGCAGCAAATGCAGAAAGGGTTCGGCCCCCTTCCCGGTGGATTTACACAGGTTCCTTTTAATGATATGGATGCGGTAAGGAAAGTAGCCGGCAAAAATACTGCGGCCATAATCATTGAACCCATTCAGGGTGAGGGAGGAATAAATGTTGCCGGTAAAGAATTTATGGAAGAATTACGGGCATTTTGCAACGAGCAGGATATAGTTTTGATTTTTGATGAGATTCAGTGTGGCATGGGAAGGACCGGCAGAATGTTTGCCAAAGAACATTATGGGGTCGAACCTGATATTATGACACTTGCCAAGTCATTAGGCGGTGGTGTTCCCATAGGCGCGGTTTTATCAAATGAAAAGGTTAGCTCAGCTATAGAATTTGGCGATCATGGAACTACTTTCGGGGGAAATCCATTGGTGTGCGCGGCTTCTCTGGCAACCCTTGAGGTTTTGGAAGAAGAAAATCTGCTTCAGCAGGCCACAGAAAAAGGCGAATGGATAAGATTGCAGATAGCGGCAATGGATAATAAGTCTGTAAAAGAGATCCGGGGTAAAGGATTGATGATCGGTGTGGAGTTTGACTTTGAAACCAAACCACTGGTGCAAAAGATGATGGAAAAAGGTGTTCTTGCCAATGCTACTGCCGGAAATGTGCTACGGTTGCTTCCACCTTTGAATATACATTATGAAGATCTAGAAAAAGTCATGGAGGTATTGAAAGATTCACTGGATAAGATATGATGAGTAACCGCAATTTTTTCATAACTACGGTATTATATATTTTGTAATTGTTCAGGTGTTTAGGCCGTAGGTTAATCGATGGCAGGAACAGACCAGTCTAAAAGCCTTCAGCCTTCAGTCTGAAAAACTTGAATAGTTACTATACTTTAAAACAATAATAATGAAGAAGAAAATAGGAATTATAGGAGCAACCGGCTATACCGGATCGGAACTGGTGCGTCTTCTGACCGGACATCCCAATGTTGAAATTTCTCTCATCACCTCTGAAAGCAGGGCTGGTGAATTGCTTTCTGATGTTCACCCCTTTCTACAGGGAATTGCAGATCAAAAACTTGTGTCTCTGAATCAGATCGATGATTATGATCTGGATCTTGTTTTTCTTGCACTGCCGCATGGAGTTTCGATGGATTTTGTAAAACGATACGGTGACAGGTCTTTTAAGATCATTGACCTTTCAGGAGATTTCCGGTTGAGCTCAGGCGGGGTTTATGAAGAATGGTATAACATGAAACATACTTTCCCCGAAGGGATTGAAAGAGCCGTTTTCGGTTGTCCCGAATTATTCTCTGACGAGATCAAAAATGCAACTCTGGTCGCAAATCCCGGTTGTTTCCCCATGAGTGCCATCCTGGGCATTGCACCTATGGTGTCGGGGGGATTTATAAATACTGAATCGGTTATTGTGGACTCAAAAACCGGTGTTACCGGAGCCGGTATCACAGCTAAAGCAGTTAATCTTTATTCCAATGTGAATGATAATTTTAAGGCCTATGGTTTGAAGAGACACCGTCATACCATAGAGATGCAGGAAATATTAGGCCGGATTTCCGGTAAAGAAACTATCATTCAATTTACACCTCATTTATTGCCGGTAGACCGGGGTATCCTTTCAACCATCTATGCCAGGCCAACACAAAAAATGAATGAGGAATCACTAATAAAATCCTACAAGGAATTTTATTCTGATGCCCCATTTGTACGAATACGCAAGCTGGCACCTGCCATTAAGGATGTCAGGGGATCAAATTTCTGTGATATTTTTCCGGCTTACGATGAACGCACAAATACGATCATCGTGATCAGCGTTATTGACAACCTGCTCAAGGGAGCTTCCGGTGTGGCCATACAGAATATGAACATTATGTTTGGCTTCGATGAAACCGAAGGTCTTCGTCAGGTGCCTTTAAATCCGTAATTAGTAGCCAAAAATTAAATCAAACTTTTAGCATCATATTATGAGCATGATAAAAAACATAACAAACGTTAGAGGTATTTCCTGCTGGGGCGCACACACAGGCGTGAAATCCATGCGCAGGGATCTTGCCATCATTTATTCTAAAGTTCCCGCCAGTGCAGCAGCTGTATTTACGCAAAATCAGGTGGTTGCTGCACCGGTCATCTTGTCAAGACAACATATTGCCGATGGAAAAGCACAGGCAATTGTTGTAAATGCGGGTAATGCCAATGCCGCAACAGGCGAACAGGGGAAGCAAGGGGCCCTGGCCATGTCGCAATCGCTGGCTGAAGAGCTGGGGATTGATCAGGAACTGGTGATAGTTGCTTCTACAGGAATCATCGGTGAGCCATTTCCCACCGATGAAATTGTTGCCGGGATACGGGAAAATGTAAAAAAGCTTACCAATAAATCTACTGCAGGTACCTTTGTAGCCAATGCCATACTGACCACCGATACTTTTGCCAAGGAAGGGTTTGTGGAGTTTGAACTGGATGGTCGTGAAATAAATATGGGGGGTGTAGCCAAGGGGTCGGGGATGATCCATCCCAATATGGCAACCATGCTGGCTTTTATTGTTACCGATGTTGCCATTGAACCCGTCCTGTTAAAAGAAATGGTAAAGGAGGCTGCTGACAAATCATTCAACATGATTACGGTTGATGGCGATACCTCTACCAATGACATGGTACTTGTACTGGCCAATGGTTTGGCGCAAAATGACGTTCTTAAAACCAAAAAGGACACGTACTACCCTGTTTTTAAGGAAAACCTGGAATTGATGATGACGCATCTTGCCCAGCAAATTGTACTTGATGGGGAAGGGGCCTCAAAATATATTGAATATGAAATTGTAAATGCCCCCAGTGAAGATTATGCAAGAACCATGATAAGAAAAATTTCAGATTCAACACTTGTCAAAACGGCGATGTTTGGCAGGGATCCCAATTGGGGAAGGATAATCGGTGCAGCAGGAAATGCCGGGCTTCCATACAATTATAAAGATACCGATCTATACCTTGGTTCAGATGGTAAATCTGTAAAGGTTCTCAAGAAAGGAGTTCCGGCAACTTATGACCGGAATCACCTTAAAAAACTATTAAGAGAATCACACCTCAGCATCAAGCTTGACCTGAATAACGGAAAAGCCGGAGCAAAAGGATGGGGTACGGACTTAACAACTGACTATGTTCTGTTTAATTCAGTATATACCACATAAACAGGCGTTTATGGTGAATGTTATCTAAGACCTCTTCTCAGAAAACATCTTATTCATCACCAGCAGATGCGGCAAGGTAATTACAGCGATAAAGATGAAGAGTACTGGCAGGGGATCAATATGGCTCAGAAGACCTGACCATAGCAGGGCAGTCAGGCCCAGGAAAAAAATGGCCAAAAGAGTAAAAGGCAGGGCTGCTTTCCATAGCCGCCATACTAATTTTTTTTCACCAAGAAATTCTGACATATGATCGAAAGTGTTCAGCGAGTGCCAGCCGCCGAAATATAAGGCAAAAGCGGGCAGCAGCGGCAAAAAAAAGATCACTCCCAGTAGCAATATAAAATTGATCCATTTTACAGGTTGCCATTTGAGAGGCTCCGCCCGCTGTGCCCAAAAGCTTATCAATATAAGTGATACCATCAAAACGCTATAAATCCGGATGGAATTACCTGCAGCCCATTGCCAGCTGTTCAAGGCCAGTGCGCTTTCTCTGGTGATACGAAAGATCAGATCTGCAGTAAAGGCCGGTTCACGCATCAAAATAAAGAAAAGAACCAGCGTGCCCAAAAGCATCTGACTAACTTTCCAGAGCACATGCCGAGGTGCAGGTTGCATATCCGACTCACCGAAATGCCAGGCTGATAGTAACAGGAACAGCGAAAGGCTTAACACCGGCATAAAAAACCAAAGCAGGGCATAGGCCAAAATTTGCAAGATGTATTTTAACAGGAAGCGGAACAGGGAAAAGGGCTTTTTCTGCTTTTGAAAGTATTTTTCTTCCACAAGGTGATCTACGGCTCCGTGCGGAATGCCGATCAGGATAACAAAGATGCCGAAGAAAATATAGTCAATCGCCGGGTTTACTTCCCCAACCAGCCGGTGGAGTAACACCAGGATAATACCCATTATAAGCGCCCAGATGCGGGGCTGAAGAAGTTGTTGTTGTAAATTTGTATTAAACATTTTGTAATTCCCTCAAAACATGATATTCATACTCTGGTTTGGAAAAGCTTTTTCCTGCATTTTCATATTTCAAATTTTGATTATATGTAAACATGTAAATAAATGAATTGTTCTCTGAACGGATTTGTTAAATATGAAAAAATAATCGGTTCTTCTTGACTTTGGGATCAATAAACTTTATATTTGCTAGTTATCAAAAGAGAATGATTCTCTTTAATAAAACCCGCATATGAAAGCAGAAGAAATCAGTCACCGACTTGTTGACAAAGGCCTCAAAGTTACCCCTCAAAGGATTGCTGTTTTCGAAGCTTTAATAAAACTCAACAATCACCCTACCGCCGAAAGTATCATTAAGTATATCAAGAAAACCTACCCCAATATAGCCACTGCAACAGTATACAAAGTGCTGGATGCATTAACGGAGAATGGCCTGATAAAAAGAGTGAAAACGGAAAAAGATATAATGAGATATGATGCCATTATGGAAAATCATCACCATTTATATTGCTCCGAGTCTGATCGTATTGAAGATTACAATGATGAGCAGTTAGATAAAATGCTTGAAAATTATTTTGAGGGAAAAGGGATTTCTGAATTTCAAATTGAAGATATCAAACTACAAATCAACGGAAAGTTTTTTTAAAAGCTAAAATCAAGTTAAATCTAAAAATTGAAGAATATGGAAAATGATGAGAATAAAATGAGATGCCCGGTAACCGGCGCAACAGGGAAACGTCCGACAGATATGAGCGGTGCTAAAAACCGCGACTGGTGGCCAAATGCACTTGATTTGGATATTTTGCACCAGCACGATACCAAAACAAATCCTTACGGAAAAGATTTTAACTATCGTGAAGAGTTTCAAGAGCTTGATTTTGAAGCCTTGAAAACGGATGTAAAGAAGCTGATGACCGATAGCCAGGAGTGGTGGCCGGCTGACTGGGGGCACTATGGTGGTTTTATGATCCGCATGGCCTGGCATAGTGCCGGCACCTACCGTATTGCTGATGGACGTGGTGGAAGTAATACCGGAAATCAACGTTTCGCCCCGCTCAACAGCTGGCCTGATAATGTTAATCTCGATAAGGCACGCAGGTTATTATGGCCCATCAAGAAAAAATATGGTAACAAATTATCATGGGCTGATTTATTTATCCTTGCCGGAAATATGGCCTATGAATCCATGGGTTTTAAAACCTTTGGGTTTGGCGGCGGACGCGAAGACATTTGGCATCCCGAAAAGGACATTTATTGGGGAGCTGAAAAAGAATGGCTTGAACCCACAAAAGCCCGGTATTCCGATGATCAGGACCGTGAGTCGCTGGATAATCCCCTGGCTGCTGTACAGATGGGTTTGATTTATGTAAACCCCGAGGGAGTAGATGGCAACCCCGACCCGCTGAGAACCGCAAAGGATGTGCGCACCACATTCAAACGCATGGCCATGAACGATGAAGAAACCGTTGCATTAACCGCCGGTGGTCACACTGTGGGTAAGGCCCATGGACAGGGTGATGCATCCATCCTGGGTCCAAAGCCCGAAGAAGCAGACCTGGAAGAACAGGGCTTTGGTTGGAAAAACCCCAAAGGTAAAGGCCATTCCGAAGATACTGTTTCCAGCGGACTGGAAGGTGCCTGGACAAGCAAGCCCGACAGATGGAATCATACCTATTTCCATCTTTTGCTCAATCACGAATGGGAGACCGTAAAGAGCCCGGCAGGAGCATGGCAATGGGAACCCATCAATATGAAAGAGGAAGACAAGCCCTTTGATGCGCACATACCCGGCGTACGCCGTAATCCCATCATGACAGATGCCGATATGGCCATTAAGATGGATCCGGAGTACCGGAAAATATCGGACCGCTTTCATAAAGACCCGGCATATTTTGAAGATGTATTTGCCCGTGCATGGTTTAAGTTGACTCACCGCGACTTAGGACCTAAGAACCGCTATCTGGGCCCTGATGTGCCCAAAGAAGATCTTATTTGGCAGGATCCCGTTCCGGCGGTTGACTACACCCTGTCGGAAGCAGAAATTGAAGACCTGAAGAAGAAGTTGCTCAACAGTGGCCTGTCGCAAACAGAGTTGATCAATACAGCCTGGGACAGTGCAAGAACATTCAGAGGCTCCGACTACAGAGGTGGTGCCAACGGTGCCAGAATTCGTCTTGCTCCTCAAAAAGACTGGGCTGGCAACGAACCCGAAAGGTTGCGCAAGGTGCTGGCAAAACTTCAGGAAATTCAGCAAAGCCTGGAGAAAAAAGTAAGCTTGGCCGACCTGATCGTACTGGGAGGTACTGCTGCCGTTGAAAAAGCAGCACAGCAAGCCGGGGTAGATATTAAGGTGCCTTTCAGTCCGGGAAGGGGTGATGCCACCGACGAAATGACCGATGCCGAATCTTTCAGCGACCTTGAACCCATTCACGATGGCTTCAGAAACTGGGTCAAAGAAGATTATGCCGTGAAGCCCGAAGAACTCATGCTTGACAGAACACAGCTTATGGGCTTAACCGCTCCTGAAATGACAGTTCTTGTAGGTGGTATGCGCGTATTGGGAACAAACCATGGTGGCGCAAAACATGGCGTATTTACTGACAAAGAAGGCGTCCTGACCAATGATTTCTTTGTAAATATTACCGACATGAGCTACTCGTGGAAACCTGTTTCAGATAATTTGTATCATATTGTTGACAGAAAGACCAACCAGACAAAATGGACAGCCACCAGGGTTGATTTGGTGTTTGGTTCAAACTCTGTGTTGCGGGCTTATGCCGAACTATATGCACAAGATGACAACAAAGAGAAATTTGTAAAAGATTTCGTCGCCGCATGGACCAAAGTAATGAACCTTGATCGGTTTGATTTGAAATAAGTGTTTCAGCAATCTGCTGATTACAGAACCAAAGTAATAATTGTTATTGAAAAAGGTAGTTCGGAAACGGGCTGCCTTTTTTTGATTATTTTAGTGGCGGGGTGACTTAAAGTCGCCCTGTCATGATGAGGAAACAAAGCGACGGGGCAACTTTTATTTGCCTGAATAAAATATTCAAACAGAACCTGGCCATTCTTAAAACCTGGACTCCCAGACATGGGGAGATGCTTGAACGATCAGAAGAGTTTCTTATCAATAGTCTGGATACTGCCACAAATTTCAATCCCTGGAAATTTCGTGACGGACCATTTATGTCAGAAATAATTACCTACGACAGTTGGGATATCATCCGCCAGACCAACCCACGCATGAATCTGGATACAAGACTTTTGATTAATCGGATATACCGACAGCAGGAATATGTGGACAAGGCGCTGGAGAACCTGATTGGTGATTTTTTGAATCAAAGAGAAATATTTGATCCGAATAAAGTAAGGGAGAACTACATTCTGTTTCACATGCTCATTGGCGACCTTTGGGGGCAGGGGAATGCTATGATAAGGGAGTATGAATTTGCATTGGATCAGCTGGAGCAGTAAATCCAAAACGACCGAGCGAATCTGGTTGACCACACCACTAAAAAGATCCTACTTCCTCGGAATCACCAACTGCTTCATCCCCGCCATCATAAAAGGTATGACAGGCACGCTGTTACGTATTTTGAATTCTTCCCAGAAGTTGCTTTCATTGGCCAGAAAGGCAAGTATCCTTTCAGGGTCGACTTTACCGAACAGGCTGGAAAATATCTGTTCGCCGGTTAGTTTGCCGGAAAGAAGTACTTCCAGCAAGGTCATGTCGTACCAGTAAAACATCCTTTCGCGTAATGAAGGTTTTATGGCAGGAGATTGGCCGTTTTTTAATCGTTCGGCTACCTGTAACAGATGTTTCTGCACAAACTGAAAGGTATAACCGCTGCTGGGTTTGGTAAACCCACCTGCTGTTCCTATGTTGATGATCCTTTTGCCTGCACCCACGTATCGCCTGAAGCGGGCCTTGGACATGGGTATTACACCAAACTCACGGTGGGTGATCTCATAATCGTTTATTTTCAATTCATTTTGAATATACTTTTCCAGCTCTCTGATGTATTCATCTTCCTTCAGGGTTTTTTCGCTGAACAGCGTATATTCTACCAAGGCCTCGGTTGAGCTGGTGGGCAAAACATACATGAACGTAGCTCCATGCTGCTGGTTCAACCTGAAATCCATCAGCGTTCCAACATTGCTGTCAAAAACCGG
>SKVR01000090.1 GCA_007129355.1 Bacteroidales bacterium | reverse complement strand
ATGCTTTTATCAAACAAACTGACTGGAGTGAAAAACTACCTTATCCTTATATTGTAAAGGCATCAGATAAGCTTCTTAACAAAATTGCAGGAAACCTGCACCAGGGAATCACTGCAACAGCCTCAGGCTTTTTCGGACCCCAGGGGCGTGAACTGAGAATCCCCCTCGCCTACCCTGAGTTGAACCATAAAATTGAAAAGTTTAAACACAATGGAAATGTGATCACCAATTTCGAAATGGAAACCTCAGCTTTGTATGCACTCGGTAAAACTCTTGGACATAATACCGTTACCGTTTGCGATATTATTGCCAACAGAGTAAACCGAACCTACAGTAAGGATTACAAAAAATCGATTGCCCAGTTGATTGAATATGTGCTGGAGAAAATTACTTCCTGACAATCTGAAGACTCATGACCAGCGAAGACAAAATACGAAAAATGGAAGCCCTCGTCAGTCTTATTGATGAGCCTGACCCGGACATTTTCCGCGATATTTCGCTGGATATTCATAGCCATGGCACTGAAATAATACCTTTTCTGGAACATGCCTGGGAAGCACAACACATCCCTGAAATACAAAAACGAATTGAATCAGTAATTCACCAGATTCAGTTTGATCAGCTTTGTACCGATTTAAAAACATGGCTGGATGAAGGTGCACGAAACCTGCTTGAAGGCATTATTATTTTGGCACGATACCAATGTCCCGATTTGCAGGAAGATGAAATTGAATACGAACTTGCAAAACTCAGAAAAGACATTTGGATTGAACTTAATGATAATCTAACCGCATTAGAACAAATTAAGGTATTCAATTATGTTTTTTATGAAATACATGGGTTTTATGGAAATATAAACGATTACCATGATCCCGATAATTCATTCATCAATAAAGTTATTGAAACCCGCACAGGTAATCCCCTTTCACTTGGAATTATTTATATGTTGCTGGCCCAGAGTCTTGACCTGCCCGTTCACGGGATTAATTTACCTGAGCATTTCGTACTGGCTTATACAGGTACAACCCTTAATCCCGATACCCTGGAATATTCTGAAAGCAATATTCTTTTTTACATCAATGCCTTTAGCCGCGGCAATGTTTTCGCAGTGAAAGACATAGAAGTGTTTTTAAAACAACTGAAACTGGAACCGAAACCATCTTATTTTAAACCTTGTACCAATAAAGACATTGTTTTGCGCATGTTACACAACCTGATGTTTGCATACAGGAAAACTGCTGAAGATGGTAAATCTAAGGAGATCGAATTTCTGACCAGATTTTTTAACTAAAACTCTCTTTTCTTTCTATTCACCAGAAGCCCACTAAAAACCCAATAAAGAATCTGTTTATGTTATTGAAAATCTTTCCCGAAAACCCCGACCCGCGAAAAATTCAGATGGTACTGGAGTGCCTTCGCGATGGTGGAGTTATTATTTACCCAACCGATACGGTGTATAGCATGGGGTGCGATATGTTGCAGATTAAATCAGTGGAAAGGGTTGCAGTCATAAAGGGCGTAAAAGCTGACAAAGCAAACTTTTCAATCATTTTTAATGATCTGGGTCATATAGCAGAGTTTACAAAGCCTTTTAATACCGAGATATATAAGCTCATGAAGAAAACCCTGCCCGGTCCCTTCACATATATTCTGAATGCCAGTAATAAGGTTCCA
Organism: Bacteroidales bacterium; assembly: GCA_007129355.1. GTDB lineage: Bacteria > Bacteroidota > Bacteroidia > Bacteroidales > UBA7960 > SKVR01. The sequence goes on along the minus strand of SKVR01000090.1, from coordinate 10,356 downwards.
AAAATCTTTCAAAACCGCAAAAAAACCATAGGTATAAGGGTTCCTGATAATTTGATTTCCCGGCAACTGGTGCAGGATTATGGCAACCCCCTTATATCTACTTCAGTTTATGATGAAGATGAGATACTGGAATATACCACCGATCCTGAACTCATCCACGAAAAGTATAATAATCTTGTGGATATCGTCATTGACGGTGGTTATGGAGACAATGTGGCTTCCACCGTAGTTGATTGCACAGGTGAGACCATTGAAATCATAAGACAAGGTAAAGGCGAACTTGATATTTATTAAATTCTTAAGGCCATGGTAATCCGAAATATTTTTAAAGACATTGAGTTGCCAGCTGGTGATAAAGAGATTTTTGAATCCCTTTGTAAAGCCAAAAATGTTCACATTGAAAGAATAGTAAGTAAAGGTCAAACCACACCACCCGACAAATGGTATGACCCGCAAAAGTATGAATGGGTAGTTTTATTACAGGGAAAAGCAAGTATGGAAATGGAAGGGGGAAAAGTTGTACATCTTGCAAAAGGCGATCATCTGCTCATACCTGCCGGACAAAAACATCGTGTTACCTATACAAGCACAGAACCCTATTGTATATGGCTTGCAGTTCATTTCGACTAGATACAGCATCTTCCGGCCATTCAAAAACCTGATTCTCACAACTTGTTACCATTGAATAAGCATGTGAATAGCAACTGATAACAGATAAGAGTTAAAAAAAATGGGAAATTTCAGCATGAATTAAACTTGATATTATGCCGGCATTTGCTCTTCTTCAAACGCAATACCTTCAAGAACTTCCATCCACTGATCACGAATGACAAAAAATTCTTCATAGAAATCTTCATGGAGCGGATCGGCACTGGGAAACTCTTCCCGGCGATGATCAACCTGCTGGCCATTTTTCCAGAATCGGAAACAAACGTGCGGACCGGTGGCCAAGCCGGTCATTCCCACATAACCTATCACATCACCCTGCTGCACCCTTTTACCTGGCCTGATTCCTGTGGCAAAACGCGACATATGTAGGTATTGTGTGTCATAAACAGAGTTGTGCCGAATTCTGACATAGTTACCATTTCCCGATGTATACCTGGCTTCCGATACCACACCATCGCCAACGGCATAGATGGGTGTACCTGTGGGTGCAGCATAATCAGTACCATAATGCGGTCGCCGGACTCCCAAAACCGGGTGTAGCCGACTGGCAGAATAACCACTGGTAATACGAACAAATTTTAGGGGTGCTGCCAGAAATACTTTTCTAAGATTTTGTCCGTCAGGCGCATAATAACCTGAAACAGTGTCTTTTTCAAACTTAAATCCATAGATTTCTCTTCCATGATGCATAAAATAAAGTGCATCAACCCGGCCGATGCCTACCGACACATCCCCGACATATTCCTCTTCATAAACAACCTTAAAACGATCACCCCTCTGTATGCGATAAAAATCAACTTCCCATGCCAGTATTTCCGATAGTTTAATGGCCAGTTCAGGATTCAGATTATTTTGAGTTAATGTAACCCAAAGTGAAGAATTAATAACTCCTGAAGCCGTCTTTGCCAAGGTTGTTACCTCTTTCTCTCCCCTGCTTATTACCAGCGAATCGGACAGATCAATCTTCAAAAAGTCCAGAGCAGAAATATCATAAATGAAGTATTGTAATTCCTGCAAAGTGTCGTTGGTCCTGTAGAGATGATAAGAATTCCCAGCCCTTACCCTGCGGGGATCAAAATACTCAGTCATTTCCCTAACAATGCGATCAATAAACTGGGCGCTGAAATCCAGTTGCCCGAAAATATGACCCAATGTCTGTCTGTTCCTAACCACAGAAGCATCTACAAGATAAATGTCCTTTTCAACACCATACTCATCATACAGAATTTCAGGCATAGATTCTTCTAATAAGTCAATATCCTCTTCGGCCTGTAAAACGGGTGATTTTATTGCGAAAAATGAAAAAACGAGAATAACTGTAATAAAGACTAAAAGAACGGGCAGATATTTAGAAAACAAGGACTTGGATGACATAATAGATTATATTTTAAAAAAACCAAAAGAAATTAATTATATATAACGGCAAATCTAATAAATATTGGTAAAGATAAAAACAGTGAAAGTCCCATTTAACAAAATCAATTCTGATTCAGAATATCCTGGGCGTTTCCGGTCAGAACCAGGGCCAGGGATGCCAGAAATGCAGAAATTACAACCCTCGATGCAAAAAGAATAAGCAGGGAAATAAGCGAATAGCCGGTTTGCTTGTGCGCAGGAATACCAAGAACTAAACCTGTACCTCTCCAGAGAAGAAAGACCATGTAAACCAGACCCACAAAATTCATAAACTGTAAAACGGTATGCAATGAAGAAATAAGTGAGGCAAAAAGAACCGGCGTATAGGAAAACGATATCAGTGAGAAGACTTTGTCAAAAGATTTTTCTCCGTTGAATCGGGGTGTCATGGCAGTAATCATCCATGAACTAAGGAAAATTGCCAGTACAGTTCCGGTGAAAATAACAAGAAACATCCAGTTGGGTGGTAAATTAAAATGTTCCAGTTCAGGACTCACATTAAAAATACCGGCATAGGAGCTTAAAAAGAACATCGGAATGGTAAAATATATCAATACATCGCGCCATGGATAATTCTTTTCAGAAATAAATACCCATGTCTTTCCTGATGCGGTAAAAAGACCTTTTATGATCTGGATGAGCTCAGCAAAATTCAAAGAAAATATTTTTTGTGGTTTCTTAAACAGGGGCAAAATTACATTTAATACGCGACAGTAAAAATTATTATTTTCAGGTTGATGAATGAAATGCAAAACTGTTCAAATTTCTGTCGATAAAAGAATACTGGTCAAATCATGCTATCTTTAGCCTGCAAAATACTATTATGAACTGGGACCGGCACATAAAAAATTTTGAAATTCATCTGCGACTGGAGAGATCCCTCTCCCCGAATAGTATTCAGGCTTATATAAATGACATTAACCATCTTCATCAATTTCTTGAATTCACCGGAAATTCTTTCACTGTGGAGCAGATGAACCGCGAAACACTAACAGAATTTATTCACTGGACAGCAAAACTCGGTCTTTCAGCACGCTCACAGGCAAGGATGATTTCAGGCTTAAAAGCATTTTTCAGGTTTTTACTCCTGGAAGATATTATTGAAAAAAATCCGTCAACTCTTATCAGTGCACCCAAGCTGGGCCGGAAACTTCCTGATGTGCTTAGTGTGGAAGAAATTGACAGGATGATTGCTGCCATCGATCTCAGCCAGCCCCAGGGTCAGCGAAACAGGGCCATTATTGAAACCCTTTATGGCAGTGGCCTTAGGGTTTCGGAATGTGTTGAGCTGAAAATTTCTGATATTTTCTTCAGAGAAGAGTTTCTTAAAGTAACCGGAAAGGGAAACAAGCAAAGAATTATACCCCTCGGAGGTGCAGCTGCCAGACAACTTAAGTTGTATATTGAAACCGACCGAAGACATATTACCACAAAGAAGGGTTTTGAAGATCACGTTTTTTTGAATAACCGAGGTAGCAAACTCAGCAGGGTAATGATTTTTCTTATTATCAGAAAGATGGCGGAAAAGGCCGGCATAAGAAAAACCATAAGCCCGCATACACTGCGCCACAGCTTTGCCACCCATCTGGTAGAAGGCGGTGCCGATTTAAGGGCAGTGCAGGATATGCTGGGGCACGAATCTATTACCACAACAGAGATTTACACCCACCTCGACCGCGAATACCTCAGGGAAAATCTTATCTCTTTTCACCCAAGAAGTCAAAGTAAAAATTGAATTAAAATTTAACTTTTTGTTTAAGTTTGTGTAAAAACTTAAAGCTACTTTTGGTATATTTTCCGGAATGAAAACAGATAAATCGGAATCTAAAAAACCCGGTTCAGCCATAATCAACTTTGAATTAAATAACCAAAAACACTTAATGATGAAAAGATTTACCACCGGCCTGTTTTTATGCCTTATTTTCTGTATAACAGGCTTTAACGATCTGCAAGCACAAGTTACAGTGCATAGCTCCGATTTTAACGTAAGCCAGGGTGCCGAATTCGTACCATTGGAAACATTGGCAATACTCCATGGCTGATTAGTCGATCAGGACCAGACTGGGGTAGCAGAATACACAATGGTATACTGAAATTGACCAATACTACAAGCGCAGAAACAAATGTAAACGGGTGGGTTTTTGCCCACCTCGAAACTACTGAATTCAGCAGCCCTTACAACACAACACTTGCATCCAACCCTGCCGAGGTTTCATGGTATTTTAATATGAGGCAAATTAGGTCCAATCCTGCAGGTTTTGCAAGCAACAGCTATGGGGCAGCATTTATAATAGGTGCAACAGACAATTCTCCGGCTTTATCTGGTAGCGGGTATGCCATAGTATTGGGAAATTCGGGCACACCTGACCCTATTAGATTTGTTAGCTTTACAAATGGAATTCAATCCCTTGGAACTTCACCAGGCGGTCTCATTGTTGCAGGAGAACCCCTGGATAACCCAACAACGGATTACTTGAGCCTTAAACTTACTTACAACCCTGCAACGCATATATGGGAACTTTTTGGCCGGGTTGATGGAAACAGTTTTGAAGACCCTGTGTCGGGCGAACTGGTTTCCGTGGGCACCGTAATAGATAATGAATTCACCCAGCAGGTAATGCCATACATGGGAGCATACTGGCAAGGATCTACAGCTGGCAATCAAACGTCATTCTTCGACAACGTTAGTGTTTGGGTCGATATTGCCGGTGCTATTCCGCCTTCTATCACCGATATTATCCAAACGCCTGCATCTGAAGTTACACCTGAAATCACCGTTTCAGTTTCAGCAACGGTTACACCCGGCGATGCTGCCATTGAACTGGTTGAATTGCAATGGGGCACCAGTGATTCTGATATGAGCAATACCATTGCAATGGAAAACAGCGGAAGTGATGTTTTCACTACAATAACTGATATTCCTGCACAGGAACATAATACAACTATATATTATGTTGTATTTGCTGAAGATGTAGATGGAGAGTCCGCTACATCTGCCCTGCAAAGCTACCTGGTTATCGATCCGGAAACAGAGCTGAATATCATATCAGTTATCAATCCCGACCCTATTTCTGTGGAAAACGGAATAGCCTTCGGAGAATTACCCCTTCCCGAAACTGTTACAGCTACTCTCGACAACAATCAGAATATAAGTCTTGAAGTATTATGGCACGAAGGCGATTATGATTCTAATACTCCCGGCAATTATTATATTGATGGAGATCTGCTATTAACCGAGGAAACCGCCAATCCCGATAATTTAACTGCACAAATAGAGGTAATTGTAAGCCTTCCCGATTTATCCGAACTTATTGCAGGTTGGTTCTTCCCTGAACCTAACCAGGAAGCCGACCAGGGAATACCGGAAAACATAGGAAAACTTATCAGCAGAGAGCCTGCATTTACAGGCAATTACACCTGGCCGGCAGGTGCATCGCCTGATAGCCCTTCCATATCATCCACACAATGGCAGGAAGGCGAAAACACCAAATACTGGGTGATAGAGCTTTCCACTTTGAATTTCGGAAACCTTGTTCTGTCAAGTAAGCAACAGAGTTCCAATACTGGTCCCAGGGATTTCAAAGTGCAGTATCGAATTGGCACGCAGGGAAACTGGACAGATTTACCCAACAGTAACATTACAGTTGCCAATAACTTCACATCAGGGGTACTGGACCAAATTGAGTTGCCGGTTGCCTGCAACAACAAAGCATTTCTTTATCTCCGTTGGATAATGACATCTAATACATCTGTAGGTGAAGGCATTGTTGCTTCCGGCGGCACATCACGAATTGATGAGATAGAGATCCGTGGAATATACTCCGATGATTTTCAACGCATTGTTATCGGTGTGGATGAATTACCATCATATGATGTACTTGTCGGTACTACACTCGAAGAAATTGAGCTTCCGGAAACCCTACTTGTCTATTTTGATGACCTCGGCTCAGAAGAACTTCCTGTTATTTGGTATCCGGGAGATTATGACGAGAGTACTATCGGTACCTATACAATTACTGGAGAAATACAGCTCCTTGAAGGCATGGAAAATCCTGACAATATCCAGCCACAAGCCATTGTAAACGTTATACCCGAACCCCAGTTTTATACAATTACATTTAATGTTGATATGAGCGCTACATCAGGATTTGACCCCGGTGCCGATGAAGTATACATTACAGGTTCTATGTTTGACAATGCAATCCCCGGAACCATGCCCGACGATCAGCTAATGAGTTCGTCAGGCAATTTGATATATACCAAAACTATGACTCTCCTTGAAGGCACCTATACCTATAAGTATTATATCAATGCAGGTGTTGAGAATCCCGAACCAGGACCTGACAGAATACTTGAACTTACAGGTGATATGACAGTAAATGATATATGGGCTGAAACGAATATTGATGATATACCACCTAACCTGTTTACAATTTTCCCAAATCCGTCTTCAGGCTTTGTTAACATTAAAACCGATCAGATCATACTCGAAGTAAGACTTATGGATTTGCAGGGAAAAACTTTCCAGATTTACGGTGTAAAGAATCAAAGTACCCGTATCAATCTGCCAGAGCTTTCATCAGGATTGTATTTATTGGGTATCAGAACGGATAATGGATATACCATAAAGAAATTACAGATCAATCGTTAAAGTCATTTTTATTGATTACCAATTAAAAGGGGCTGTCTCAAAAGCTGAATTTAGACTGGATGCTAAGCTTGCCGAAGCGTTTATATAACTGATATTCAGCAGTCGTTTCGACAGGTTTGCAGTTAGTTTATCGAACTGCTCAACGACTATAAATCATTTTTAAGACAGCCTGTTTATATTAGACTTTGCCGGCATCAACTGTTTTTACAAAACAGATATCTTTGTCTATCTAAACTCAATCATATGAATTTCACACGTATCCTATTTAATCCTCTCCTGATAGTTCTATTTCTTGCATCACAATCCACTGTAAATGCAGGAAATCCGAAATCGCAAATTACGCTTTCACATGATTCGCTTCCGGGTTTCCGGCAAGTATATATTCATACGGTTTCTGATGTACAATTCTATTATGTTACAGGTGAGAATATTACAGGAGACGTTGTTATTGAAGCTCAATCCCCGCTTAAAGTTTCATTGCATTGTAATAATAATTTTGCAAGTACGATGACATTAAATGCCGATGGCCAGCTTTATGAAAAAATATACGTAAGGGCATTTCCTGAAAGCACTGGCAATTTTGAACCGGTAATTACTCACACAATCGAAGGTAATATTACGGAACTTCTTACCTGGATTATGGCAACGGAAAGCCAGGTACCTGATGCTTACTATAGCACTGCAACTGCCTCGGGTAGCCGGCTTAAAACGCAATTGCACCATATTATTAAAGATCATAGCGTACAATCTTATGCCAATCTCTGGAATCATTTTACCCTTACTGATGCAACCTTTGCGGGAAAAGTATGGGATATTTACTCCGATATACCTTGTGAAGAACCACCTTATTTATACATTTTTGGTGATAATCAGGATACAGGGACAGGTGGCGGATCAGAAGGTGAAGTTTATAACCGTGAACACTCCATGCCGCGGTCATGGTTTGGGGGTGCAACAGATCCTATGAATACCGATCTTTACCACATTTATCCTGTGGATAAATACGTAAATGCACAACGGGCTAATTTCTCATTCGGAATGGTGGAAAACCCTTACTGGACATCAACGAATGGAGGTAAGCTGGGCAGCAATACTACCGGCGACACCCATTCAGGAACCGCTTTTGAACCCATCGACCCTTACAAGGGAGATCTTGCCCGCACTTTCTTATACATGATAACAAGGTATGAGGACCGGATTGAGAACTGGACCTATAGCCAAGAAGGTAATAACATGTTCGACCATAATACTTACCCCGGTTACCAGCCATGGGTCATCGACATGCTTATTGACTGGCACAATAACGATCCGGTTAGTCAGAGGGAAAGAATGCGTAACGATATGGTTTACCAGATACAGGGAAACCGCAATCCATTTGTCGACAGACCTGAATTTGTTGAAATGATATGGGGAGATACAACATTGCAAACATATAATGTTGATAACATCAAAACAATAAAGATATATCCCAATCCTACCAGAGATCATTTTCATTTTTCATCGTATGAGATTATTTTACAATTGGAGGTCTTTGCTTTAGATGGAAAAGCAATTCTACGCCAGGAAAATATAGGACAAACCGGCACAGTAAGCGTTTCTCATTTACCCCCGGGAATATTCATCATCAGATTCCGGACTCCAACAATCATCCATTCACAACTAATTCAGATACAACATCCTTAACCTGTTAAAAGGTAATACAGTACTTTTTTACTAAACTTTATTAAATACAAAAGAATTTCCATATTTAAGGCCCCGAAATTAAAGAATTCTGGCTACTTTTGCGGTAGAATAGAACTCCCTGAGTTTTCAAATCAGACAAGCCATTTTTCCATGATTTATCTTTGGAAACACCATAAGCTAAAGTTGTTTCTCCTGTTATTATTTGCCCCGGTTTTGATTAAAGGTCAATCTGCAAATGACGCATATAACAGGGGAGTTAATTCTATGGCCATTGAAAATTATGAGGATGCCATAATCCATTTCAATGAGGCCATTGAAAGGATTCCTCATTTTTACGAAGCATATTTTGAAAGAGGACGATCCTATCTTTACCTTAATGATTTTGAAAAGGCTATAAATGATCTCACCAATGCCATTGATTATAAGTCCGATTTTTCAGATGCATTTCTTTACAGGGCGCATGCATGGTCAGCCACAGGCAACCATATGCGTGCTTTAGATGACTACTCCCACGCCATAAGTATCGATACAAAAAACCTGCAGGCCTACCTGAAGCGGTCAGAAATCCATATCAGGAACAGTAATTTAAAACCTGCTATTGCGGACCTCACAAAGGTTATTGAGCTGGGGCATGAAAACCCTAATGTGTATTTAAACCGGGGCAAATTGTACGAACAGAAAGGAGATTATGAATTAGCATTTAATGACTTTTGTAAAGCCCTTGAAATGGATTCTATGCACGCTGAAGTCAGATATGAAAGAGGAGTGGTCCTGTTTAAAAAAGAGCAATTTGATGAAGCTGCAAGTGATTTATCCCTTGCAATGCAACAAGGAATTAATTCGCAACATATTTATCAGTTAAGGGCCGATGCCTATTTCAGCTCCGGAGATTTTGACCAGGCTATAGAAGATTATACTACACTTATCAATACCTTCAGGCAAAGAAACGAAGAAACTCATTACAAAAGAGCATTGTCATATTATTTTGCTAAAGAATTCGAAGCTGCAATACGCGACTTTACAAGAGTAATTGGCCAGAACAGGAGCCATGCTGAAGCCTATGCTTATCGTGCTGATTCTTATTACAAGTTGGGAAGAAAATCGCAGGCATTGAATGATTACCGTCTTGCCATAAATATCAATCCGGATAATCCTATCATATTTGAGAAACGAGGTGAAATGCTTATGCAGGAAGGTGAAATCCAGAAAGCTCTGGAAGATTTCAATAAAGCAATATACCTTAATCCATGTGCCAGTAATTTTTACAACAGGGCAGCTGTTCATGCTGCCAATGAAAATTCAAGCAGTGCATGTGAAGATCTCAGAAAAGCTGCAGAGCTAGGCCATCCTGAAGCCAAAGAAAGACTTAAAATTTTCTGTCCCTAAACTCTACTAATTTAACCAGGTAGCACAAATACATTACTACTTTTATTCTATTTAAAGGGATTAAAAAAAGGGATGAAACCAAATTCATCCCTTTTTTTATTTGAGTATGATATGAAAGAATTATTCTTCTTTCTTATCTTCTTTATCATCATCTTTAGATTTCTCTTCAGTAGCATCATCTTTAGCTGCTTCTTTCTTAGCTTTTGCCTTTGGATTATCAGCTTCTTCCTTCTCAGCCTTTGCAGTCTGCTTTTTAGCAGTAGCTTCTTTCTTTCCGGCCTTTTCAGCTTTGGGAGTTTCCTCAGCTTTGGGCTCTTCTTTCTTTTCTTCAGCTTTTTCTGCTTTGGGCTCTACCTTCTTCTCTTCAGCTTTTTCAGCTTTAGGCTCGGCCTTCTTCTCTTCAGCTTTTTCTGCTTTGGGCTCTACCTTCTTCTCTTCAGCTTTTTCTGCTTTGGGCTCTTCTTTCTTTTCTTCAGCTTTTTCTGCTTTGGGCTCTACCTTCTTCTCTTCAGCTTTTTCAGCTTTGGGCTCTGCCTTCTTCTCTTCAGCTT
>SKVR01000303.1 GCA_007129355.1 Bacteroidales bacterium | reverse complement strand
GAGCTTAATACAATCCTTATGTTTTATATAAAGGCAACGGACAAATAAGCTTTTTTAAAAAAAATATTAAGAGTTTTTCCTGTTTTGGTCTGTTCGTTGTATAATAATAAATATCCTGAAATTTTAGTGTTTTTATGGTTATAATCCCCTATTTGTTGGATTGTAAAGTCTTCCTGTTTTATCCCCGGAGTTATTTTTTTATCAGTCTATAAGCTAATTATTTATATTTGCTTTGTTTTTCGTATTTACGACAGGGTTCAAAATAAAAATCTGATAATGAATTTGCGTTTCATTCTTTCCAGCCTGCTTTTCCTATCCGTGTTTCACTTTTCTTTGAGCATGGGCGACAGCCTTGATAAAGCAATTGAGCAAACATCAGATCCTGTAGAAAGGATGAATACTTTAATTAATCTTGGTGATAAATTTGAATTCACCGATCCATTGAAAGCTATTTCTTATTACAAACAAGCGTTTGAGGCCGGATCTGCTGTGGTGAATGATTCGGGAAAAAAAAATATTTTACATCAGATTGAACTTTTGCGAGCAAAAAGCCTCAGGTATATCGGTATTGTGCACTCTCATCTTGGAAATTATGATGATGCGCTGGATCACTTTTCGCAAGCTCAGGAGATACTGGGTGAAATCCGGAATTATTTCACAACTCCGTTTAAAAAAGATGTAGATATCAAAATTGCCAAGTTGCTGAATAATACGGGTATGGTATACAGCAGGATAGGCGTATTTGATATAGCACGTAATTATTATCAGGAAGCACTTGATGTATATACCGAATTAAACGATTCAACCAGTATTGCTGTTGCATACAGCAGCCTGGGAATAGTAGAAGCCCGGCAGGCAAACTTGTGGGAAGCACTCAAGTATTTTCAGGAAGCACTTGAAATATATTCAATGCAGAAAAACAAAGAGGGTATGGCCCAGTCTTACAATAATATTGGTGGAATCCATTTTCAACTTACAAACTGGAATGAAGCATTGCAATTGTATAGGAAAGCTTATGAAGCTTACAAAGAGCTTGACATGTCTCATAGGATTGCTGCAACCCTTGGCAATATAGGTTTAACCTATCAGAATCTATATGACTTTGATAAAGCACTTGAATACCTGCAACGAAGTCTTGATATAAGGGTAAAACATAATTATAAAGGTGATATGGTTGAAAGCTATAATAACCTGGGAACTTTGTATACGGAAATAGCAGATTATCAATTAGCCAATTATTATTATCAGAAGTCATATGATCTTGCCAAACAGATAGGTGAACAAAGAATTATTGCATTATCATTGATAAATTTAGGTAGAGTAATAGCACTTGAAGGAAATATCAATGAAGCTATCAGATCCACGCTTCAGGGACTTGAGGTAGCCCAGGAGCATAATTTAAAATTTGTTGTTAGCTCAGCTCTTGAGCAACTGGCTGATTTATATGCCAAAGCGGGTAATTATCGTCAGGCGTATGATAATTCCAGACAGCATTATTTGATAAGTCAGGAAATTCTTGACGAACAAAAAGCCCGCCAGATTAATGAACTTGAAATTGGCTATAAAGCCCGGGAGAAGCAACAACAAATCGAACTTTTAGAGCATGAAAATGAACTTAATCAGCTTAAGGCGAGTCAGTCAAGTACGCTGGTTTTCATCCTTGCACTTCTTCTTTTTCTGGCGATTATTGTGGGTATATTTACTTTATTGTTGCTCAGGCAACGAAATAAAATAACACTCCTTCAGAAAGAGCAGGAAGCGAAGTCACTGATTCGAAAAACCGATAATGACCTGAAAGCAATTCTCAAAACGCATGCACACGCCATGATATTGTTTGACAATGAACTGAATGTCATTGCTTTTAACAATATGGCCAGGAAATGGGCTAAGGATTTTATGCAAATTGAACTTTCAATGGGAGATTCACTCTTTACATTGCCCAATGCAATTGTTAATGAACTGGTTAATGGGGTAATTTCAGAATCGCTTAAAGGACAGTCAAAAGAAATAGAAAGGGAAATCTTTTCAGATAGCGAAGAATTACATTATTTTAAGTTCTTCAGTAATCCTGTTTTTGATGATAACGAGGAAAGTATTCAATCAGTAAGTTTAATGATAGAAAACATTACTGACAGAAAAAGTTCGGAAGCCCTGATACTCTCAGACTTAAGAGAGAAGGAAACCCTGATCAAGGAAATACATCATAGGGTGAAAAATAACATGCAGGTAATTATTTCGCTTATAAGACTGCAGACCCATGAGCTGGAGGGTAAGGATGAGCGGGAAGCATTCATTGATCTTGAACAACGAATATCTGCGATGTCTTATGTTCATGAAGAGTTATATAAATCGCAAAATCTTGCTGACATCAACTTTAATGATTATTTAAGTAAAATTTCTACGAATCTGATAAGTATATACAATAAAAGTGTAAAGGTTAGTAATCACCTGCAGGTAGAAAATAATTATCTCAATATAGATATTGCTGTACCATGTGGTTTGATTGTGAATGAACTTCTCACCAATGCCTTAAAACATGCTTTTAATAAAAAAACTTCTGATAAGCATCCCGGGCTTCAGAAACAGGTAGATATTTACTTTTCAGAGAGTGAGTCGGAATATCATCTTCAGGTGATAGATAATGGCATAGGCATGAAGCAAAAAATAGACTTCGAAAATGTTTCATCTATGGGGTTTCACCTTGTGAAAATTATTACAGAGGATCAACTCCGTGGTACCTGGAATGTGAAAAGCAATGGAGGGTTACAAGTTAGCGTTGTTTTTCCTAAGAAATAGTTTTGGTTCAATAGTTTGCAGGGCTTTTTTCGATAGCATCGCGCAAGCCATTTCCCACCAGCATAAATGCCATAACAAGCAGCATAATGCAGATCCCTGGTATTACAGCAAGAAAGGCTTTGTCGAGAATAATATAGCCGTAATTTTCGCGAATCATGGTACCCCATGATGGCATGGGAGGCTGCACTCCAATTCCAAGGAAACTTAAACCTGCTTCAATCAATATGGCAGATGCAAAGTTGGCAGCTGAAATTACAACAACAGGTCCGGTAATGTTTGGAAGAATATGCCTTGTAATTATTCTGAAATCAGGTAATCCAAGTGCTCTTGCTGCTTCAACGAACTCATTTTCCCTGATACTGATAATCTGACCTCTTACAACACGAGCCACATCTACCCACATGGTTAGCCCAACGGCAATAAATACCTGCCAGAATCCTTTACCAAGTGCAAAAGTAATTGCAATTACCAGTAACAAAGTAGGAATTGACCAAACAACATTGATAAGCCACACAATGAAATTATCAACTTTCCCCCTGAAAAAACCTGCCAGACTCCCAAGCAGGATACCTATTACGAGAGCAATCGAGATAGCTATAAAACCTACTGAGAGAGATACACGCGCCCCGATAATAACCTGGCTAAGTAAGTCTCTTCCATATCTGTCGGTTCCCAGCCAGTAAGTTTGTGTATAAATATGTTCATCTTTTATGATTTCCCAGGCTTCAGAATTGGTAACTGCAGCAATTTTTTCACCTCTGAAAAAAACATAAATTGTGTCATTAAAAGTTGCTGAAGAGTCTGAAGGGAAAATAACCTGCTCCGGTTGAAAACTCAGTTCCATTCCTTCAAAATCTTCAAAACCCGTGTAAAGACTAATAATTAAAGTATTATTATCTCTTCTGAAATTTTCTATGGGAATTGTTTCGTATTCAGGATATTGACCAAATAACATGGTCCTGAATAAATTCTGCTTTATGGGTTCTGTATTTTTTCTTACTTTAAGAAATGTAACTTTTGATCCGGGAGCTTTTGTGGTCAGTTCAAGATTCTGGTCATTGGCGAATGGTGTAGAGTCAGGGGTTACAAGGTAACCAAGTATAGCTGTAAGCACGTTTGCAGCAATCCAGATCAATGCCACCATAGCTGTAAAATTATTACGGAATTTCCGCCAGACAATTTTACCTGGAGATAGATTGATTTCTTTTTTCTTTCTGAAAAAAAACACAGGAATATACTTAATTAAGAATTGTGCGAAATTAAAAAAATTAACCGTAACAGGGCTTTTTTGTAGAATTATCTTTGTTTCGCTAATCATGTAGCGGATTTTTGTAAGCCTGATTTCAACAATTTGCCATCTTTACTGTTAAAAATCGTATAAGTCTATTTAAATTTTTAGCATTAAATTTGCAGTGATTAAAAATTATCCATAAAAAATCTCAACTAAAATGATTAAAATTATTTCATTAGTGATTGCCATCTTAGCATTAAATATGAATGTTTATTCCCTGGGCGATGAAAAGGCACAGATAAACTGGATTAGTATTGAAGATGCCGAAAAGCTTGTTAAGCAAAACCCTAAAAAAATCTTTGTTGATGTTTATACAGATTGGTGTGGATGGTGTAAGCGTATGGATGCTAATACCTTTTCACATTCTTATATTATTGACTACATTAACAAGAATTTTTACGCAGTAAAATTAAATGCCGAGCAGGAAGAATCTATTACTTTCAGAGGGGTAGAATATGTTAATGAAAATTCTGGCCAGAGAAGGTCTTCCCATAACTTTGCAAAAGCATTGCTGCAAGGCCGGATGAGTTATCCGTCAGTAGCTTTTTTTGATGAGGAGCTCAATCTTATAACTGCTATACCCGGTTACCGCGATCCCAAAGCGTTTGAACCATTGCTCGTTTTCTTCCATGAAGATGTCTTTGTTGATCAGCCTAACCTCGATGAGTTTATTAGTAATTTCGAAGGAAATATTAAGTAAACGTAAAATAAATTCCATTTAAAAGTCCGTATCTGATGTGCGGCCTTCTCCATTTATTTTTTCGACATATCGAGCTCAATCAGTGTACATCCTGCACCACCTCTGTCGGGATGTTCGTCGCGGATGCGCTTAACTTCCGGGAGTGTTCTTAAATGATTCCTGATTGCTTCACGTAATATTCCGTCACCGGTGCCATGAACAATCTTTAGATTTTTAATGCCTAATAATACTGCATCATCCACAAAACGGCGTGCTTTCATTAAAGCCTGATCAGCTTTATTGCCACGAACATCAAGATTTGGGTTGAATTCGGTTGCTTTCTCGTTGATATCGAAGTCGTATTTAACCTTGGCTGTTTTAACCAGGTTTTTAACGGATTGCCTGCTGAGTTTTTCGAGTTTTGTGAGTGGGGTTTTCATCAGTATACTGCCAAAAGCCACCAGTGCATTTTTGTGGTCTGTTTCCATTATTTCTCCAGTGGTTTCCTGGCCTTTTATGCGCACAAAGTCACCTTTAAATATGGGGCCTTCTTCAATTTCGATGGTTGGTTTGACAGGAATTGATTTCTGTTTCTTCTTTTTCTGACTTCGGCTTTCCGGTTCGGGTTCATTCTGGTCAACTTGCTGAAGTTTGGTATACTGGCCCAGTTCATCTCTGAGTTTTTTTGTCTTTTCTTTTTCAGCCGAAGATTCTCTGATTTCTTTAATGGTTTTCTCAATCATCCGGTTTGAGTCGGCCAGGATTTTTTTCGCTTCTCTTCGGGCTTCATTTATAATTTCATTTTTTCGCTGTTCAAGTTCTGAATTAAGATTCTGGTATTTATCTATCATTTCCGACAAGAAACTGTCGCCCGAATTTAATTGTTTTTCCTTTTCCTCAACTTCCAGCTTTTTGAGTTCCAGATCCTGGAGTTGGCGATCAAAATCTACGTGTTCTTCGCCCGCAATTTTTTCTGCATTTTGCAGAATAGGGGAGGGAATACCCATTGTTCGTGCAATTTCAAAAGCAAAACTGCTACCGGGGGTGCCGGTCTTTAACCGGTATAAGGGTTTCATTTGCTGCGTATCGAACAACATGGAGCCGTTTACAATTCCATCTTTTTTGCCGGCCAGTACCTTTAGATTGGCATAATGGGTAGTTATAACACCCAAAGCTTTTTTTTCTGACAGTTCATTTAAAATAGCTTCGGCAATGGCACCGCCGATACGGGGTTCGGTGCCCGCTCCGAATTCGTCAATCAGAAACAAGCTCTTATTATTACAATTCTGAAGGAAATATTTCATATTGGCCAGGTGTGAACTATAGGTACTGAGGTCATTTTCAAGTGATTGTTCATCACCAATATCAATTAAAAGCTTTTGAAAAATACCTGCTTCAGAATAATCAATCATGGGTACGAGCAGTCCGCATTGCAGCATATACTGCAATAGACCGACAGTTTTCAGACATACCGATTTGCCACCGGCATTGGGTCCGGAGATAACTATGATTCTTTGGTTCTGGTCAAGATCAATACCCAAAGGTTCAACATGTTTCTTCTGTTTTTTATAGGAAAGCCATAGCAAGGGGTGTTTTGCTTTGAGCCATTTTATAACAGGCTTGTTAATAAGACGGGGTTTTTGAGCATCCATTTCAATGGCAACCTTTGCTTTTGCCC
Source organism: Bacteroidales bacterium (assembly GCA_007129355.1). Classification (GTDB taxonomy): domain Bacteria; phylum Bacteroidota; class Bacteroidia; order Bacteroidales; family UBA7960; genus SKVR01. Next base: position 5,613 of record SKVR01000303.1, on the reverse strand, counting down.
TGATAAAATCAATTTTCCCCAGAAAATAATATGCTTCTGTCAGAGCGGGCAGATAGGGTCTGAGAAAATCGGCAAATTCTTTTAAGATGCGAACTATCTCGCGGCGTTCATCAAGTTCAAGCTGCCTTATTTCATTGTTGGTTTCAAATACTTCTTCCGGTTCCAGGAATGCTGTCTGGCCTGTTGATGACTGATCGTGCACAAAGCCTTTCATTTTGCGCTTGAATGCAACTGGTACAGGTAATACAAGACGACCATTGCGCAAGGCCAGTTCAGAATCTCCTGCTACCCATCCTTCTTTTTTTGCCTGTGAAAAAAGCTGGTTGATCCTTCTCGATGCCTGGTTTTCCAGTTCTGACTTTCTTCTTCTTATTTCAGAAAGTTCTTGTGAAGCATTGTTTCTTATCTGATTTTTTTCATCAAGAATACGGTCAATTTCATAATGTATGGTAGGATCAACAAAGATATCTTCAGATAATTCCTTCAGTAATGGATATTTATATTGTTCCTCATTCTTTTTCATTTCGAGAAACCTGATGATATCCTGAATGGTAAAAAGTGAAGCTCTTATTTCTCCTAATTCATCAGGTTCGGCAAAAGTACCCTCTAGTTTAATTCTATCAAAAATATGAAACGGATCAAAAAAATTGGATGCCGGATGGGTTTCATTAGATAACAGTATTTGTCTGAACTCTTCCGTCTGTTCGATGAGTCTTTGTATCAGGCCGAAATTTGATGAGAACTTCATCTTTCCCGCAAATATTCGACCCAGACTGCTGATGCATGCTTCGGTAAGCATTTGTCGTACCTTATCAAAACCTGTTTTTTCCTCAAAATTGGGTGGGTATAACATGGATTAATTACATTTTTTATTCCGGTAAATACTGATTTGGGTCTGCAAAATTAATTTTTTTCTTGACTTGTTTATAATTTTTTATTTGCGTAAAGGCTTGCTAATTAAGGATTTCAGTTCTTTTATATAAATATTTTCGAATTTTTTTGTAAAATACTTATTGTATAATAGGTAAAAGTACGTATATTTGAGTAGGTGTTTAAACAAATGCATTGATACGAAAAAACATCAATAAGTGATAGGCAAAAACACTAAAGGGTAAACAGGACATAAAACGAATAATTGCATAACGACATAAAGATATGAAAAACACATACAAATATTTAAGTTTAACTTTCAGCATTCTCCTTCTTAGTAGTTTAGCATTTGCAGATCACAATACTCAATCATCGGGTCCCTGGAATAACAACAACACCTGGGTGGGTAATTCACCTCCGACTAACCCAAATCAAACTACAATTAATATTCATTCAGAACATGAAGTTACTTTAAATGGTGACTTTAACCCAAACAATGGAGTTACTTTACATGTTTCGGGATATCTTGAAATCACAGGAAATGTTACAGTAAATAATAACCTTGAGGTAACGATTTATCCCGGAGGAACCTTCATAGTAGGTGGTGAATTTTCTGCAAAGAATAATGCTGAATTCACAATTAACGGTGAAATGTCGGTAGAAGGTGACTTAACTGTTGGGAATAGTACTGTTCTCTCTGGTAACGGAACTATTTATGTTGGAGGAGAACATAACCTGCCGGAAGACTCAAATGTAAATATCATTAACGGGGTATTACCCATTTCACTTATTAAATTCGATGTTAAACAAAAAAATGGGCTGATTGAACTTCAGTGGTCAACTGCAACCGAGATCAACAATAATTATTTCACCCTTGAGCGCAGTATTGATGGCAATAATTGGGAAATCCTGGCTTATGTTGAGGGTGCAGGAGATAGTAATTACCAAATAGATTATGATTATACTGATGAATATCCTTATCACGGTATATCTTACTACCGCCTGAAACAAACTGATTTTGATGGCAAATTTGAATATTTCACCCCGGTTGCAGTTAATAATCAAAAGGTAACAGAAACAGTTGAGATTGTTAAGGTTGCTTCGAATGGTTTTGGAATGAATGTTTGGTTCAGGAATCAGGATGTAAGGGCAATAATAACAGTATCAGACATGTATGGCAGAATCCTGTATTCTGGGAATGCACCGGTTTCTGATTTTTCAGGGGAATTATCAATTGATTTTCCGCGCAACTATTCAGGAGAGATTATTGTAATGCGCCTACAAGGTCAGCAGGCCTCCGATGAGAAAAAAATCAGGATACGTTAATAAAGATTTTCATTGATTATTCTTCATAGCAAGATAGGGGGGAGCTGAAAGTTCAGCTTCCTCTTTTTATTTTCTGATTGCGCAAATGTTTTCCTGTTTCCCTGAAGTTTAATTTCAATTGCTTTCCCGGTTTGCTGCCATAAGGTTCAAGGTGGGAAAAACTGATTCCAAGTAATCGGATGGGTTTGTCAGCCTGACGGTTTTGGTGCAGTAACTCACATGATTGATACAATATGTCATCTTTATTGCTCAAAGTATCAGCATAACTTTTACTTCGGGTTATTTGCTGAAAATCATGATATTTTATTTTTATGGTAAGGGTTTTACCCCATAAACCTGCCTTTAGAAGGCGTCTGTAAAGTATATCAGAGATTTCTGTCATAACTTCATTCAGTTCCTGCTTTTCAATCAAATCTTTTGAGAAGGTATTTTCAGCTCCAACTGATTTGCGGTCGCGGTCGGGTTCTACAGGGCGGTTGTCAATTCCACGCGATATATCATAGAAAAACAGTCCGTTTTTTCCAAAATGCTTCAGAATGAATTCAAGTCCTGCTTCTTTAAGATCCAACCCATTATGTATTCTCAGCTTTTTGAATTTTTGTGCGGTAACTTTTCCCACACCATGAAATCTTTCAACAGGTAATTTCTCTATGAACTCAAATGCTTTATCGGGATGTATAACAAACATACCATTAGGCTTATTTACATCAGATGCAATCTTTGCCAGGAATTTATTATAAGAAATTCCCGCGGAGGCTGTGAGTTGTAATTCATCAAAGATTCTTTCTCTTATTTCTTTGGCAATCAGTGTTGCAGAGTTTTTCCCTTTTTTGGGAGATGTTACATCAAGGTAGGCTTCGTCGAGCGACAGGGGTTCAACCAGATCTGTATATTCAAGAAAAATATTCTGAATCTGATTTGATACGGATTTATATACATCAAATCTGGGTTTTACAAAAATTAATTCAGGGCAATTTTTTTTCGCCTGTTTTCCGGGCATCGCTGATCTGACTCCGAATTTTCGTGCTTCGTAGCTTGCAGCGGCTACCACACCACGTTCTCCGCCTCCACCCACAGCTATGGGTTTCCCTTTGTATTCCGGGTTATCTCGTTGCTCAACCGAGGCATAAAAAGCGTCCATATCAATGTGAATGATTTTGCGGCAAGGCATAATTTCAGCAGATTTTAATTGACGTTTTTATTTATTTCGCCGGGGGTTTCGCCAAATATTTCCTTGTATGAACGGTAAAAATATGTACGGTTGTTAAAGCCTGTCATATATATAATTTCGGTTGTGGAGTATTTTCCTTCAGCGATCATTTGGCGAGCCTTTTTCAGTCTGAAATTTTTGATGAGCCCATGGGGAGTTAAACCTGTAAGTGCTTTTATTTTTCTGTAAAGTTGTGCTTTGCTGAGCGCAAGATGTGATGCCAGAAGTTCGGCATCAAGGGTTTCTTCTCCAAAATTGTTTTCAATAAAAATCACACACTTTTCAAGTAATTCCTTATCCCGCGCTGAATAATTTTGCTGAAGATCGTAAGATGGAGTACCAAAATTTGTTTTAAAATATTCGGAGATTTGTTCACGTGTTTTTAATAGTTTCTCAATCCTGACAAAAAGATGTTTGGGATGAAAAGGTTTGGGAATATATGAATCAGCTCCCATTTCCAGTCCTTCAATACGATTTTCCATTTCAGATCGGGCAGTAAGCAAAATAACCGGGATATGACTGGTAAGTATCTCTGACTTAATTATTTTACAGAGGGTCAAACCATCCATTTCGGGCATTACAATATCACTAACAAGCAAATCTATTCTGTTATTTTTGATGAGTTCAAGTGCCTGTTTGCCGGTTTTTGCCAAAGAAACATCGTATTGTTCTGAAAGAAGTCTGAACAACAGATTTGAGAGTTCTAGATCATCTTCAGCAACCAGTATCCTGTATTTTTTCGGGGTTGTCCAGAGTGCAGGTTTATTGGTAATTGTGTTGCCACCCTGGTTTTTTCCGGGGAGAAATTCTTCGGTCATATTTTCAAGCACTGCTGAGCGTGTTATAAGTCCGGCATGCTGATATTTTGCACTACCATCTGGTGATACAGGTGTATATGGTAATGTAACCTGGAAAGAACTACCTTTCTCATGCACACTTTTAACTGAAATGGAACCACCAAGCAATTCAACCAGACTTCGGGTATAGGCCAGTCCGATGCCAATACCTTTAAAGGATGTTTTGCTGGGGTGCTGATTCTGACCATATTGATAAAAGCTTTCAAATATGTGGTGAATTGATTCGTCTGGTATTCCGACACCGGTATCATTTACCTTTATAACAATCTGTTTATCAGTTTTCTCCAGGCATACAGTTACATTTCCTCCAGCAGGTGTATATTTTAATGCATTGGAAAGAAGATTGAGCAATATTTTCTCAATTTTGTCAGCATCTGTTACTACCCACAGTTCATTTATATCGGGTTCAAAACTAAGCTCCAATTCATTTTCCCTTGCAAAGTGATAGAAAATATCGACAATATTATTCAGGGTGCTTACCAGTTCTGTTTTCTTGTTCTTTAATCTTTCGCGGCCGGTATCAACCTTACGGAACTCGAGTAATTCCTGCACCAATCGTTGCATACGACGTGAATTCTGATAAATGGTTTTTACCATTTTTGATGATTCTTCTTTGTTGTTCATCTGACTCATAAGACTTGCTGCTGAGGCAAAGATCAGCGTAAGCGGTGTGCCAAACTCATGTGCCAGATTGGTAAAGAATTGAAGTTTATATTGATTGATTTCTTTCTCCTTCTCTTGCGTAACCTTCTCAAGGGCACGTTGCTGATTAACCTGCAACCTTTTTACCTGGTAACGATAAATGAAGTACAAAACACTTACAGCTAGAACAACATAAAACAGATAGGCTGGCCATGTTCTCCACCAGGGAGGCCGAATAATAACCTGCAATGATTTAATTTCATCTGACCATACACCATCCTCATTGGTAGCTCTTACCAAAAGACGGTATTTGCCAAAAGGCACATTGGTAAAGGAAGCGCTCGTTGGTCACTGGACCTTCGACGAAGGCGAAGGCACAACCGCCAATGATTATTCAGGTAACAACTTCCACGGTACGCTTATGAGTGGTGCCGATACATGGGGAGGTGGCTTGCCGGTATGGTCAACTGACCGTTATGGTAATGATGGACAGGCGTTGTTCTTTAATGAAGGAGCCTATGTTCATATTCCTAACAATGCTGCCTTTAGTCCTGCGAATATTACAATTTCTCTTTGGGTAAATGCGGCAGAGACTCTGGAAAATAACCGCTTTATCGGTTTGCATTCATGGAATGGTTATAAGTTCCAGCTCCAGTCAGCAAACAAATCTTTCTTTACCATTGCAACTACCGATGGAATTTATGACAG
>SKVR01000175.1 GCA_007129355.1 Bacteroidales bacterium | reverse complement strand
TCCCGTTACATCTGCCGATCCGACGAGTGCGTTAGCTTGCATTGACATTATTGTTTAACTTTTAAACGTTTTGAAAATTACTACAACTTAAGTTTTGGTTTAAAAGCTACCTGGCTGCCAGTTTAATAAAAGCATTTCCCGGTAATAGAAAAATAACCAGGTATCGGTATATCTCGATGTTAAACATTTATTTAAACCGAATCAGGAGGAAAAACAATAAATACAAGAAAACAAAATCCGGTCCTCAGAAAAAGGATTGTTGTAATTTTTATCGTTGCGGTATTGCTGCCAAGTCTGATCCTCTCCTACTTAGGATTACAATCGATCACCCAGGAGCAAAACCGGCAGGAAGAACTTTATATTCAGCACGTCAGAAATTCTCTTGCCTTTGCCATTTCCCGCCTTGAATCAGATGTGGAAGATCGCCTTAATAACATATTAAATTATTTGCCGGCTTATAATGTAATACCGGGCAGAATCTATTTCGACCAGCTGCGTTATGCAATTAATAATTCACCCCTGGTTGATGATGTTTTTGTCCTTGACATGGATTTCCGGGTATACTACCCTCGAAAATATCTTGATGACAGGATTGTTCAGCAAAAATTAAACTCTGCAGGTCAGGTTCATTATGAGCAGAGTGTAGCTTTTGAAGCCCGCGGAATGCTTGAAGATGCTATAAATCAATATAATGAAGGGCTGAAGGAACCGGGTTCAGCTTTTCAAACTCTTACCCTGATGAATGGCATTGCGCGTTGCCAGTTAAAAATGGATCAGCTTTTTGATGCCCGCAAGAGCTTCAGGGAAATCATTGATCTTGACCGTGGAAGATTTCTGGGCAATGAAGTTCCTTTTGTACTACTGGCTTACTATCAGCTTGCTGATATTGAATTAAAACTCAGGTCTCCAGGCGCGGCAATGGATGTTATGCTGGATTTTTATGAATTACTGGTTGAAAATTTTCACCATCTGCGTTCTGCACAGCATTCTTTCTATATTTCTCAAATAAAGGGAAAAATTGAGAAAGATCTTACCATATTCTCCCCGGTCCAGACAAGAAGGTACCTTGATATTAACAGGCGCAAAAAAGGAGCTGAAGAGGAAAGGACTTTCAGAGATTTTTTCAACAATCAAATATTACCCGTTTGCAGGAATTTATTCCAGATTCACACAGAAAGTACAAGACTGGCATATTTAAGACTACAGGCAGATGAAGATCATTTAATTATTGCCATGAAAGAAGTTGTAGATGAATCACAAACCAAAAACATTAAAGGCATTATTTTGAATGATGTTGAGATAAACAGCCTTTTGATATCAATGATTGAATGGCACAATACACAGGATGATATTGGAATTTTCCTTCTGAATCCGCCAGAAAACAACGGAAATCTTCCTGATGTTAAAGAAGATCCGCGTATAATAACTGCCAGGTTTTCAAATATCCGGGATTTGTTTCCGGAATACAGCATTGGCATAAGCCTGCTTGATAATCCTGATCTGGAAAATATATTCAGGAGAACCGTAAGGATGTATTACTCTATTTTTGCTGCCATAATTGGTGTAATCCTTTTCGGTACCATTTTTATTTTTCGTGACATATATCGTGAACAACAGTTCTCACGATTAAAATCTTCATTTATCTCCAATGTTTCGCACGAAATAAAAACACCCATTACCACCATCAGGGTTCTGGCCGGAAACCTGGCAGAGGGGCTCATTGTTCAGCAGGAAAAGCAAAATGCTTATTTCAGCTTGATAAACCGTGAGGCGGAAAAGCTGAGTTATCTAACAGAAAATATTCTTGATTTTTCGAGTATGGAGGCCCAGCGGAAGGTTTACCACAAAGAGTTCATAAGCCTGCATGATATTTTGCGAAAGTTACTGCGTCGCTTTTATCTGATGCATCAGAAAGATGAAATTATAATTCATGATAACATTCCTTCAAACCTTCCCCATGTAATGGCTTCACCAGAAGGGATTGAACAGGCTGTTTTGAACCTGCTTGATAATGCAGCCAAATATTCCGGTAAAAGTAAGAGTATATGGCTTAGCCTGAAGCAAAATAACAAGGAAGCTGTTATAACTGTAGTGGACAAAGGTATTGGCATTGCAAAAGAAGAACAGCAGAAAATATTTGAAAAATTTTACCGCGCCCATAACACAGAACAAAATACGCAGGGCAGCGGCATTGGGCTTTCGCTGGTAAAAGAAATAGCACTATTGCACAAAGGCAGCATTAAATTAGAGAGTGAGCCTGGAAAGGGAAGTAAATTTTCACTGATAATACCCGTAGGTTATGCATAATATACTATTAATTGAAGATGAACATGGAATGGCTGAAGGCATTAAAGATGCCCTGGAACTCCATGGATTTAAGGTAAAACATGCCAGTAGCGCTGAAATTGGTGAGAAATTTCTTGAGACCGAAAACTTCGACCTGGTGCTGCTTGATGTAATGCTACCCGGACGCGATGGATATGAAATGTGTCGCCTGATAAGAGCAAAGGGATTTAACCTGCCTGTTGTTATGCTAACAGCACGCAGCGAAGAGGTTGATAAGGTGGTTGGACTCGAGATAGGGGCCGATGATTACATTACCAAACCTTTCAGTATGCGTGAGCTTATTGCACGCTTACGTGCTATGCTCCGCAGAACAAGTAACATTAAAGAAACCCCGGATGTATTTTCATTCGGCCATGTGAAAATTGATTTTAGTGCCCGGAAGGTTTTTTGTAATAACCAACTGGTAAATCTTACAGGTACTGAATTTGACATTTTAAAACTGCTCATTGACAACAGACCCAGAGTAATTTCACGCGATAAGATACTGAATGAGATATGGGGATATACCTTTTTTCCCGACTCCAGGATTGTAGATACACATATACTGAATATCCGTAAAAAGCTGGAATGCAAACCTCGAAGCCCTGAGTATATCAAAACCCATCATGGCATCGGTTACAGGTTTATAGGTTAAACGATGAATACCGATCTTGACAATTATTGACAAAATCTTCACTTTCTTGACATTTATTAAATGTAAATTGCACGAAAAAGAAGAAGAAACATTTCCAAATAAATGGAGGAGCCATCATGAAATATGCCTCTGTTATAATTCTCCTGGTTCTGATCATTTGCATGCTGACTCCGTTACATGCCCAGAACGATGCGGCACAAAGACTTTACCAGGAAGGCATTTTTCAGATGGAGGCCATGGGTGATTTTTCAGCAGCCATTGAGCTGTTTGAAAAACTGGTTTT
>SKVR01000015.1 GCA_007129355.1 Bacteroidales bacterium | reverse complement strand
TTTCTCCTGCCATTTACAGCCTTATTATGTTTATGACAGCAGGCATTATCATTGCGTGGATGAATATGGGGTATGCAAGGATGAGGCTTCTTGCAATTCAGCAGCAGAGGGCCCGGAAATAATCGGCATACAAGATCGACCGACAAATCAGATAAAGCATTAACATGAAAAAGAAAACTACCTAATTTGAGCTATTATGAAAAAAACAGAACCAAAAATGCTGCTTGTTTTTGTTGTTGCTCTAAGCTTTTCTGCATGCGTTACCATTGAACAACACGATGATCCTTCAGATGAACTTCAAAACATCTGGCATGAGTTTGCACAATCATGGAATGCTTTGGATGCACAGACTTGTGCTTCCTTTTATGCAGAAGATGCGGTAAGTATTCCCCCGGAACTGGCTGTGAGAAGCGGGAGGGAAGATATTCAGTCTTTTTACGAATGGCTTTTCTCTATGCACTCTGCTGCAGAGTACCGACATCAGATCCTGTCGGTAAGTCGTTCGGGAAATTTAGCTGTTGAAAGAGGCTCATTCAGCGTTAACTGGACGCGAAACGACGGAAGCACATGGATATTCAATGCACGCAGCATTACCCACTGGGAAAAAGACGATGAAGGCCGATGGATGATCAAAACTTTTATTTTTAATGCGCCACCTGCAGAATAATTAGAAGTTTCGTTCGACGAATCCTGCTATGACTTTAAGAAGACAAGGTAAACTTTACTTTTTCAGGTTAAAAGGTATTCGTCGGACGATTGCTATTGCAATCATCAATACCTAATCTCATCCGAAAGCGGTACAAACCGCGTCTTCAGATCAGGCGTTTCCATATCCTTATCCAGCGGAAACATGGGGCGGTTGATGCTATTGTATTCCAGCCGGTGCAGGTCCTGATCAACGCCACCGGGGGTGAGGGCCATGATCCAGCCGGCGCGCATATTGTAAAGTTCTGGAACGAGGTAACCGATCTTTACCACTAATATATCCGTTTCTCGGGGATTTAGCCCCAGATTTACGAAGTCACTTTCAAAATGATAGGGTTTGCGTTTTTTGGTAACGATCACCTTGATGCTTCCCGTTTGCACCACCACTTCGGTTTTGGCACGCCTGTCGCCATGCTCAATAGCCAGTATGGTGCCGGTTATCTTCACGGGCGGGGCATATCGATCATCCACCCGTGCACCGGCGTGAGCGCTGATGGTGCTGCCTACTCCCAGCTTCACAGCTTCGGCCACAAATCCTTCGTCGGGCAGGGATGCATAGATCAATGTTGGGCCACTCTCTGATTTGAATTCATCGCGGGCCAGTATTTCCTGCAGTGTCCAGGTTACGTCGCCGGCGCCACCTGCTGTGGGATTGTCGCCCATATCGCTGATGATAAATGGGCGTTCTGTTGCTGCCAAAGCCTGCTCCATACATTCATCCAGATAAGCTGTGGGTGCTACGAATTCAAAATCGTGCCGTACGTCCCAGAAGCGTTGTGCCAGTTTCTCCGCTGCTCTTCCCACATTTTCTTTATGGTCGCCGTACACCATTACTACTCCGTGGTTACGGGGTTCATCAGCCCAGGGGTACGACATCCAGATGGAAGCATCGGTAACTCCTTCCCATTCAACAATGGGTTCAATCATGGCATACAGGCTTTTGCCCGGTTCCACTCGGGTGCTGGTCTTTTCGCCAGGCAACAGGATGGGTACAGGTACCCAGGCTTTGTAGGGCGGCTTGCCTTTATTGTTTTTCAGCCGGTCCAGCAAATTTTCCACAGTCCTTTGTTTCGATATCAGGGCATCTTCGTGCGGAGCCATGCGAAAACAGGTGATCAGGTCGGTGTTTTGCGCCAGGCGCAAGCTTACGCTGCCGTGCAGGTCCATGCAGGTTGATATGATGGTTTCGGTGCCCACCAGTTCACGGATACGCACTATGAAATCTCCTTCCGGATCATCCAATCCAACCACACTCATGGCTCCGTGGATATCCAGAAAGATACCATCCAAAGGTAAAACCTTTTCAAGTTTTTCCAGGGTTTGCTGCACAAGCGATTCATAGGCTTCGCGGGTAACAATGCCACCCGGCATGGCATGTCCGCGCATGGCGGGCAACCATTTGGCCCGGTTACGCAACTCTGAGTCAGCATCCAGAAAAGGGTAGTAAGTGAAAACATCTTCACCATAACGTGCCATAAAGGCATCTTCATGGGTAACTGCCGGCGAAAAGGTGCTCGATTCAATGGCAATACCGGCAATGGCAATGCGGGGTAATTGGGTTTCCTTATCTCTTTGGTTCTGAGAAGTACATGCGCTACCGATGGCAAAAACTACCGGAATAACAGCGAGCCATAAAAATTTTGAATGCATAATATTTAATTTTTTAATTAAAGAAAAATTTGACTCCAACCCCGAACCGGTTTCCTTTTTGTTAAGCTTTGAATTTATTCGATTTGGAGGTGATGATCCCGGAATTAGAAAAGTGAATCTTTGGTTTTGTTTTCAAAAATAACGGAATATTCTATATGAAGGAAACATAATATTGAAAACATTTCCGCATTTGACAGCCGGCCCCTGCGGGGGTGGAAAATCCGTTGCTGTAATTTTTAACTGTGGGCTTGCTGCGCACCCAGGCCTATTATTGTAAAACTCAAAGCGCTCGCCTCAATAGTATTACAAATATTGCCTACCTTAAGAACCGGTGCAAGGAACTTATTTTTAAGAACCCCGACCTGAAAGTAATTCTCAACGGACCTTTACAAATTGACCCCATTGTTGCTTTGTTAAGGGAAAACCATGTCGTTTTTAATGAAGCGATATAACTGGCCCTGCAATCCGATGAAAGGACTGCCTGTCGGGCTGCCTGGGTTTTATTTTATGCCATGGAGGTATGCAACGGAAAAAGGAGTTAATGTGACGGCTTCGAGAAAACAGAAGACAAGTGATATCCAGTTTTACCCCCCCCCATTGCTAATCCTGGCGATACTGTGGCCATCATTGCACGGGTACATAATTTCAGTCTGAAGACCTTTGATGGCCTGATAGAGGTTGATTTTTACCTGGGCGACCCTGCTGACGGGGGTGTTAAACTTACAGATATATATGGTGCAACGGGGAGTTCAAAATACAGCACCATGAATTACGGGGCCACTGATGCTATTCATGATCGCGAAGAATATCTCACCTTTATGTGGGAGATTCCTGATACATTAAGTTGTTCTCCAAGAATTTATGGTGTAATTGATCCGGAAAATGAATATACAGAAATACATAAAAACAATAAT
>SKVR01000031.1 GCA_007129355.1 Bacteroidales bacterium | reverse complement strand
CCCATGGGTCCTATAACGATTCCTTCAAGTGCATCAGGATTCTATATCGGGAAAAACCCCAACACTGTTCATGAATGGATTGGCAATTATGAAGGTGATCTTGATGATCTTAGAATATTCAATGTTGCCCTGACTGAAGAACAGGTAGGGATTATTTATGAAGGTGAAAAGCCTGAATAATTTCTGATTGCGAGGCAGAAGCTGCCCGGAAAGTTTTCGTGTACTACTACATCACTTTTTTAAAACCCACGGGTTTTCCGGGCGGATTCTACCCTTTTCGCTACTATGTAATTTCACATAAAAAACTGATAATATGAAACTTATATATGCTATACTCATTTTGGCAATAATCTTTGTTTCGTGCAGCGAATCTGAACAAACCGTTTTTACATCCAAGGGAAATATTGATTATCCGCTTACTCCTGAAGATGAAGCTTTGCTGGATTCCATTCAATACCACACATTTCTGTTTTTCAAAGACAAGGTAAACAAAGAAAAGGGTCTTTTCATGGACCGGGCCAGGGAAGATGCTCCTTCAAGCATTGCCTCAACCGGTTTTGCATTACCATCATTGGCTGCAGCAGTTGAAAGAAACTGGATGACCCGGGAGGAAGCAGCACAGATTACTTATAACGCACTTCATTTTCTGGTAAACTCTGAACAAAGTGATGCAGCTGATGCTACCGGATACAAAGGATTTTACTACCACTATCTTGATATGGAGACCGGCAAACGCACATGGGAGTGTGAATTGTCATCTATCGACACAGGATTACTAATGATGGGAATCATATTTTCAAGAAATTATTACAATCGCGACAATGAAACAGAAAGTCAGATTCGCGAAATGGCAAATCTAATACTGGGAAGAATGGACTGGAGCATATTTGATATGGGGCCTGAAACCAATCAACCTAAAACCATTTCCATGGGATGGAGACCTGAGAATGGACTGATTGACTGGGGGTGGTATGGTTATAATGAAGGACTTTTTCTGTATATACTAGCTGCCGGAACCGGTATGGAGAACGTTGAAGAAAGTTTTGATGCCTGGCTAAATACATATACCTGGAAAACTCCCTACCCCGGACTCTCTCATGTGGCTTTCCCTCCTCTTTTTGGACATCAGTTTTCGCATGCCTTTATCGATTTCAGAGGAGTTGTTGATAAGTATATGAAAGAAAAGGGAATTGATTATTTTGAAAACTCACGTCTTGCTACTCTTGCACAACAGCAATATGCCATACAGAACCCATACGGATGGAAGGGCTATGGCCAATTTTGCTGGGGGGTTACCGCAGGCGACGGACCGGGAGAAGAATACAATTATGATGATTATGAATTTCTGGGCTATGCAGGCAGAGGTGCTGCCGGTCCTGAATACAACTACTTCGATGATGGTACCATTGCGCCCTACGGCGCACTTTCATCACTACCGTTCGCGCCCGAAATCGTATTTCCAACCATAAGATCAATGATCGAAATTAGTGGTAACAGCATCTGGGGGCCTTACGGATTCTATGATGGATTTAACTACACGGCAGGCTGGGTTAATGATGATTTTATTGGTGTAGCCCAGGGCCCCATGCTGGTTATGATAGAAAATTTTCGCAGCGGACTCATCTGGGATTATGTAATGCCCGATCCGATCATTCAAAAAGGCCTGAACAAGCTTGGTTTTGAATATCTGGAATAAACAGGATCATGAATATCAAACAACTCATTTAAAGAAAATATTTACCGGAAAGGTCTGACACCCTCAAAAAATAAATTTTCTGATGGACGAGCAAAAATCCAAACAACAGGATACCGGCACACTGGCTGAGGACAGGATAAAGTTTTCGCAACTTGCGGCTTATGGATCGGGAGGAATTATCCCCATCGCCCTCTTTAATGTGGCTGGTATACTTGTGGGATTAATGGGCAACATAAGCCTGGGCCTGAGCGCTTTCTGGCTGGGGGTGATCCTGATTATCCCTCGTTTGTGGGATGCCGTTTCTGACCCTATTATCGGACACTTTTCCGACAATTTACGCACCCGCTGGGGGCGCCGCCGTCCTTTACTGCTGGTTGGCGGAATACTGGTGGCCGTATTTTTTGTTCTCATGTGGTGGATCCCCAAAGGCGATATGGTTCGGGTATGGTTTCCGAGCGAAGCTGGTTACCAGGCTTTTCAGCTGGGTTATATCCTGATTTCTCTGTTGTTGTTTTTTACTGCATGTACAATTTTTGAAATTCCTCACGGTGCCCTGGGAATGGAAATGACATCCGATGCTCACGAGCGTACACGTTTATTTAGTGCCAAAAGTTTCGTGGGAAATCTATTTGCCATGAGCACTCCGTGGCTTTTTGCACTTGCCAGCATGGAGTTCTTCAAAGGACCAGGGGGTAATGAAGCCGATGGGATGCGCTATGTTTCCATTCTGGTTGCAGCAATCATTATTCCTTTATCGTTCTGGTGGTTCTTCTCTTTGCGCGAGCCAGGTTTCAAGAGAGTGGTCAAGCAGGAGAAAACTCCTTTCTGGAAGGATATGAAACATGCTGCCAGTAACAGAAACTTTATCTTGCTCACCCTAACCATTTTCACCCTGGCCATGGGGTTCAACTTTGTGAACCTGCTGGGCTCGTACATACCCATTTTTTATATTTTTGGTGGTGATAAAGTTGCCGGAGCCTATCTGCTGGGAATCAACGGAACTGTATGGGCAATTACAGGACTGCTGGCTGTTTTTCCGCTTAACATTATCGGTCCGAAACTGGGAAAAAGAAAAACACTTATTGTAGCCATCAGCCTGATGGTACTGGCACAATTATCAAAGATCGTTTTTTACAACCCCAACTACCCTTATCTGATCGTTATTCCCACCATGCTGCTATCTGCGGGTATGTTATTCTTCTTTACCCTGGGAGCGTCAATGGTAGGTGATATTTGTGATGAAGATGATCTGAATACCGGTCAACGCACCGAGGGTAGCTTCTATTCCATATTCTGGTGGTTCATAAAAATGGGGACAGCACTTGCAAGTTTTGTAGCAGGGGCATTGATCGTTTTTACCATGTTCGATCAAACCCAGGTAACAAGAGTAGACGCTATTGAAGGAAGTTTGCGTGAAATGCGCAATGAAGTTCAGATTATGCAGCAGGAGAACTTATTTACAGATATGAATAATGTTAATATTCCTGTTTTAGAAAGTCGGGCATCTCAAGCGCTCAATGAAGCCCGTGATTACTTGATTTATCTTGAAAGAGAATTAGCAAGAGGCCCGGAACGTG
>SKVR01000030.1 GCA_007129355.1 Bacteroidales bacterium | reverse complement strand
TGATTTCAGTCTTATTGCTGGCAGGCATAGCTCAGCTTTCAGCGCAACCCACCGTGCTGATCAGTTATTACAGCAAAACCGGCAATACAGAACAAATGGCCGAAGCAGTTGCCCGGGGTGCCGGTAAGGTTGAAGGCATTACCGTTGTTTTAAAAACCGTGGAAGAAACCACATCCGAAGACCTGCTCAATGCCGGTGCCATCATTGTGGGCTCCCCTGTTTATAATGCCAATGTGGCGCCACAGGTTCAGGAGTTCATTACTTCCTGGCCATTTGAAAATGCGCCATTGAAAGACAAACTGGGAGCGGCTTTTGTAACTGCCGGGGGTATTTCAGCGGGAGAGGAATTAACCTTACTCAATATCCTGCAATCTATGATGATATTCGGCATGATCGTGATGGGTGGCGACGACTGGACGGCACCCTTCGGCGCTTCAGGCATTAGGGGCGAACCACCATTTTCGGGAGAAGAACCCCTAAGGGAAGCGTTTCTTTTAAAAGGTGAAAAACTGGGTGAAAGAGTGGCAGGTGTTCTGTTAAGGATGTAATAAACAGATACAGGTATCCACAGATTAGCTAAATTTCCAGACAGTGATGATATAAATTCATAAAAAATCATCAAACATTTGTTTGCTTTCAAAAAAAATAACTATACTTGCACCTTCAAAAAAGAAAAAATGATGACTCGTGGTTCATATACCCATAAATTTTGGTGGCGCAGTAACAACTGTTGTGTTGAGCGTTCTGGTCAATAATGGATATGTGAATTTTCAGAAATAATCTGTAAACATAAAAATACCGGAGGCCTGCTTGACACTCAAGCGGGCCTTTTTTGTTGCAAAAAATTACAATACAAATCATAAACCACTGAAATATGCAAACACGCATTACACAAATTCCGGGCGATACCTACACTCCTGTGGGTATATACCTGCGACTGCGGGATGTTTTTCCGCACAGTCTGCTGCTCGAATGTACCGACTACAGCTCAAGAGAGAATGCATTTTCCTACATCACACTCAAGCCCATAGCGGGCATCAAAGCTACAGCCGGGCAGTTTATTACCGGCAACATTGATGGGACATTGACAAAAGATAGCCTGCAGAGTTTGCAGGAAATCCCGCAAAAGGTCGATGATTTTCTCACTTCTTTCCCATTTAAGGAAATTAGTGACCCCAGTTTGATGCCCGGACTGTTTGGTTATACTTCCTATGATGCCATCAATGCATTTGACAATGTTGAAATCGAAAGTCCAGGAAAAGAAGAAAACCCTATTCCCCTTTTGCAGTATAACCTTTACCGCATTGTTATAGCATTCAACCATTTCAATAGCATTGTAACCATTACCGAGCTTTTGCCCGATGGTGCCGAAAGCATAACTTCCGAAGTGCTTTCCATCCTTGCCAACCGCAATAATACCTTCTTCCCATTTTCCTGCAGGGGGCCCGAACGGGTGCTTACCGGCGACGATATTTTCATGCAACAGGTAGAAAAGGGAGTTTCGCACTGTGCCCGGGGTGATGTTTTCCAGATTGTACTCTCGCGAAAGTACGAGCAGGATTTCAGTGGCGATGAATTCAATGTTTACCGTGCATTGCGCTCCATCAATCCTTCTCCTTACCTTTTTTATTTTGATTTTCTGGATTTCAAGCTGTTTGGTTCTTCGCCCGAAGTGCAGCTGCAGGTAGGTGATGGCAAAGCAAGCATAAATCCCATCGCCGGAACAGTGGTTCGCAGTGGCGACCCTTCCACCGACAATAAACTCATTGCCGGACTGCTGAAAGACCCGAAGGAAAATTCGGAACATGCCATGCTGGTTGATCTGGCCCGAAACGATCTAAGCCGCCATGCGCGAAATGTCAAAATTGACAGCTACCGAGAAGTACATATGTATTCACATGTTATTCACCTGGTTTCTGTCGTGAGCGGAGAACTGGAGGAAAAAGACAGGCTTTACCGTCTCTTTGCCGATACTTTCCCGGCAGGAACATTGTCGGGGGCACCCAAGCACCGGGCTGTGCAGTTGATTGACCAGATTGAAGCAAAAGCACGGGGTTTTTACGGCGGTGCCATAGGATTTATGGGATTTGATAATACACTGAATCAGGCAATTATGATACGATCTTTCATGAGTCGCAACGGCACATTAAACTACCAGGCCGGTGCAGGTGTTGTAATTGAATCAAAACCTGAAAAGGAGCTTGAAGAAGTGGAAGGCAAAATTTCGGCTCTCCGCAGAGCAGTGAAGCAGGCGCAGGAAAGCTCAGACAGAAATAACGGGGCTTCCCTTTTAGGAGAAAAACAACTCAAAGAAATGTAAACATGGCAAAAATTCTCATTCTCGACAATTACGATTCCTTTACATACAACCTTGTGCATTATGTGAAGGATTTTGAAAAACATGAAGTGGAAGTGTTTCGAAATGACCAGATAAGCCTGAAGGATGTTGACAAATACGATGGTATTATCCTTTCTCCCGGTCCGGGCTTGCCAGCCGAAGCAGGTCTTTTGCTAAAAATCATTGAGAACTATTACGAAAGCAAAAGGATTTTTGGTGTTTGCCTGGGACAGCAGGCCATTGCCGAAGTATTTTCAGGCAGCCTTATCAATCTGAGCAAAGTACACCATGGCGTTGCCACACAGGTTGAGCTGGTGCAGCCGCTGCATTATATTTTTGAAGGTTTGCCTTCGCAGATTGAAGTGGGCCGTTACCATTCGTGGGTGGTAAACCCCGCAGACTTTCCCAGGTGTCTGAAGATTACTGCCCTGGATGCAGCAGGTGAAATCATGGCACTGAAACACAGAGAGTTTGATGTGTGCGGAGTGCAGTTTCACCCTGAATCTATACTTACACCGCAGGGAAAAGAGATTGTGTTTAACTGGCTGAAAAGATTCTAATTGGACGAAGCTAATATCGAAATCTTAATACTTACTTTCTTAATTGCTTAATTACTTATTTTCTAAACTCAATAACCTATTAACCCAATAACCCAATAACCAAACTAAAAAATGAAATACCTACTCAATAAACTCCTGGAATCACAGACCCTGACACGCGGTGAGGCATTTGAGCTGATGCATGGCATTGCGGCTGAAAAGCTCAATCATGCTCAAATGGCGGCGGTGCTTGCATCCTTTATCATGCGGTCCATCAGCCTGGATGAGTTGCTGGGTTTTCGCGAAGCCCTGCTGGAACTGGCCATTAAACCTGAACTCAACAACGGAGATATCATAGACCTTTGCGGCACCGGGGGTGATGGAAAAAACACATTCAATATATCAACCCTGTCGGCTT
>SKVR01000291.1 GCA_007129355.1 Bacteroidales bacterium | reverse complement strand
CTTATATGGTGCTTGTTTTCGGGTACCTGGCGGGCTATTTTGTGATTGCATTGGTGCTGCTACCCATGTATTACAAGCTGAATCTTACATCCATTTATACCTATCTGGAAAAGCGTTTTGGCTTTTCTTCCTATAAAACCGGTGCTTTCTATTTTATTATATCACGACTGATCGGAACTTCTTTTCGCATGTTCCTGGTAGTGAATGTATTGCAGATTTTTGTTTTTGATCATTGGGGGATACCCTTTGGAGTAACTGTAGGTTTGTTTATGGTTTTGATTCTACTTTATACTTTTCAGGGGGGAATTAAAACCATTGTATGGACTGATACCCTTCAAACCACGTTTATGATTTCTGCCGTTATCATCACAATCTTTATTGTGGCCAATTCCCTTGGAATGGGACTGGGAGAGCTTTGGAGTGAAGCTTCATCAAAGGGATATACCAGAATGATGATCACGGACATAACTGATCAGCGGTTTTTTCTGAAACAGTTTTTTGCAGGTATGTTTATCACCATCGTTATGACGGGCCTTGATCAGGATATGATGCAAAAGAATTTGAGCTGCCGTAATCTGAGAGATGCCCAGAAAAACATGTTTACCTTCGGTTTTATTCTTATCCCGGTAAATTTTATGTTCCTTTTTATGGGAGCGGTTCTGTGGATTTATGCAGGTAAATTTGATGTTTCCCTGGCGCAAACGTCCGACGATCTCTTTCCTACCGTTGCCTTGCAATATCTAAGCATTGCAGCCGGGCTTACATTCTTTTTCGGACTCATATCTGCGGCTTATTCAAGTGCCGATGGTACACTTACTGCCCTTACTACGGTATTTTGCATTGATTTCCTGGGTTTAAAACGGAAGCCTGGTATTACCGAAGAGCAGATCAAAAAGATCAGGTACATCGTGCATATTTGCTTTTCAGTTATAGTACTATTTATTATAATTGGCTACAGGGCCATAAATGATACTGCCCTTATCAGCAAATTATTTACCATTGCAGGATACACATACGGGCCCCTGCTGGGCTTATACTTTTTTGGGTTATACACAAAAAAACAGATCCGTGACAAATGGGTACCAATTATCTGTTTGGCATCTCCTGCTCTGAGTTATCTCATTAGTATCAATTCTGAACAACTGCTCTGGGGATACAGATTTGGTTTTGAGATACTGATCGTAAACGGATTTTTTACTTTCCTGGGGTTGTTGATAATTTCAAAACGTTAATTACAAAACCCTTTGCTGGCAGAGTTTTTCCATCATTATAAAAAATACATCTACATGTGTTTTCTGTAAATTTTATTCAGAAAGATTATAACAGCAAATGATTTGGATAGGGTAAGACAAATTACTCTTTCCACCGGCTTTTTCAGGGATGATGAGGTTGAAGTGGCCGTTGAGCTGGCAACCGAAGCTTTTAGGAAAGGGCAGGAGCAATCAGGGTATTTTTTCCTGCTTTCCATGATCGGCGATAATACCACAAAATGAAAAATATCTTCCAACCCGGAAATTTTATGAAAATTGCGGTTATGCTGAAGAAGCAAGACTGCGTGACTTTTACTCTGAAGCAGATGATAAAGTGATTTATTCCAAAGTGTTGATTTAGCAATAATCATTAAAAACCGGACAAAACTGTTCGGTTTCGTGCATTTCTTTCCGGTTATTTTATTGAAAGTTCCCATCGAAATCTTTCCAATTATATTTCTTTTGTGCTCATATACAAATATTTAAAGTATGTGGCATTTAAGTTGTAAATGGTTCACTGTTTTTAAATGTCTAACAATTAATATTTAACTTTTCCATGAAAACAGTTATCAGAAATTTTGCAACATATTTGGCAGTAGGGATAATGCTAATAGATTTTTCAGTAAATGCACAGGAGAAACCCATTAAGGATTTTCAAATGAGTATTTTGCCCATGGTGGGTACTGATGGCACTGATGCTATCAATAACCGTTACAAAGCCAGCATCAACCTTTTTGCCGGGATCAACGGCGGCGTAAAGGGAGTAGAACTGGGTGGTTTTATAAACATCAACAACGGATTCGTTGATGGATTGCAGCTGGCCGGCTTCGGTAATATTGTGAACGGGAATTTCGAAGGATTCCAGGGTGCCGGTTTTATGAACATAGTAAACGGTTATTCAAAGGGATTCCAGGGTTCCGGATTCATAAATGTAATTAGAGGCGGCAATCAGGGTTTCCTGGGAAGCGGTTTTATGAATGTGGTTACCGGTAACAGTCAGTCTGTTTCCGGTGCGGGTTTTATGAATGTGGTTCATGGCGATCATCAGGGTTTGAGTGGTGCTGGTTTTATGAACGTAACCAGCGGTAATTTTAACGGATTACAGGGTGCCGGTTTTATGAACGTAACCCGCGGTTACAGTATGGGTTTGTCGGGTGCAGGATTTGCCAATATCTCGGGTGGCCACTATATGGGCATCCAGGCAGCAGGATTTATGAACGTTGCAGGTGATATGGATGGTATTCAGGCGGCAGGTTTTCTGAATGTTGCCCGTGATGTAAGTGGCCTGCAACTTGGATTTATCAACGTAGCTGATACAGTAGCCGGTATCCCCATTGGTTTTTTAAGTATTGTTAAAAGGGGTGCATTGCGCGAAATTGAAATTTCTGCCAACGATGTATTTCTCATGAATGCATCCTTCAGAATCGGGGTTCCGGTATTTTATAACATTTTTTCTGTGGGATATCGTCCGGTTAAGGATACTGAGTTTTATGCCATGGGTTATGGTATTGGTTCAAGACTGGAACTTTCAGAAGATTTGAATCTGGATATTGAATTACACAGCTCTCGTTTGCATGAAGAATGGACCTGGAATTGGTGGCCTGAGAATCATTGGAGCAGGCTGAATGAACTCAGAACTATATTTACCTGGCAAATGGGCCCGGCAGTGCAGCTTTTTGCAGGTCCGGTTTTGTATAATCACTACTTCCGCGTTTCTGACGAATTCAGCAGGGAAGACCTGGAAATTGCACCGTACAATATTTACGAATACACAAGCGGAAACAGAGTCCGCCATTGGTGGGTCGGCGGACGAGCAGGTTTGAGAATTGTACTCCCTTAACCGGTTATTTCAGGTTTTGCAGCAGATCCGCATTCATGATCCTTCCCACGGGATAAACATTGTGTTGCTGGTCATAATAAGGTGTCTGCTCATAAAACCACGAAAGTATAGCAAAAGGATTACTGGCCATGGCGGGATCTTCCTCCATGGCCTTTTCAAGTCCGCTAGGCAGCGAAGGATTCTGTGCGAGCATTTCGCGGGCCATTTCTTCCATTACAT
>SKVR01000099.1 GCA_007129355.1 Bacteroidales bacterium | reverse complement strand
GGTAGTGTTATGATGGGTAAACTGGAAATGAACCTGACCTGGATCTCACTGTTTATCGCCATTGCCCCCATGCTCGGGTTTATGGGTACGGTAATCGGTATGATCTCTGCTTTTGATGCTATTGCACGTGCAGGTGACATTTCGCCCACAATTGTTGCAGACGGTATTAAGGTAGCTCTTTTGACCACAGTATTCGGTCTTATTGTTGCGGTAATCCTTCAGATTTTCTACAACTACATCGTATCAAAAATTGATACCATTGTAAATAGCATGGAAGATGCAACCATTTACTTCATGGATATCTTAATCAAGTATAACAAGTAAAAATCTTTGTCCTATGAGTGACGTACTAATAAATACTGGTTTGATAGCTGCCTATATCCTTTTGGGTATAGCTGCTCTTGCAGCCATTTTATTCTCAATTTATCATTTAGTTCTGAATTTTAAAAAGGCAAAGGGTGCCCTGTTTGGCATGCTTTTCCTGGTTGTGGTATTCCTGATCGGATATTTTTTGGCAACCAGTGAAGTATATGCCAATGTGGCTGTGCCGGTTGGTGCTGCTGCTTCCAAAATTATTGGTGGTGGCATTATAACAACTATGATGCTTATTGGCCTTGCCATCATCGCTGCAGTGTACACAGAAGTGTCAAAATTATTCAGATAATACAAAAAATTAGGAGAACTCTCTATGGCTAGAATGAATCCCGAAATCAATGCCGGTTCAATGGCGGACATTGCCTTCCTGCTCCTGGTTTTTTTCCTTGTAACTACTACAATGGATGTGGACACAGGGCTTAGAAGACTTTTGCCCCCGCCTATTGACCCCAATGCACCACCACCGCCCCCTGTAAGGGAGCGAAATGTGTTTGTTGTTCTTGTTGATATGAATGACAGGCTTTTGGTGCAGGGTGAACTTGGCGATATCAGAACATTACGTGAACAAACCAAAAATTTCATAACCAATCCAACCAACGACCCCTCCTTGCCTGATAAATTTATGGAAGATATCGAAAATATCGGGGAAGTGGAAAGATCCAGAGGTGTTGTCTCGCTCCAAAATGACCGGGGCACATCATATGAAATGTACATATCTGTTCAAAACGAATTGGCCGCAGCCTTCAATGATATCAGAAATGATCTTTCGATGGAAAAATTCGGTGTAAGATTTGATCAACTCACCGATCCTGATCTTGTTGATGCTATCCGGAGGGCTGTTCCCCTTGCAATTTCTGAAGCTGAACCTAAAGATATAGGAGATAGATAATGATACAAGGAAGATTTAAAAAAGAAAAAGGGACACACTCGCAGAAAATCAATACGGCATCTTTGCCCGATATTATTTTCATGCTTTTGTTCTTCTTCATGGTTACAACAACTATGCGTGAAACTACCTTATTTGTAAGGAACACCCTACCCTCTGCTACGGAGATTCAGAAACTGGAACGGAAATCGCTGGTTAGCTTTATTTACATCGGGCCTCCCATCCAGTCGAATGTCTTTGGTACAGAACCTCGAATTCAGCTCAATGATGCCTTCGCAAATGTTAATGAGATCGCTTCATTTGTTGAAGCTGAAAGACAGGCAAGACCTGAGGCTGAAAGACCTCTGATGATTACATCCATGAAAATTGACAGAGAAACCCAAATGGGTATCGTAACGGATGTAAAACAGGAACTACGGCTTGTAAATGCTCTCAACATCAACTACTCCACTGTCAGGGGTGAAGTGAGATAATTTTCAGTTTACAGAATTAAAAAAGCCTTGCAGAAATTGCAGGGCTTTTTTTTGTTTTTGTATTTATCTCTCTTACTTGCGCTTGAATAGCCTTTCCCTAATACCTATTCCTTTGGGCTGTATGGGAATACCAAAATATCCATCTTTAACGGTTTTTATTTCTTCAATGGTGTAAAATGCATGGGGGTTGAACTGGTCGATGGCCGAAATAACTTTGAAAAGATCTTTACGTTTGGCAATGGTAAATACTATTTTCACCTTGGTTCCCATCGCTCCCTCAGCATCTACAACAGTTACCCCGAAATTCATATCACGCAAATGTTTTATGAGTTCGGTATTGTCTTTTTTGGGAACCACCCAGGTCCACCAGAATGAATCCCTTAAAATACTAAGTTCCATGCTACAGTATTTAAGGGTTTTTACAAGGTTATCAATAAAAAATATATTCCTGGCGAAGTGTATAGTTTCTTGAAAGTCCTCTCCCACCGCCATGAATAAACACATTTGACGATACAAGTTTATTATTTTCATCGTATACCCTGCTTACCTTTCCAATCATTTCACCATTGCGGTCAAACTCATCCTGGTAAATTACATTACCTTGGTCGTCGTGAGTAAAATTAAGGGTGTTTTTTCTAGTGGTGCTTTCTTCAACAACCTGGATAATCCTTCCTTTTGCATCCTCCTTCAGGGTAACCTTTTCGAAAAGCTGACCAGAACTATTATAAGAAAGCACTTCTTTTTTATTTCCGGAGGAATGGTACTCTGTAACTGTTTTTACTGATTCTCCAACCGAACCATCATATTCCTCTGTTTCAACGGGGTTTCCCTTTTCATCATATGTAGTTTTTTTCTCCGAAAGCACTTCTTCATCAGCACCAGAAACCAAATATCTAATGATTTTGTCTCCTTCATATGAAAACTCCTCTATTGTTTCAAGATCGTTGTCGGGGTCGAAAGTTTCTTTTTTTATGAGTTTCCCGTTTCCATCATAATGATAAACAATGGTATCAAAAGATTCATCCAAATAATGACGATATTCTTTCAATATTCTTCCTTTGTCATCTACTTCAAAACTTTTATGAACAGCGATAAAACCATCTGCTTCCTGCAGTTTTTCCTCAATAAGATGTCCATTATCGTTATAGGTATAAATATAATCCTGAACCAGCTCACCCTTAGCATCATACTGTTTTTCGCCAATTACTTTTCCATCCTTATTGTATAGAGTTTTGGAGAACAGGTATTCATGCTCTTCAAGTTCCTGATCAGATGAAGACTTTAAAACCAGATCTTTTTTGTAAACAAGGCTTTCCATTATTTTCTGACTTCCCATAAAAAGTTATAAATTATTTGATTTATAATGCGGCAAAGATAACCAAAGCAAAAATAATATATATTTACCACGACTTTCTTATTCATTAAATATTCCCAAAAAATAACGTAAACAACATGAACAAAAAAAGCACAAATTTCTTAGTTCTGTTTGCTATGGTATTTCTTGCAATACAATGTAAACAAGACCGTACACTTCATTACCCTGAAACCAGGATAGACGATGTGGTTGATAATTATTTTGGAGTTGAGGTTGCTGACCCCTACCGCTGGCTGGAAGATGACAACTCCGTTGAAACCAAAGGATGGGTGAAGGCCCAGAATGAAGTTACTTTCGGCTACCTGGGCAGAATACCTTACCGGCAAAAAATCAATGAACGACTTACTTCGCTTTGGAATTACGAAAGGTATAGCACGCCATGGAGGGAAGGTGACTACTATTTTTATTTTAAAAACGATGGTACGCAAAACCAAAGTGTTCTTTATATGCGTAAAGGACTTGACGGAGAATCGAGTGTTTTTCTGGATCCTAACAAAATGTCGGACGAGGGTATCATCTCACTGGGTCGTATGAGTGTTTCTAACGATAACAAATACATGGCTTACAGTATATCCAAGGGTGGGTCTGACTGGAACGAGATCTTTGTAAAAGAGATAGAAACCGGAAAAGAACTCGACGACCATATCAAATGGGTAAAATTCAGCAACATTTCATGGAAGGGCGACGGATTTTATTACAGCCGTTATGATGAACCTGCAACCGGCGAAGAACTATCAGGAGCCAATGAGTTTCATAAAGTTTATTACCACAGGCTGGGCACATCGCAGGAGGAAGATGAACTGATCTATTATAATCCCAATCACCCCAGAAGAAACTATGGCGTTGGAACCACCGATGATGAACGTTTTGTTATTCTTAGTGAATCGCAAAGCACAAGTGGGAATGCCATTTATGTGAAGGATAATACCAACCCCGGGAGTGGATTCAAAAAAATTATTGACGGATTTGACTACACCAACAGTATAATTGATCATATTGAGGGTCGCTTACTGGTAATTACCAATCATTCGGCACCCCGCTACAGAGTGGTCTCTATTGACCCGGCTAACTCCGCTCCATCCAACTGGAGAGAAATTATTCCGGAAAATGAGCATGTGCTCAGGGGTATCAGCCTGATCGGCGGCAAGATCATAAGCAGTTATCTGCAGGATGCCCATAGCAAGGCATATATCCATAACCTTGACGGCTCAAAAGAATCAGAAATTGAGTTGCCTGCTCCAGGTTCATTGGGCGGATTCAGCGGAAAAAAAGATGATCCTGTTGCATTCTTCAGTTTTGCATCCTTTACTTATCCTTCCACCATTTTCAAATTTGATGTTCATGCCAATCAGTATGAGCCCTTCTTTAAGTCGGATGTGGATTTCGACCCAGAAGTATACGAAACCCGACAGATCTTTTATACCAGTAAGGACGGTACCAGGGTACCCATGTTTATCGTGCATAAAAAAGGCATCGAACTTGATGGCAACAATCCTACCCTGCTTTATGGCTATGGTGGATTCAATGCCAGTCTCACCCCCGGATTTAGTGTTTCCCGATTAATTCTGCTTGAAAATGGCGGGGTTTATGCCATGGCTAATCTTCGTGGTGGCGGCGAATATGGAAGGGAGTGGCATGAGGCAGGCAGGCAGCTTAACAGGCAAAATGTATTTGATGACTTTATAGCTGCTGCAGAGTTTCTTATTGAAGATGGTTATACAAGTTCTGAGAAGCTTGCCATTCAGGGTGGTTCAAATGGCGGATTGCTGGTGGGTGCAGCTATGACACAGCGCCCTGAATTATTCAAAGTGGCTTTCCCGGCTGTGGGCGTGCTGGATATGCTAAGATATCATCTCTTTACAATCGGTTGGGCATGGGCCGATGATTATGGTACCAGCGAAGAGGAAGTACATTTTCATAACCTTTATTCCTACTCGCCTCTTCATAACCTGGAGCAAGGTGTACATTATCCTGCTACGCTTATTACAACAGCCGATCATGATGACAGGGTGGTTCCTGCACACAGCTTTAAATTTGCCGCAGAGATGCAAAGACGACATGAGGGAGATAATCCTGTTCTTATCAGAATTGATGTTGATGCAGGACACGGGGCAGGTAAACCTATGTCGAAAATCATTGAAGAACAAACCGATATATGGTCGTTTATGTTCTACAATATGGGTGTAACTCCCGCTTACTAAAACATAAACGAGCCTTAACATCAAAAAGAGAAGCTGTCTCATTAGTTCTTATAGTGCCTGGATGCTGAGCCTGTCCAAGCGCATAACAGTTTGATATGCAGTTGTCGTTTCGACAAGCTCAACGACCGGAATGAACTTTTAAAACAGCTTCTTTTATTCTGTTTTTCTAATATGACTATCTTACAATGGTCATCTCCTCAATAAGGTGATGCGCACCTGCAAATTTGTCGATAATAAATAGGATATAGCGGGCATCCACGTTAATACATCTTTGGGTTTCGTGTTCGAAAAGAATGTCGCCGCTCATGGCTTCCCAGTTTCCATCAAAAGCAAGTCCGATAAGATTACCTTCGCCATCCAGAACAGGGCTTCCGGAGTTTCCTCCCGTAATATCATTGTTGGCAATGAAATTCACGATCATGGTTTCACCATTTCCATATTCACCAAAATCGCGGTCTTTGATAAGCTGAATCAGTTTTTCGGGCACCACGAATTCATGATGATTGGGATCTTTTTTCTCTATTACACCATTGGTGGTGGTTACAAAGTCATAATAAACCGCATCAGCAGGGTGATATCCTCCAACTGACCCATAGGTAAAGCGCATGGTACTATTGGCATCGGGATAGAATAACCTTTCGGGGTCCATTTCTCTTAAGCCCCGGATAAAGTAACGGTTGGCATTTGCCAGCATATCATCATATTGTGCCATTTGTTCCTGTATGCTTGCATGGTTCTCAAACATGGCCAGTGCCATGCGGAATACCCAGTCATTTTGCAACTTACGCAGAGATGGTTTTGCCAGAAAACTTTCCAGGTTAGCGGCATTGGCAAAGATAGATTTACTGTAAACATCTGATGCAAATCTGTTGAAATCGCCACGGAAACGCCTTTCCACCTCATTAAAAATACCAGGTTTCAGATGAGATGGCACTTCCCTGTTATAGATTTTCATCATGGCAGCCCACAGTTTCTGGTCAACACCTGCGTCATAATTACGGTATAATCTTTCCACAGATGCCTGCAACCTGTCGATCTCATTCTGAATTTCTTCCTGGCCTGCTTTCTCTCTCATTAATCTTTCCAGGGTTCTGTATCCCAAAGCATTGCGAATGACATCAGGACCGGTTAATATGGCCTCGAAAAAGATAAAATTGTGAGAATGAAAACTTCTGTATCCTTCATAGGTATTGGCAAACATGTTCATTACATCACCATATTCTCCGGTACGTGAATCATCTGCTTCAACCCATGCTGTAAATTCATCTTCCAGTTCTTTTTTGGTTTCTGCCACATTGAGACTTTCCAGGGCATTGCTCATACCGATGAAATTTTTCCAGTAGTTGGAAATACCAGACTGTTTAGAAGCGTATTTGATACGGATCTCATCGCTATCAAGCATAGCACCTTCAATGACATCAAGCTTTTTACGACGAATATCAATACGAATGGGAAATTCATTTTCGAGCTTGAAGTTTATACCCATGGAGGTAAGATACCTGTCGGTTGATCCCGCGAAACCCAAAACCATAGCAAAGTCACCTTCCTGAACTCCCCTGATGGAAACGGGCAGGTGATGCCGGGGCTGCAGGGGAATATTATGCGGGGAATAGTCGGCGGGTGTGCCATCGGGAGCAGTGTATACTCTGAAAAGTGCAAAATCGCCGGTATGCCGGGGCCACATCCAGTTGTCGGTATCACCACCGAATTTCCCAATAGAAGAGGGCGGTACACCTACCATTCTTACATCATTAAAGCGCTCATAAACAAAAAGGTGAAATTCATTACCGGCATACATTGCCCTTACGTTGGCATGATAATGAGTAGCCTCGGTTGCTTCGCTAACGAGGCGGTTGCTGACCCTACGGATAGCCATATCCCGCTGTTGACGGGTCATATCTTCATTGATCTCGGCCAAAACTTCATCGGTTACATCAGCTACATTTACAAGGAAATTCACAAATAACCCAGGGTTGGGAAGTTCTTCCTCGCGGTTCATAGCCCAGAAACCATCGGTAAGGATATCATTTTCGGGTGAACTGTGAGCCTGGATACGGCCATATCCGCAATGGTGGTTGGTAAGTAAAAGTCCCTGATCGGAGATAATTTCACCGGTACATCCACCACCAAAACTAACTATAGCGTCCTTAAGACTTGATTCGTTAATGTTGAAAATTTGCTCAGGAGTAAGCTTTAAACCCATATCTTGCATTTTTTCCTGCAAAAGATGGTCAATCATAAAGGGGAGCCACATCCCCTCATCAGCTTTTAATTTGAGCTGAAAACCCATCAAAAGCACAAATAGAAGAATCGTTATTTTTTTAGTCATGTTTTTGGGATAACAAAATTTTAAAATGTTGAGACTGGGGAAAAATTAAGGTTTTATATTTTATACTATATATACTCTTCACCTTTAAAAAGTTTGATGTCATTTACATATTTCCTGATATGCTGCTCCTGTGATTTCCTGCAGATCAGCAAAGCACTGTCCGATTCTGAAACAATATAGTCGTCGAGCCCCTGGAGAATAACAATTTTATCATCGGGAACATTAACAATACAATTGGATGAATCATAAACCATAACATTGGCACCCATTATAGCATTGTTGTTGTTGTCTTTTTCCCTTGCTTCATAAAGGGATCCCCAGGTACCCAAATCACTCCAGCCAAGATCGGAAATAAAGACAAAAACATTTTCTGCCTTTTCCATGATGGCATAGTCAATGGAAATGCTTTTGCATGTGGGATAAGCCTTTTCAATATAGGATTTCTCTTCAGATGTATTGTAAATACCGATGGCTTTCTGGAAAACATAACTTATCTCAGGCTGAAACTTCTCAAATGCATCAATAATGGCTGTACAAGACCATATAAAAATACCTGAATTCCAAAGAAAATCACCGCTTTGAAGGAATGAAACAGCCAGTTCTTCATTGGGTTTTTCGGTAAATGTTTTGACTTTTCTCAATAAATCACTGTGTTCATAATAAGTACCGGCAACATACTGAATATATCCGTATCCCGTATCGGGCCGTGATGGCTTGATTCCGAGAGTATAGAAGTTTGTATTGTCGCGGGCTGCTTCCATGGCTGAGCTGATAATGTTGCAAAACACATCCTCTTTCATGATGATGTGATCTGAGGGGGCAACCACCATGCGGGCATCCGGATTCATGGCATGAATTTTATAGGCAGCATAGGCAATACAGGGTGCCGTGTTCTTTCTGGCAGGCTCGCAAATAACCTGATACTCTGCCATCTCGTCGAGTTGTTCAAGAACCAGATCACGATAAATTTTATTGGTTACCACATAAATATTTTCAGGATGGCAAACCTTTACAAACCGGTCGTAAGTTTGTTGTATAAGTGTTCGTCCTGTACCCAGAATATCAATAAACTGCTTGGGTCTATTGGTTTTACTCATGGGCCAGAAACGTTCTCCAACGCCACCTGCCATTATTACAACGTAATTGTTTTTGTCCATAGCTCTATAAATTTACAAAAGGCGGAAAATTTTTACGTAAACGGATTCCACCTGAGATATAATGAATTTAATTAATTTCGGTTTTATACTCCCCTTCTACAGGTCTGATGGTTGCCATGGGATGAAAAAGATATCTGCGTTTATTGTTCATGCAAAGGCAACGGTAGCGGGTCCTTATTTTTTCTTCTTTTTTGAATATTTTTCCATTGGCCGCCACAAAATAGGAGTTCAGTGGTATATCTTCCACAAAAAACTCATTGTCGATCTGTTTGTCATAGTTTTTTAGTGCTTTCCATAAAATGGGATCCGAAGCAAATGTTGCTTTTATACTATCTGAAAATTTCATTACCGGGGCAACAAGATCCTGTGGCAGGATATCATTAAAAACCAATTGTTTCAGCAAACTCGCAAACTCTTGTTTCCATTGATGGCCATGAGGGTTTACACGGTTTTTATACTTATTCCAAACCAGAAGATGAGCAAATTCGTGTAAAAAAACAAGATAAAGAAACCACGGGTTTAGATTTCCGTTCACAGAAATACGATGCGTTTTGGTTTTTAAACCCGGCGGACGGTAATCACCAAGCTTGGTATTTCTGCCTGCTGTAAACTTAAGCTGAATGGTATATCTGGTAATTAATTCTGTTACCTGTTCCACAGTTTGGGCAGGCATATATTTTATCAAAATCTCTTTATGCCTGGGCTGCATCAATTTCAATGGTTTCTGATGGTGAAACAGGACCTTCCTTGCTCCATTGCGGGCAATTGCATCTGCGACCACGCAAAATTGAGCATGAAGAAAGCATCGCGGTTAAAAGAAATATTGCGATAATATACTTAAGTTTAAGTACTTTTTTCATCCAGAATAATAGTAAACCCCGGGGTTTATATTTTATGCAAACCTACATATTTTTTTTTAATTTATTAAGACCTTAATGCCATTGCCGGCAGGCCAGCTTGCCAAATTATCAAAAAAAATGGAGTAAATTCGCACAATCAATTATTTATAGGAATGAAGTTATTTCACCACATAGGAAGTTACCTTCTGCTACTGGTTAAAATCTTGCGGAGGCCGCAGAATTCAAAAATCTACAGGCAAAAAATCATCATTGAGATGGATAACCTGGGGCTCGAAAGCCTTGGTATTGTAGCCATTATCTCCGTTTTTATGGGTGCAGTAGTAACCATCCAAACTGCCTTTAACACCGACCATCCATTACTGCCTATTTATGCTGTGGGTTTTGCTACACGCCAGTCAATTATACTGGAATTTTCTCCCACTATTATAAGTCTGATACTGGCAGGGAAGGTGGGTTCACGAATTGCATCTGAGATAGGAACCATGCGTGTTACTGAGCAGATAGATGCACTGGAAATCATGGGAATAAATTCGGCAGGATATCTCATTCTGCCCAAAATCCTTGCCAGTATGATCATTAACCCTATGCTGGTTGTAATAAGTATTTTCCTGGGTGTTCTTGGAGGCTGGATGGCATCGGCCATAACCAATGTTATTCCGCTGAGTCATTATATCTACGGTATACTGTTCGAGTTTGCGCCGTATGATGTATTATATGCCCTGGTAAAAACTGTTGTGTTTGCTTTTCTCATTGCCTCAATTTCAGGTTATTTTGGTTACAATACAAAAGGTGGTGCACTCGAGGTAGGCCAGGCAAGCACCAAGGCTGTTGTGTTCAGCAGCATTTACATTATTATTTTCAACCTGATACTCACTCAATTACTTCTGGTATGATACAGGTTAAAGATTTAAATAAAACATTCGCCGAACTGGAAGTACTTAAAGGTATCAATACCACTTTTGAGCAGGGCAAAACCAATCTTATCATAGGCCAGAGCGGATCGGGAAAAACTGTTTTGATGAAATGCCTGGTAGGATTACTTGAGCCTGATAGCGGTGGAGTGTTTTTTGACCAGGTAAACTTTACAGGGATGAAAGAGTCTAACCGCACCCTTGTGAGAAAAAAGATGGGTATGCTCTTTCAGGGTAGTGCCTTGTTTGATTCTCTTACCGTTGAAGAAAATGTCGTTTTTCCACTTGAGATGTTTAGTAAGAATATGACCAAAAAGGAAAAGCTGGACCGGGCACATTTTTGCCTTGACAGGGTAAATATCCTTAATGCCAATCATCTTTACCCTGCCGAAATAAGTGGTGGGATGAAAAAAAGGGTTGCCATTGCAAGGGCCATTGCCAATAGCCCTGATTATCTTTTTTGTGATGAACCCAACTCGGGCCTCGACCCGCAAACTGCCATAGTAATTGATAATCTTATCAGTGAGATCACCAAAGAGTTTCAGATGACTACAGTTATCAACACACACGACATGAACAGCGTAATGGAAATAGGCGATCATGTGGTTTTCCTTTACAAAGGAAATCTGTGGTGGGAAGGAAGTTCGGAAGAAATACTTACCACCGGAAACAAAGAAGTTGAAGACTTTGTTTATGCATCGGAACTGGTGCGTAAACTTAAGTAATTAAATGCTCCCGCGGCTTTTATTACAGGTGTTGCCTGCCAGGCTGACCTTTATTTTGTAACTTTGCAACTTCAAATTTTCCGACATGATACTCTTTATCAGATTACTCAAGGAAAGTGCATTTTTTGCCTGGGGGAGTGTGGTAGCAAACAAGCTTCGTACACTTCTTACCCTGTTGGGTATAACCATAGGTATTTTTGCCATCATTTCCGTGTTCAGTGTAGTTGATGCTTTGGAGAGAGGGGTCAGGAGCTCCATTGCCAGTCTTGGCGAAAATGTAATTTACATTCAGAAATGGCCCTGGGAATTCAGCAGCGATTACCCCTGGTGGCGGTATATAAATCGTCCGACACCCCGTGTAAGTGAGCTTGACGAACTCTTTCGCCGCACCCAGATACTGGAATCAGTAGTTTTTACTGCATCTACAAACCGCACAGTCGAATTCGGCAACCGTAGCCTTGAAAGAGTTACCATTTTTACTGTATCGCACGATTACGATAAAGTACGTTCCTTTGAAATTGAAACCGGAAGATATTTTTCTCCCACTGAGTCATTTAACGGCCGCAATGTGGCCATTCTGGGCGCAGAAATAGCAGCAAATCTCTTCAATGAGCAGGACCCCACCGGAAATACAATTAAAATTTTCGGCCGCAATATTGAAGTAATTGGTGTTTTTGCCCGCGAAGGGGATGATACTTTTGGCAACAGTCACGATGAATTGGTATTACTTCCTGTTAATTTTGTTAATTCATTTATTGATGTTAACAGCGACAGATATAACCCTGCCATACTGGCTAAAGGCAGAGAAGGTTTAAACAATGAAGAACTTACCGATGAACTTAGGGGGGCCATGCGTAGCATAAGAAGGATAAAACCGGCGGCAGAAGATAATTTCGCACTCAACCAGGCAAGCCTTCTGTCACGACAGTTCGACAGCCTTTTTTCAATCATTAAAATAGCCGGATGGATTATTGGAG
>SKVR01000317.1 GCA_007129355.1 Bacteroidales bacterium | reverse complement strand
CTAAACTTAAACATATTGAAAGCGGAAAAGAACTTTATGTTTTTAACACACACTTCAGTCATGTCAGCGACGAAGCCCGCAGAAAAAGTATGGAATTTCTTTCGGACCAGATCAGAAAAATAGCCGGTGATTCAAGGGTAATACTTACCGGCGATTTTAATATTACACAGGGCTCTGAACTTTACCATGAAATGCAGGAACGCTTTCTGGAGCAAAACAATCTGCAAAACGCAGAATTGATTGCACAGGAGCCCTACACCGGAGTAAAAAACACCTTTAACGGATTCCGCAAAGATCTGGAACCCCGCGTTATCGATTTTATTTATGTAAATGAATATTTCAGCGTAAAGACATACAGCATTGACAAAATAACAGAGGGCGACATTTTTATTTCAGATCACTGGCCGGTAAAAGTGGAGGTGATTATGGAATAAAGCGTATATTAGCTATGGAAAAGCTTATCATTACACCTAGCATTATTACTTTGATTTTAAGGGAGTCCGGGTAATTATTTTTGACCACAGGAAATAACCGGATGAGAATAAATATTATAAAAAGCCTTCTTGTAATATTTCTTGTGCCGACAAGCATGAGTTTTGAATGCTTTTCTTTTGAACGGGAAAACCCCGTTGTCCTTCCTTTTCTGGTAAATGATTTTGAATTAAGAAATCAAAACTGGGCCATATCACAGTGCCCTAAATCCAAATACATTTATTTTGCCAACTCAGAAGGCTTGGTTGTTTATAATGGCATTAGCTGGCAAACGAACATTTTAAAGGAAAATCTTCCGGTTCGCTCAGTTTTAGCCCATAAATCAGGTAAAATATTCACCGGTTCGTTCGAAGAATTCGGCTACTGGGGTTACGATCAGGTTGGTAAGCTCGGGTATACAAGTCTTTCGTCGCTGACAGAAATCGAAAATAATGACGAAATCTGGAAAATTTATCTGATGGACAATAAAGTATATTTTCAATCCTTTACATCCATTTATATTTATGATTTTGAAACCGTGGAAAAGGCCATGGCACCTTACACAATGCTTTTTCTGCATAAAGTGCATGATCAGCTTGTTGCACAAATCATTGAAGTGGGTTTATTCTCGTTCCATGGGGATGAATTTACCCAAATTCCAGGAAGCGAGATTTTTGCTGAAACAAAAGTTCATTCCATCATTCCTTATGATGAACATAAATGGCTGGTTTGTACCGATAATGAAGGCATTTACATTTATGATGGTTCTGAGTTTAAATATTTCCCTTCAGAGGCTTCAGAGTTTCTGAAAAGTTTTACCTGTAATGCAGCGGTGCAACTCAGCGATACAACTTTTGCTTTCGGAAGTATACTCAATGGACTCATTATTACAGATAAATCAGGCAATATTCAGAGAGCCTTTAATGCGGGCAATGGTCTCAAGAACAATACCGTACTATCACTTTATAAAGATACAGATTCCGGTTTATGGGCAGGCATGGATGAAGGAGCAAATTATATTGATCTGCTTTCGCCCTACACACATTACAAATCAAGGATTGGGACGCTGGGAACGATATATGCTATGCTCAGGTACAACGATCATCTTTACATTGGTACCAATCATGGTCTTTTCCGCTCAGGTATTGAAAAAAAAGGCCATATCTATAATTTCCCG
Source organism: Bacteroidales bacterium (assembly GCA_007129355.1). Lineage (GTDB taxonomy): Bacteria > Bacteroidota > Bacteroidia > Bacteroidales > UBA7960 > SKVR01. Next base: position 1,726 of record SKVR01000317.1, on the reverse strand, counting down.
GATCTTGAATTTATCCCGGAGAGCCATGGTCAGGTTTGGTCGCTTGAATTAATTGATGATCAAATCATATGTGGACATAACGATGGAACTTTCCTGGTAAAGGATCGACAAATTCAGAAAATTTCGGACATTACCGGCGGATGGTCTTATATCCCTTATGGGAAATATGTTTTAGGTGGTACATATACCGGTATCATTGTTTTGGAAAAAGGAGCAAACGGACAATGGCAATTTCGAAACAAGATTAACAATTTCCTTGAGCCCACAAGATATCTTGAGGATGATTATATGGGTTATTTATGGGCATCGCACCATCAAAAAGGAATTTTTAAGATTGAGCTCTCAGAAAATCTGGAAACTGCTAAAAAAGTGGAATATTATCCTGACATAGATGGGAAAAGTTTTAATATCAAAGTTTTCAAAATTAACAACAGGGTTGTTTTTACCACTCCCGAAGGTATTTACACTTATGATTTTGTGAGGAATGAGATCATACCCTTTAAAGCTCTTGCCGAAAATATTGGTGATTTCAAAAACGCTTCACACATAAATAATTATTACAGAAATGAATACTGGTTTATTAAAGAAGATAAGCTGGCACTTTTTGAGATTGCTCTGGATTTCTCAACCCGAAAAAAATATGAAATCTTTCAGGATAACATCAATTTACCCCAGCGCAGAATTCAACCTGTACGAATGGATGAGCAAACCTTGCTTATCCCCAACCCGCAAAATTTTGATGCCTACAATTTAGCCATGCATCATTCACGAAATCAGTTATCACGAATTAACTTTGAGAAAATTGTTTTTTATGGATCGAAGGATACAATAGTTTTCTTTAAAAACCTGCCTGAAAAAAAGATCAAATGGAATATCAATAACCTTATAGTTTATTTTTCTGATACTTCACTATTTGAAAATCCCGGAAGATCTTATTATTACCGTATCCCGGAACTGGAACAATCCTGGCAAAGTACAACAAGTAATCATTTTACCTACCTTGATCTGAAACATGGCAGATATACCCTTGAAATACGCAATTCAAACAATAATCTCTTCCAATTCGCATTCACTATTGCCACGCCATGGTACCATTCGTATACTGCCTGGATTATATATAGTATAGCATTTCTTTTATTATTGTGGGGTTTGATTGTGTTTTTCCGTTTTGAAATAAACCGCCAGAAAGAATTGGTTGCCATGGAAATTAAACAAAGCACACTAGAGAAAGAGCTTGACTATAAAAGCTATGAGCTGATGCTTACCATGCGGCATCTTCTGTTGAAAGATAGAATTCTGAAAGATCTGGATAAACAAATTACATCCATAAAAGAAAATTCTTCCAAATACCCTGTTATATCTATTAATAACATGAAAAAGATCATAAACCAGGGACTAGGCACTCAAAGTGTCGAATGGGAAAATGCGATGAATAATCTCAAGTTATCGCAACAAGGATTTTTTAAATCACTCAAGGAAAAATATCCGAAACTTACACCCAACGATCTCCGATTATGTTCATATCTCCGAATGAACTTCAATACAAAGGAAATTGCTCAACTATTAAATATTTCCACAAGAGGGGTTGAGATCAGCAGACACCGACTGAGAAAAAAACTGAACTTAAGCCAGGATGAAAATCTGGTGGAATTCTTAATGCAGGAGGAATTTAATTTTGGTGAATAAACCTTTACCTTATCTGTCTTGTTAATTAGTTAACATCCGG
>SKVR01000226.1 GCA_007129355.1 Bacteroidales bacterium | reverse complement strand
GTGTAATGGTTTGAAAATCAGATTACTGCAACGTATTCATTTTCCGAAAAACTTATTTACACAACGGCCCCACTGGCTTAAGCATGATATTAAAAGCATCGGGGGAGGTGGGGAATTGGAAATCCATAGAATAAGATAAATATATTGTTGGTGATTAACGTATGTTTATTCGAACGGTCGTAAACTCAAAAATTGTCTTTTTATGGTTGTGAAATCTTTAAGACAGCGTGTTTAAATAGTACTGTCTTCGGTTAAAAAACGATAGATAGTCGTAGATCGGAACTCCTGATCAGGGTAAAGTATCGTCGATGGGAATGTAGGTTGATTGGGTGAATCAGGGAAATGCTGCGTTTCCAGACAAAATGATGTCTGGAGTTTGTAGGATTGACCCCTTTTACCGGTATCACTGCCATTGAGGAAATTTCCGCTATAAAACTGTAACCCGGGTTCTGTTGTGAATACTTCCATTTTTCTTCCACTTTCCGGCTCAATTACGTAAGCAGCAAATTCAGGATCTGTTGCCCCCTCGGTTTTGTTGAGCACAAAGTTGTGGTCGTAGCCCTTGCCAAGGATCATTTGCTCATGGTCGGAACCTAATCTTTCGCCAATGGGTGTGCAATAAGTAAAGTCGAAAGGTGTACCGTGAACCGGTGCAATTTCGCCTGTAGGGATAAGGTTTTCGTCAACTGGTGTGTAAAATCCTGCATTGATCTTCAGTTCATGATTGTTGATAGATTTGTTGCCCTCTCCTCCAAGATTAAAAAAAGCATGATTGGTAAGATTCAACACTGTTGGTTTATCCGTAACGGCGTGATATTCTATTTTTAGTTCGTTATTATTGGTTAGGGTGTAATACACGGATACTGTAAGGTTTCCCGGAAACCCCTCCTCCATATCGGGCGATAAGTAGGTGAGTTTAAGTGTTTGACTGTCGGGTTGGAAGGCATCCCAAACCACATTATGAAATCCGCCGGGACCGCCATGCAAATGATTGGGGCCGTTATTGATTACAACCGTATATTCTGTTTCTTCGAGAGTAAAACTGCCATTTGCTATCCGGCTTGCATACCTTCCTATAAGTGCCCCGAAATACGGACTTCCTGATTGGAAATATTCTTCGATGGAATGGTAGCCGGTTACAATATCATCGAATACACCGTTTTTATCCGGGACTATCAGCGAGACAATTCGCCCGCCATAGTTTGTTATATCGGTGCGTAAACCGTTTTCATTGGTAAGGGTAAACAGTTGTATTTGTTTTCCGTCGATTACACTGTTAAACTTTTCCGGATCTGGAAGTATTACCCCTTCTGCATATTTGATATCCGATGATGGTTGGCAATATACCATGACCAATGCCGCTGAAACAATAATTAATGCTCTGATAAAAGAATTTGGGTTTTTCATAAGTTTCTGGTTTTGAGTTGTCTGCTTTTTTGATAAATCTTTTTGTAAAAACCATTACCTGGCCAAAGGTACACATTTTGAGAATTAGTAATATAACCGGGACGCAACCCCTGATGAATTCAGAGAACCTTTTCCGGGGCGCTTTGAAGAAAACCCGCGCCGCTTTGGCGGGTACCGGCAAACAGAACATCCTGCCGCTACCTATGCAGCCATGATTGTTTATTTAGACCATACCGTAAGAAGGGTAATGCAGAAATTGCGCGAACTGGGTATTGAGGAAAACACGCTGGTTATTATTACATATCCTTTACCAATCTGAATCCCAGATGCAACATACCTGAGTCGGGCGAAGATTTCATCCGGGCCGAAGCGCGGTAACCTGCGCAATAAGAGTCATTGCAAAGGAAAGACCCCCCTCTTATGGTCCTCTTGGGTATTCCGGGTTCCATTGGATCGTAAGATGTTTCAGAACCGGTTGGGTTCATGACAATATCATCTGATGCCAGCATCTGGTAATATCCTGCATGAAACTAGTCGGCCGTCCACTGCCACACATTGCCTGCCATATCAAAAAGTCCAAAATCATTGGCCGGAAAGGACATTACAGGTGCAATTCCCTCAAATCCGTCTTCCCCTTTGTCTTGGTATGGAAACTCGCCTTGCCAGTAATTTGCTCTTTCCGGGGTTACAGGTTCATTCCCCCATGGATAAATATAATCGTTATTGCCGCCCCGGGCAGCATATTCCCATTCAGCTTCAGTCGGCAGGCGCTTACCTGCCCATTGAGCATATGCATGTGCATCATACCAGGATATGTGCACAACAGGGTAATTTTCCATATTATCAATGGTGCTTCCCGGGCCCATAGGATGCTTCCAGTTGGCACCGGGAACCCAGTTCCACCAATTCTGATATTCATTTAAGGATACCCTTTGACCGGGTGATTGAAAAACCAATGAAGCAGGCACAAGCAAAGAATCATGAGGTTTGGGTGTATCGGGCGGAAGTTGTTTCTTTAGCTCATCCCAGTCAGGTGCCTGCTCGGCAGTGGTAATATAACCGGTGGCTTCCACAAACTCCCGAAACTGCGCATTGGTAACCGGATGGATATCCATATAGAAACTGTCGACCTTAACCTCGTTATTGGGAAACTCATCTTCGCGGGCAAAGATGTTTTCCCTGGCACCCATGGTAAACCTTCCTCCGGGAATCAGGGCCATTTTGCCATATTCATCGATTTGATAATTCGAATTTAGTTCTGTAATTTCAGGCTGCGCAGCAAAACGGTTTTGTCCGGTGGGCAAACAGCAGGTTTCGGTATTGTCGGATGTAGTCTCTTTTTCTGCAGACTTAAACTGGCATGCATTGAGTTGGGGTAAAAGAGTAAATATGATAAGAACGGCCAACTTAGAGAAGTTATAGGTTACTTTGTTTAGCATTGTAAATTGTTTTAAATTTTAAGTTAAGTTACAAAACATTATTCAAAAAACAGAAAACTTCTGATTCATTCACTGGTAAAATTCTACCATATTCTTTTTAAAACTTCAGGCATTGGTGTATTTATAAAAAAAGCCGGAAAAGCTGTTGCTTATTTTTCGGACTTTTCTTTGATTTTCTATTTAGTTTCAAAGGACTAATTCCTTCTGCCTGCCTTTGCCGTATTATAATCAGGATTGGGCAATGGCGATTGAGCAACTACCTCTGGTCTCCTTTTCTGAATTTTCTCCAGTTTTCATTGATTTTTTCGGTGTCTCCAAGGGATACCTGGGCTGTTGAAAAACAAGCGTAAAGGACAAAAATAATTTTGATAATACGCTTTTTGTGTTTAATGAATACATGAACCGAGCCATGACAATAACTATTCACGCGGATGATTATAATTCGAACCGAGCTAAAATAGTAGTGTCAACTGGTAGCTGGCGATTTATCCCGCTTTTCGCGGGAGCTCTCCACGCATGCGCGGGAACCTATTTAATCAAAAAGTTTTACAAAACAACAATTTCAGAAATTCATTAGTGTTTTTTTCGCTTATTGCCTCACCAGCCTTTTGCTTATCCTGTGCAACGGATTGGTAAAGGTTATGATGTAAATACCCGGGGACAAATCATTAACAGATATAGTTGTTTCCGGCGAAGTGATATGGATATTCCTGATATACCTGCCATCAGAAGAAAATATTTCCAGGTTGCCCTCCTGGAAATCAGATGGGTCCATACTTAGGATAAAATGGCTCTCTGCCGGATTAGGGTATAGATTTAACCAGGTATACGTTATGCTAATTTCTTCAACACCTACTCCGTCGATTGTTCCACTGATAGAAATATTATCGAAGCGATTGTTTCCCGAAGTTCCTGTTGCACCTTCGCCCCAGAAGAGAATTTTAAACTGTAGATTTGGGTTGTCTTCTACCTCTTGAATTCCCGTTAAGTCAAACTCTTTATATTCCCACAGTGGCAGCAGCGGTAATTCGTATCCCTGTTCAGTGGGTTTCCATGTATTGCCCCCATCAGGCGAATAGTGAAGTGACTGTCGTTTGGTGCCATTGGGCGTGCGGGTTGTGGCAAAGGCTACCCTGATGTTTTCAAATCGCGTAGTAGGTGCCTGGATGATCAGTTTACGGGGATGGGAAGGGTTTCGGGCCCTGAGCACTGCGCCCTGATCAGGCTGTTGACCCATTAACAGATTAAGGTTTGATACCGGATCCTCGGGGCGGTGTGTCCGACTGTCCATATAGCCGTCGCCAGAACCGGGATAGGTGATAACTCCATTTTCATTGAAAGAATAGTCGGAAGCAATGCCGGTGGCAGTCCCTGTGAAATTATTAAAATGCCAGTAATGAAGAAGTTTGTCCGAGGGTTCATCCCCGGCGGGAATAAAGTGAGCTTTGAGATAGGTGTTTTCTACTGGAGTAAATTGCACTTTAGCCTTTTCACTTGCTATATCTCCTTCCCAGTGGCTGAAGGAAAATCCTTGATGGGGAATGGCCTCTGCTTCCACCGGAATACTGGCGAAATAAATACCATCCCATGGGTAGGGATTCTCTTCTATACCCGGAGTGGACGCACTGATATCAATTGTGTTCAGGCGTATCATGCCTCTCTGCTCATCATTAACATCCAATGTAAGGGTAAGCTGGCCGGGCAAATTAAAATGGTTCCTGATATGATTGCGTTGATGGGAAGGTCGTTGTTCCACAAATTGAAATATAGCATTTACATTGTTGTTCCATTGATTAACGTTACCGGCCGGTGATTTCCAGCGATGTATATGTTGCTGTATTTTCGGCTCTATGAGCTGCCTGGCCTGCTCAATGCCTGCCGAAAGCCTTTGATGGAGGAATGTCGAATTGAGCAAATCGGCAAACCGATTGATGAAATGTATCCGGAACGACTCGTTCTCAAGCATCCTGCGAAGAATCAGAGTTGACCAGTCGGGATTGGGCCATGACGGCCCATTGGTTTGAGTGGCAAATGCCAGAGTGTTATGGTTAGATGATTCTGCCAATCCCAACCCAAAATCGATATCTATAAGCAGCCATCGCCAGCGCCCGTCATGTCCTTTGGGAGCTCCTTCAATGTAATGAGGTGTCCTCAGGCGCCAAAACCGGATATTATTGCCAGGCCAGTCGGTATTGGCAACAAAAATATTGGCGATTTGCGAATCTGTAAAACTTGAAATATCCATTTGGGTTGTTATGTAATCGTAATTTTCAGTCAATGCAGGACTGTTATTCTGAATAAAGGAGTGCAAGGCAGAATAGTGTTCCGTATTACCTTCAATAACATCGCTAAAGACATTGATCATGTCAATATTTTCTGAATCTACATCATAAAAGCGTGAAACATAATGTTTGTCGAAGCGCTCTCTGGTGTTGGCCATCCCCCAATATTCTCCATTTATAAATACAATACCAGGGTGATAGGCCTGTATGCCAAAATCAAGATGTTTCACCATTTTCTGATAAACGGCATCACGCAAATATGCAGACCAGTAGTCGTTTCCGGTATTGCGCAGAATTAGTCTTTTGAAACTGCTATCGGAACGGTCAGGAAAAAATGGGTGATCGAAAGAAGATGTGCCGTAACGATTTCTTGCGTAAAGCCTTAATGACTTCATGGGATGTGCTCGTGACCAACCTCCGTGGATGCGTAAGCCAAAATCCTGTTTAAGCGTCGGGTTGGTTGATGTAGCTTCAAAATATTCCAAATGTGCAGGGCGCTCCTGTTCTATCCCTCGTAATCGGTAATTTGCTGCTGTGGCACCATTTGGGTAGGCATTTGGGTTGCGGGCTCTCCAGTTATCAAATGCCTGGCCGGGCACATAGATACCCGTAAAATAATCAAAAAGCTCATCCTCCTGGATTGTAAAGGTGAAAATGGGTAAAGAATAGGGATTCTCTCCGTTAGGTGTTACAAAAAAAGTTTGCGTTTCTGCTATACTGGGAACGGCACCCTGTTTTATGGCTTTTGCCCTTACGGTAATGCCCTTTTTTACAGGCGATGAAGGACTATACCATGGATGATTCTCCCATGTACTTGATATCTGGGTAAGCTTATCAGGTTCCGGCGAACGATCGTAAATAGGGATGGGTGAATTGTAAACATGTGTATTGTAGCTTTGATATAATGTATCGCCAAAAGGATTGCCCGGATTACGGGGGTAATAATTTTTATAGGGGTATTCCTTGCCGTTCGTGTTTTCCAGATCAGGCAAGGAGCCGTCGATTGTATAAATGATTTGCGCTTCAATGTCGGAGTGAGTGAGAGAAAGTTGAAAATCTTGCGCATAAAACCCACCGGTAGAAGAAAACCGGGGAGGAGAAAGAATTTCTGAAAAGGCTTCGGATGTATTTGGCAGGCCTGGTGTTGGCTTACTGAAGAAGAACCAATCGCCAGTACCGTCTGGTACTCTGCCATATGAGATGTTAGCTGGTAGGGGAGTGGCCTCCATTTCACTGATGATTTCCCCCAAATGGGTAGTAAGGATCACTTCTTCCCCTTGAGCACTTATGCTGAAATTGGTGTGCAGCTCGCTGGAATACCAGTGGGTATATTGTTCGCTGATAGGGCGGTTCATTTCCTGATTGGGGAATTGCCATCCTACAGCCAGGTTATCTCCACCCTCATGCTCCTTCATTAATGCCATGATATAGTAGTACTGGCCGGCTTGCAAATGCACAGGATCACTCTTCTGTTGTGTGTATTTATTCCATTCCCGTGGATGTGTCCAGCCTGGAACAACGGCTATCATTAATGCTTCCTGAGGATTTTGATTGTTGCTCAGATAAAGTTCGCTATGGTCATCGCTGGATATCCAAAAGGTGTAATTTCCCGTAAAAGGAGCCTTAATATAACCCTGTACACGTTGTCCGTAATGGTCACCAACATTGATAGGGGCCTCAAAACCATGTTTTAACAGATGAACCTGGTCAGGGTGATTGGGAAAGTTAGGATGGTTCACCAGATTAGATACGGATGCTCCGGTAATTCCGGTATATACCTCCCTTAATAAAGCATTGATATGAAATGTTTCTCCTTGCGATGGCCTGCGATCTTTGCCTGATGCCCATACCAAAAGATATTCGCCAGGCTCTATTGTAACATCAGGAAAAACCCATTTCATTAGATTGTCATAGTCATCAGATAATCCATAACCATACAAATTAACAGGAGTATCACCATAGTTGTACAACTCAATCCAGTCTTCAAAATCTCCATCTTCATCAGCTATAGTAGAGTGGTTGGATGCCATAACTTCATTGATAGCAATGGTTTGGGCCTGTGAAAAATTCTGAAAAATGAGAAAAATAAAAACAGTTAACAACAACCTCTTAGATAACGGATTTTCTTTTTTAGGTTTCATCAGGATGAATTATTGTTAAAAGCACATATCAGTCCTTTTCAAGAATCAATATTTCAATATTCCGAAATGCCGTAGGATGACTTTCTGCCTGCAGTGCAATATATCCTTTGCCCAGGGACAGGCCGGTTTCTTCCAGGCGAATGTTGCCATAAGTGAGTACTGTGTCGCCTTCCACTATGTGATGAACCAGGGAATCGCCGTACACTACCAGTTCAAATTTTACCCAGTCATCGCCATGAAAAGTTTTATTATTAAATACAGATGAGCAATGATCAAATCTTCTTTCACCGTCAATTTCTATATTCGTTCCGGGGGTGCAAACCGCACCTGTAGGTCGATCACCTTCACCAGGCCCCCCCAGCAACTGAGCTTCCACAGAAATGGGGAAGTCCTGATCAAACTCCATGCTTTCGGCTGACTGTGAATGAAACATGATACCGTTATTACGATAAGCCCAGCCAGCACCTCCGGGAACCTGCTCGCCAAAGAAACGGTATTCAAGTCGAAGTTTATAATGTGAATAGGGTTGATGGTAAAAGATATGTCCGAAACGGTTTTCAAATTCTTCATATTCATCATAGGCAACTACAAGCATTCCGTCTTTCACCAGGAAAGTATTTCCAAAGTTTTCATTCAGTTCATAGCCCGCAATTTTAATGTCCCAGCCATTCAGGTTTTCACCATTGAATATTGATACCCATTCTTCCTTTTCACCTGCAAATTGACAAGAGTAAAATAGTATAAAGGGTAAAATCAAAAATGCCAAAACAAATCTTTTCGATCCAGCATTTTGCGTTGGTTTCAGACTCATCGTTTTCATATCGTAAATTTTTAAATGGTTAACAATACACTTATAGAACTACAAACCTACGTATTTTTTTTAATCCTGAATATACTAACGGTCTGTTTGAATCTGATATAAACTGACTGAATTTTATGGGGTGTAACTGAATTTCTTTTTTCACAGTAATTGAATTAATCCTAAATTTGTCATCATAATTAAATATCAGATATTTATTAAATCGTAATTCCCATGAAAAATTTTGTATTTATTATACTTGCCATTACGGGCATAATTTTAACAGGTAATTCCTGCCAGAGAGAGCAGGAGTGGAGTGCGTTGTTTAACGGACAGGATTTGTCGAACTGGGATATGTTCCTGGGTTCATCCCTTGGTTCTGATTTTGACAGCCTGGCGGAGGCGGCAACCATCGACAAGGTTTTTTCTGTGGTTGAACTTGATGGAGAAAACGTAATTCGTATTTCCGGTGAAATCAATGGCTCACTTGCTACTCCGGAATCTTTTGAAAATTATCATTTACGTCTGGTGTTCAAATGGGGAGAAACAGTTTACTCCCGCAGAAACAGTGGGTTGTTGTATCACAGTTTTGGAGATTTCGGAGCTGCTTTCGGCACCTGGATGCCCAATATTGAATTTCAGATGATGCACGGGAATCTGGGCGATACTTACCTGATGGTCAATACAGCCTGTGATACAGAAGTTGTAAGGAATGAAGAAACCGGTCAGTTTGTATATACCCCGGGAGCCGAATCATTAAGTTTTGGTGAACATGCCAATGGCCGCATGATCAGAAAAGGTTCGGATAATGAAAGTCCGCTGGGAGAGTGGAATACGATTGATCTATACACCTTCGGACGCACTGCTGTTCATGTGGTTAACGGCACCACGGTAATGGTGAATACCCATACAGGTGTATATGAAAACGGAGTTATCAACCCTCTGGTTGCAGGAAAAGTTCAGATTCAGTCTGAAGGTGCTGAGCTTTTTATAAAAAGCATAGAAGTAAAACCCATCAGTACATTGCCTGCTGATATACTTCCTTAATATTCGTTATAATTGAGGATGCCTGTTTTGATGATCAATGGGTTTTAATGTGATTGAAGCTTCTTCCCATTGCTCTCTCATGAGTTTTGCTGCTGCAGGAATAGTTTCCCTGCGGTCACCTTCGCTGCCGCACTCAAGGCTTATGTATTTCTGGTAGTTAATGTGTTTCAATCCTTTGAAGCCCTCTATGTAATTATCACCTTCATCTTCGCCGGGCATTCTACGGTTTTTGCGGCTTGCAATGTGCATATGGTGAAGGTAATCGCCTGCCGAAATGATGGCACCCAGGTCGCTGGTTTCTTCCCAGGTCATGTGCCAGAAGTCGCCCATCACACCAACACCTTCGCTCTCTGTATCTTTGGAAATGGCAGCAGCATCGGCCAGCAGACGAAGGAACCAGGCCTCACGGCGGTTCAGGGGCTCAAGCAGGATGCGGGTGTTATGTTGTGCTGCATATGCACCCAGTTCCTGTAGTTTTTCCACCAGCACTTCCCGGGCTTCAATGTATGGAAGCGATTCCTGTCGGTTAAATGCAGGTACAACGATTAATCCTTCTGAACCCAGCGCTCCTGCAGCTTCAAGAATGACTTTTATGGATTCGGTGGCTTGTTGTCGCACTTCAGGATCTTTGGCGATCAGAAATCCCTCGAAGCCTGCTACTACTGCACTTATTCTAATATTCCGGTTTTGCAGAGCTTTCTCAAACTCATCCACCCGCTGTGCCAGGTTTCCCCCATGGGGCTCAATTCCTGTAAATCCATGCTCCTCCAAAAAGTCAAGCTTTTCGGTCAGAGAATCTCCCGGTGCTCTACTCTCCTGGCTTGATAGCTTCAGAATGGCACTGGATTCATTGTTGTTTTCCTTTTCCTTTACCTGCGGTGAGCAACTTCCTGCCAGCAGGCCAGCACTCCCAAGGGCTGATAGGGTGATAAATGATCTTCTGTCGATAGTTTAGAATTTTGTATGAATAATTCATTGTTGTTTTCACAGGTGTTATTGTGAGTTTATCGAACTGCTCAACGACCTGCTTCTGTTTTTTTCCTTTATTTTATGTTGAAGTTCCGGGTACCGGAACCACTGCCTTTATATCAACCGGTCCAAATGCAAGTTTTTCGGGTCCGAGTCTGAGGCCTGAGTTCATCATTTCTTCCCATGTAACTTCCCTGCCGGTATAAGCTGAAATCCTTCCCATAATTGCCACCAGGGTGGAAACCGCGCAGTCTTCGGCTTCATTAAGCGGAGTGTTATTACGTATGGCGGCTACCAGGTTAATGATCTCCTGATCGTAAGGATTCTTCATAGCCTGCGCAGATGGCTGGCCGTTTTCATCAAGCGGGTATTCATATTGCCACACTACATCACCCTTCAGGTCTGATATGCTGTTTTGGCAGTTGGTTGAGCCTTTGGTTCCGGTTATCAGCTCAGAAACGTTATTGACACAGCCATCAATTTGCCTGCACATGCTGTGCATATGGGTGTTGTCGTCGTAAACGAAATCCACACTGAAAAAATCATATTGATCTCCGGTTACACGACGGTGCCGGCCACCAAAACCCATGGCTTTAACCGGATGTTTGCCGGTAAACCAGTTGATTACATCAATATTGTGCATATGCTGCTCAACTATGTGGTCGCCCGAAAGCCAGTTCCAGTTTACCCAATCGCGCAGCATGGCTTCCATGTCATTCCAACCGGGCTGGGGGTTTACATGCCACAGGCGGCGTTGATTCCAGTAACACTGTGCCGAAAGGGGGTCGCCAATGATTCCGCTTTTGATATGGGCATAAGTGGTAAGATAATCGCGCTGGTGATGTCTTTGAGTACCGGTTACTACTTTCAGTCCGGCAGCGTCGGCCATTCTTGCCGATGCCATAATGGATCTTGCACCCACCGGGTCAACAGCCACAGGTTTTTCCAAGAATACATGCTTGCGCGCTCTTACAGCAGCTTCAAAATGAGCAGGGCGGAAAAAGGGTGGAGTTGCAAGAATAATCACATCTACATCACTTTCTATAACTTTCTGGTAGGCATCAAAACCTACAAAACATTTTTCATCAGCTACTTCTACATTCATTCTTTCTTTGAGTTGCTGCCTGCAGCGGTCCATCCTGTCCTGGAAAACATCGGCCAGGGCTGTGATCTGAAGATTATCGCCGGCATTCAAAAAGTTGAAGGCTGCCCCCGTTCCCCGGCCACCGCAACCTATCAGACCTGCCTTCAGTACCCTGCCATCGGGAGCTTTATCTAAAAATCCGGGCAGGACAACCTGGGTTCGGTCGGTGCTGCATGATTTAAGGATAAAACCTGCTCCGAATGCACTTGCTGCTGCTACTGTGGCAGCACCTTTTATAAAATCGCGACGATTTGCTTGTTTGGATTCTAATTCCATTGTGTAACGTATTTTTAATGATATTAATTATTTCTCATTTCTTCTCCTGGCCATTCCATAACAACCCTGAAACCCACATCAAAAACATCGGAATACCACCAGATGCTCTTGGGGATCTGCGGGTCGGTAAGCAGCCAGTCATCATGCCTTGTATGGCTGCGACTGGCTGAGCGTAGCTCGTAGGCATCACTTCTGAAGGATCCGCCGCGGATTACTCTTTCATTACCCGATGGTGGTCCTTGCGGATTTTTTATTACGGTTTCTGACGGATACATGGCGTAGGCTTCTTCTATATAATAGTCGGAACAAAATTCCCACACATTTCCCAGCATATTCTTAAGTCCAAACGGATTGGGATTAACAATATCCGGGGTTTGGGTTCTTGCCATGCTGTTTTCTGCATATACAACGTAAGAATTGATCGCTGTGGTATCAGGTCCCAGCAAACGGTTGATAAATCTTTCCCGGGTGAATTTTTTTGGATTCCCCTCGAAAAAATAGGGAGTTTCGGTTTCACCCCTTGCGGCAAATTCCCACTCAGCTTCTGTTGGTAAGCGGTAAGTCTTGCCGGTTTTCAGGCTAAGCCATTCGCAGAAAACGTTGGCTGCATGCCATGTCATCGTAATTGCAGGTCGTTCGCCATATCCCCAGCCCTGATCGGGGCTGCCCCATGGTGGGGTAGGACCGGAAATACCATCTACCATAGCATCCCTTCCGGCAGATGCAATAAAAGCACCCTGGTCTACCCGTCCTTCCGACATGGTTTCTCTGAAAAAAGCCATGTACATATCCCAGCTAACCTGGATTTCCGACATAAAGAACGGACTTACTTCAACATTCCTTTGCGGACCATCGTTATCCCTTCTGCCAGGTTCATTTTCCGGACTGCCAATGGTAAATTGTCCTCCGGGAATGGGTAACATATCAAAGGCTACCGCTGTGCCGGGAACAGTTTCTGTAAATCTTTCGAATT
>SKVR01000001.1 GCA_007129355.1 Bacteroidales bacterium | reverse complement strand
GAAATGGCAAAATTAAAGTTTTGAAAGGATTCATCCCTTTTGTTTGATGAAAAAAACTTAGGTTTGCAAATTAAAATATTCAAATTATGAGTCTGACTATCATTATTATAATTATTACGGCTATTACTTCCTTTATTGCGTTTAACAATGCACCTGCATTTTATCAGATGAAGTTCAATGCATATCTGATTCATCACAACCGGCAGTGGTACCGCTTTTTTACTTATGGATTAATCCACGCCGACTGGATGCACTTACTGGTTAATATGTTTGTTCTGTGGTCATTCGGTACTTTGGTAGAGCAGCTATTCAGCATCTATTTCGGACCATTGGCTACATTGTACTTCTTACTGCTTTATGCAGGAGGAATTTTGTTTTCCACTTTACCATCTTACGGGAAACACAAAAACAACGACTTTTACAATGCCGTTGGAGCCAGTGGGGCAGTGGCAGCCGTCTTGTTTTCAAGTATCATGATGTATCCGCAGGGTACCATAATGTTCATTTTTGTTCCTTTTCCCATTCCTGCATGGATCTTCGGTATTCTCTACCTGGTTTACTCTGCCTATATGGCAAAACAGGGCAGAGACAACATTGGCCATGATGCCCATTTCTGGGGAGCAGTTTATGGTGTGGTATTTACCATTGCTCTTAATCCTTCATTTGTACCAGACTTTTTCAGAAATATTTTTTAGGTTGATAGCAGGATGGAAACTTATCTGAATTTTAACGGGAAATTGGTTCCTGCCCCTGATGTAAAAATACCTTATCATAACAGAGCTTTTCGTTATGGTGACGGTTTTTTTGAAACCATCCGCAGCTCCAGTGGCAAACCATTATGGATGCAAAAGCACTTTGATCGCATGAAAAAGTCTGCTCAGGTACTGAAGTTCAGTTTACCCGGAAATGCCACTCCCGATTTCTTTTCTCAGAATATTTCTGAATTGCTTCAGGCCAACGGTCATATTGCCGGAGCCCGCTTAAGGCTTAGCATATTTCGTGATGCAGGGGGATTTTACAGGCCCGACAATGATCAATCAGGGTTTTTGATTGAGTCACTTCCTCTGAAGACCGAAAGATATCAGTTAAATAAGGAAGGTCTCGTAGCCGGAGTTTTTGACGAAATCAGGAAACCGGTAAATCCTTTAAGCAACATCAAAAGCTCCAATGCTCTGGTTTACATACTGGCTTCTGTTTTTGCCCGCGAAAAAAGCTGGAATGATGCCCTGATACTCAATTCTGATGGCTACATTGCCGAAGCTACAAGTTCCAATGTTTTTATAGTAAAGGAGAACAGAATTCATACTCCCGATCTTAACCAGGGTTGTGTGGAAGGTGTTATGCGAAGCGTTTTACTTTCCGTTCTTTCCCGGGAAGGGTATAGTATTCATGAGTGTTCCCTTCTGCCTGAAGACCTTTTGGACGTTGATGAGGTGTTTCTTTCCAATACCATTAACGGTGTGCAGTGGATAAAGGGTTTTGAACACAAAAGATATTACCATAAAATCTCATCCCGAATCATTGAGTTAATTAATTCTGAAATTAACTTATGAGTTGTTTATAACTTTTTTGGGGTTTAGTTTGAATTTTTTGGGCTGTTGAAGCATTATCACATCAGTTGATTTTTCTTTCCTGTTTCCTTATAATTTACTGTTGATCAAAGGTATGCCATTTATGCAAAAGTGAATTATATTTACCTGATTTTCGTGTGTAGTATAACCTGTTTGTCTAAACTACGTATATGACAATAAGAGTTTTCCACAGTATTGTTTTTTGCCAATACAAAACCTGAAATTGTGAAAATGAAAAATCTGAAAATTGGTCAAAAGCTGCAATTGTATGTACTGTTTCTTTCGGTGGTAGTTTTTGCAGCTGCCATAGGTTATATAAGTTTAAAAAACCGTGAGCGGGCACTTCGCGACACATCTGAGATTGTTAATGGATATGCTGCCAATTATGCTGAGAATATAAGCAACTCATTCAGTGAGGATATGGCAGTGGTGCGCACTCTGGCGCAGGTGTTTGATGTGCATAAGGAATTGCCGAAGAACACCTGGAATCCCCTTTTTGTTAAAATGTACAGAAAGGTTTTTGAAAACAATCCGCACTTCTATGCATTATGGGATAGCTGGGAATATTCACACATCAACCCTGACTGGTCATTACCGCACGGGCGTTTCCTGAATTATCATTTTCGGAAAAATGGTGATATAGGTTATCAGGAGCTGGAGCGCAGCCTGGATGGTGATCCCCCTTTGTATGCTATGGCCAGGAATTCGGGAAAGGAAATGATTTGGGAGCCTTATCCAGATCAACTGGAAGAAGGAGCCACCGGCACTACCCTAATGACAACCTTTACCGTTCCCATGTTTCACAATAATAATTACATTGGTCTGGTGGGGCTCGATATTACGTTGGCCCGTTTGCAACAGATGATATCTGATATAAGCCCTTTTGATGATTCATATGCTTTTCTGGTATCGCACAAAGGTTTATATGCTGCACATCCGGTAACAAGTTTTCTTGAACAACCTTTAACTACAAATCTTCTGAATGATAATGATGAGCACCGGATTATGGAAAGAATAGGCCGGGGCGAAGCATTCAGCTTTACCAGCAATAAAGAAAAAAATGAATACTATTATTACTCTTTTGCACCTGTTTTTGTTGGCCAAACTCAAACTCCCTGGGCAATGGGTATGGCAGTGCCGGTAAAACATATTCGTGAAGAAGCCCGCACCCACTTTATTATTTCCATTTTGATCGGTATTGTCGGGTTGTTGATTTTGGCGTTTGTGATTTCATTGCTGGCAAAGAAAATATCCAAACCCATAAGGAAAATTACCGGCCTTATGAAAAAGCTTGCCAAAGGTCAGATTGACAAATCCATGATTCTTGATATTTCAACCAAAGATGAATTGCAGGAAATGGCGGAGGCTTTCAATACATCCATTACAGGTTTGCTTGAAAAAACTAAGTTTGCTTCAGAAATAGGCAAGGGTAACCTTGATGCAGAGCTGCATCTGTTAAGTGAGGAGGATGTACTGGGGCAATCTATGCAGGAGATGCAGAATGACCTTGAAAAAGCCAGACAAGAGGAGAAAGCACGGCAGGAAGAAACAAGAATTCGCAATTGGGCAACTGAAGGTTATGCTAAGTTTGCTGAAATCCTTCGTAATTATAATGATAATCTGGAAGATCTGGCATTTGAAGTCATCAGGAATCTGGTGAAATATCTTGATGCCAACCAGGGCGGACTCTTTATTCTCAACGATGACGAAGAACATCACAGGTATCTTGAACTGAAAGGTTGTTATGCTTATGACAGGAAAAAATACCAGGAGAAAGTAATTGAGCCCGGTGAAGGACTTGTAGGAACCTGCTACCTTGAGGGCAAAACCATTTATATGACGGATATTCCGCAATCATACATCAGAATCACATCCGGGTTAGGCGATGAAAACCCCAATGCACTAATAATTGCGCCATTGCTTTATAACGAAAAGGTATACGGGATCATTGAAGTGGCCACTTTCAATGGTTTTAAACCCTACCAGATTGAATTCATTGAAAGGATAGGTGAAAGTTTGGCTGCTACCGTTTCTTCCCTTAAAATCAATTTAAAAACTGCTGCATTACTGGAAGTATCGCAGCAGCAGGCCGAAGAAATGAAAGCCCAGGAAGAAGAGATGAGGCAAAATATGGAAGAACTTAATGCCACTCAGGAAGAGATCGCCCGTAAGGCAGCAGAAATGCAAGGGATTCTCAATGCACTCGACTCATCAAGCTATACCATTGAGTATGACCTTCAGAAAAAGATTATTAATATTTCCGATTCGTACCTCGGGCTTCTGCAATTATCGCGAAGGGATGCTATCGGTACGCACCATTCTGATAAACTCATTCTTACACCCGATCAGAAAGAAAACTACGACCGATTCTGGGAAGATCTCATGAATGGAAAGATTAGAAATCAAAGAGTGAAAGTGGATATAAAAGGTACCTTATTCTGGCTCGATGAAACTTATGCACCCATCCTGAACCAGAACGGGAATGTTTACAAGATTTTTAAAATTGCTTACAATATTACTGAAAGTAAAAACCAGGTTGAGCAATATAAGCAAGAGATAGATGTCCTGAAGAAAAAAATCCGGGAAATGCAGAGACAAAATTAACATGGGCCAAAGAAATCCTTAATTTTGCATGGATTTATGCCATAAGCTCATGTAATACTTCTGCTATGAAATTAGGACTTTTTGCTTTACCTGTTTTCTTACTTTCCTTTAATCTCCTTAATGCGCAGCCACCGTCAATTCAGCAAATGGAGCAGGCAAGGGCTGAATTTAATGAAGGTATCAGAGCCGGACTAAATGAAGACTTTAAAAAGGCTGAAGCCTTTTTCAGTAAAGCCATTGAGATTAATCCCATTTTTGCCGAAGCATTTCTTTACAGGGGACTGTCTCATATTGAACAGGGCGATTACACAAATGCTCTTCGCGACCTTACCATTACCATTGAACTTGACCCTGCATTTTCAGATCAGGCACATTATTTTCGCGGGGTAGCACGCTATTGGCGAAGTGAGTATCATCAGGCTCTTGATGATCTTTCTGTTGCAATTCACATGAATCCCGATTATGTTGCCTTTTTTCAGAGAGGCAAAGTTTATCTGAGCCTGGAAAACTTCCAAAGAGCTTTGCAGGATTTTGAAATTGCATTGCGGTTGAATCCGGACTTCTATGAAGCCTATTTGTACAGAGGGGTAACTTTATACCATTTGGGAGAAACTGAAATGGCTGCAAGAAACATGGAAACCGGACGTGGTTATCTGCCGGATCATAAATTAGTTACTCATTATCAGGAATTGATTTCACAGCCTAATTCTTTTGCAGAAAAAATCACATCAGAACATCAGACTCCACGGCGTGAAATCAATATTGCAGATTTTTTTAACAGGCCAGATGATGTGGTAATAACTCAGGAAAAACCAGAAACACAAACATCTGTTAATGTCCAGATGACTTCTGAAGCAGAATCTTCACAGGTTTTAACAGAAGTTAATGGTAATAAGGAACCGCGCCCGGCTAAAGAAACCGCAAAAATTGAATCCCTTCAAACGGGTACTTATGATCACTTGCTTAAAGGTGTAATACCTGCGGGTTTTGGTGTTCAGGTTGCCAGTTATTATAACCATCATAATCTTAAAGAACTAGCTAAAGCATATCATGAAAAATATCAGACACCGGTATTTATTGATATTTCGCAGGTAAACAGCAGAAAACTCTTCAGGTTGATTCTGGGCATGTTTTCCGAAAGATCTGAAGCGGAAATTTACCGCGATGAATTAAGAAAAGCTGATTTTCCAGACAGCTTTCTGATTTTATTTGAGAATTTATAATCATTTTTTTCTTTTTCTTCCTTCACCCTTGTTTCACTTTCTCTTACAGCTATGCGGATTTGTCACAAAAACCGATTTTGTGCTTTATGCATTCACCTGTTTATGAAGGATTTTATATCTGTGTTTATTTTATTTTTATTAGTGTAAATTTATTTTTAAATCAATCATATAGGGATATTAACATTGAAAAAATGATTAATTTTGTAAAAAATCTACCCCGGCTCAATTATTCGTATAATACTTCTTCATTAACTTTTATTAGTTATGGGCTTCATAAAATTTGACAAAACTCAACTTATTAACCTGGAATATTCTCTGCCCAAAGAGATGCTTCGCAGCAACCGTGCAGGTGCCTTTTCATGTAATACCATAATAGGATGCAATACCCGCAAGTATCACGGGCTATTGATCTGCCATCAGCCTTTACTGGGAAACACCGTCCACGTTCTGCTTTCCAAACTGGATGAAACCATCATTCAACGTGATGCTGAATTCAATATTGGAATCAATCGTTTCCCTAATACCTATAATCCCAAGGGTCATAAATATGTCAGAGATTTTTCAGCTGATTTCATCCCGAAAGTAACTTACCGGGTCGGTGGGGTTGTTTTAACAAAGGAAACCCTGTTTGTAACCGAGGAAGAAAAGGTAATGATACGTTATACTCTGGTTGAGGCACAGTCGAACACAACTCTTCGAATTAAACCATTTCTGGCTTTCAGAAATATCCATAGCCTGAGCAAAAAGAATATTTATCTGGATACCAAATATGAGAATGTGCCCAATGGTATAAAAACACGCATGTATGACGGTTACTCTCCGCTGTTTATGCAGTTTTCAAAATCAAAAGTTGAGTATGTTCATTCACCTGACTGGTATAATGATCTGGAGTATTTTCATGAAAAGGATCGTGGTTATGAGTATCTTGAGGATCTTTATGTGCCGGGCTTCTTTGAGTTTCCCATCAAAAAAGGGGAGAGTGTGATCTTCTGTGCCGGTACACAGGAAATCAAACCCACCCTTATTTCCAGAAACTTCAATTATGAATTAAAATTACGCACACCAAGGAATTCATATCAAAATTGTTTGCTTAATTCTGCCGAGCAGTTTTTTTATCATCATGATGGGCAAACAGACATTATCGCAGGTTATCCCTGGTACGACAGGGTAGGAAGATATACTTTTATGTCACTTCCGGGATTATCTCTGGCCAAAGGAAATGATGAAGCCTGCCGGAATGTTCTAGATACAATGGTCAGCCAGATGGTTGGCCCGTTTTTCCCTGAAACAGGAAGAGGAGAAAGTACCCGCTTTAATTCTGCTGATACATCACTATGGTTTGTTTGGGCAATTCAGCAATGCTGTTGCCAGGGAAAAGATCAGGTTAAAGCCTGGAAATTATATGGCAATGCAATCAAAACTATTCTTGAAAGTTATAAAAACGGTAATCATCTGTTGAAGATGGATGATAATGGTTTGCTTTATATCAATGAAGATCACCCTGCTGTAACCTGGATGAATGCTATAGTTAACGGAAATCCTGTTACCCCGCGGTACGGATATGTGGTTGAAGTAAATGCGCTATGGTATAATGCTATTATGTTTGCCCTTGAGCTTGCAAAACTTGCTCAAGACAAGTCTTTCACTGCCAAATGGAAATCCATAGCCGATAAAATACCGGAGTCGTTTGAAAAGGTTTTCTGGAACGAAGAAAAAGGTTATTTAGCCGATTACGTGGCTGTGGATCAGGCAGAGTGGAGCGTTCGTCCGAACCAGGTTATAGCAGCTTCGTTGCCCTATAGCCCGGTATCAGCCTCTATTTCGCGACATATTCTTGATACTGTTTTAAAGAATCTTCTTACACCCAAAGGATTACGTACTCTTTCTCCTGACGATCCTTATTACAAAGGCCGCTACAAAGGCAATGAAATGAAAAGGGATATTGCTCTCCATCAGGGAACGGTTTATCCATGGCTGCTGGGCCATTTTGCTGATGCATATTTGAAAATCTATAAAGAAAGTGTTTTAGATTTCCTTCAGGAAATATATGATAACTTCCAGGAAGATATGACCGATGATGGTATCGGAACCATATCTGAATTGTATGAAGGTGATCCACCCCACCAAAGCAGGGGGGCCATCTCCTTTTCGGCCAACGTGGCGGAGTTGCTCAGAATAAATGACATGATAACGAAAAGTAAAAAATAAAAGCAGGTTTTAAATAAAGCGCACAATTAATAAGGATAAGAAATGAAGGTTTTAATGTTTGGATGGGAATTTCCGCCTCATATCTCAGGGGGGTTGGGTACCGCAAGTTATGGTCTTACCAAGGCCTTGTTAAAATGCGGTGTTGATTTGATTTTTGTGGTGCCTAAAGCATATGGCGACGAAAAACCCGGTAGTATTCGCCTGGTAAATGCCAGCGACATATCCATCGATATTCAGGACGAAGTTTTCAAAGAATACCTTGATAAAATGTCTTATTTAGAAGTGGATTCACAGCTGGTTCCCTATGCCACAGAAGAAGAATATTTCCGCATCATTGAAAATACCCAAAAAGGATTTACTGCCGAAAAGGGCAGTATTCACTCCAGTAAGTTTGAGTTTTCCGGAGGTTACGGGAAAAATCTGCTCGAGGAAGTGAAAAGATATGCAATGGTTGCCGTTTCCATAGCTCGTGAGCACGATTTTGACCTTATTCACTCACATGACTGGCTAACCTATATGGCAGGTAAAGAAGCCAAAAGGATTACCGGAAAACCTCTGGTCGTGCATATGCATGCCACTGAGTTCGACCGATCAGGAGAAAGTGTTAATAAGCAGGTATACAATATTGAACGGGCCGGAATGGAAGCTGCCGATAAGGTAATTGCCGTGAGCCATATGACCAGGAGTATCGTTATAAACCGATATGGAATTCATCCCGACAAAGTTGTTACTGTTCATAATGGTGTTGAGCCCCCACAAACAGAAAAGGACCTGGAAATCAAAAGACATCTTGATGAAAAGATCGTCACTTTCCTGGGTCGTATAACTTTTCAGAAAGGACCTGAGTATTTTATTGAAGCGGCCTATAAGGTGCTGCAGCGCGACGATAATGTTCGTTTTGTTATGGCAGGCAGTGGCGATATGCTCAATAAAATGATCAGAAGGGTAGCCAAACTCGGAATCTCCAACAAGTTTCATTTTACAGGATTCCTTAAGGGCGATGATGTGGATAAGATGTTTGCCATAAGTGATGTTTATGTAATGCCTTCTGTATCAGAGCCTTTTGGTATTTCCCCATTGGAGGCAATGAGATCAAATGTTCCGGTTATTATTTCTAAACAATCGGGTGTGGCTGAAGTGCTTAAACATGCCATCAAGGTCGATTTCTGGGATATTGATGCCATGGCAGATGCCATCTATGGTTTGCTGCATTACAATGCTCTTCCTGAAACCTTTAAGAAATATGGAAAGGAAGAAGTAGATAATATCAAATGGGATCAGGCGGGAGAAAAGGTAAAAGAAATTTACCAGGAATTTCTCCGGCAAAGCTGATTTCAAAATAAAAACAGGTTTTTAAGAAAAAAAAAGAAAAAATAACAAATCTGCCTGCTAATTCTGTGGGCCTAACAAGGAAGAAATATGAAGTCAATTTGTTTTTACTTTCAGATTCATCAGCCTTTCAGGTTAAGAAATTATCGTTTTTTCGATATTGGCCATAAACATGATTATTTTGATGAGTATGCCAACAGGTTCATTATGCAACAGCTTGCAGAAAAGAGTTATCTGCCTGCCAATGAGATTCTTTTGGGATTGATAAAAAAATTCGGAAACAAGTTCAGGGTGAGTTTCAGTATTTCCGGAGTTGCTCTCGAACAAATGGAAAAGTTCACCCCTGAAGTTATTGATAGTTTTAAACAACTTGCTTCTACCGGAAATGTGGAGTTTCTTGCTGAAACTTATGGTCACAGTCTGGCTTCACTGAAAAGCAAACAGGAGTTTTTCAGGCAGGTAAAACTTCATGAAACCAAAATCAAAATGCTGTTTGGAGTTAAACCTAAAGCTTTTCGAAATACTGAGCTTATTTACAATGATGATATTGGTAACCATATTTTTGAACTTGGCTATAATACAGTAATTACTGAAGGTCCCAAGCATATCCTGGGTTGGAAAAGTCCCAATCTTTTATATTGCAGTGCTTCCAATCCAAAAGTGAAATTGCTGATGAAAAACTTCCAGCTGTCTGATGATATTGCATTCCGTTTTTCAGTAAGAAACTGGAGCGAATGGCCTCTTACTGCTGAAAAGTTTACCGGTTGGCTCAATGCGTTAGACTCCAAAACTGAAGTTGTAAATCTGTTTATGGATTACGAAACATTTGGAGAGAACCATAAGAAAGAAACAGGTATTTTTGATTTTCTGAAATTATTACCACAGGTTGTTTTCGATAAATCAAGATTTGTTTTTAAAACCCCTTCAGATGTGGCTGCATTGCTACAACCTGCATCTCCTCTGCATATTCCTTATCCCATTTCATGGGCAGATGAAGAAAGGGATATAACAGCATGGCTGGGAAATGAAATGCAAAATGAAGCTTTCAATAAACTTTATGATCTGGAAGAAAAGGTTAATACCTGCGAAGATAAGGGAATGCTAAGTGACTGGGAGAAATTGCAGGTAAGTGATCACTTTTATTATATGTCAACCAAATGGTTTTCCGATGGCACTGTGACAAAAAACTTCAATCCTTATAATTCGCCCTACGATGCTTTTATAAACTACATGAATGTACTGGCAGATTTTGAGATCAGGGTGAAAAAAAACTGCGAAGGTAAAACAAAGGTAACTGCTGCTAAAACCTCAGGCCGTAAAAAAGTATCAAAAAAAGTTGCAGAAAAACCAGGTAAAACAGCTAAAAAACCTGTTGCCCGGAAAAAGGACGGCGATTCTGCTAAAAAATAAACTTTCATAATTTATAATTGTTAAAGTATAAAACAAAAAAATCCTGTGTGTTAATTTTCACACAGGATTTTTTTAACCGAAGCAGCAAAAATGTAATTTTTTTGTTAATTAAGACGAACGCAAACGTTAGCAAAGATTTTAGCTGAATTCTATTGATGAAATTTTTGTAATTTCGTTCGTTTTTTGGAAATAAAAGATAATTTTTTAAAAATTGAAATATGACAGAAAATATTAAAAAGCCTGATTATTTATTCGAAGTAAGTTGGGAAGTATGTAATAAGATTGGAGGAATTCATACAGTTATCAGCACAAAAGCATTGTCAATGGTTAATGATATGAACGACAATTACATGTGTATTGGTCCGGATGTATGGAAGGAAACACATGGCAACCCTGAATTTATAGAAGACAAATATCTTTACAGATCATGGCGCAAAAAAGCTACCAAGGATGGATTACATTTCAGAATAGGCCGTTGGAATATCCCAGGCTCCCCCATTGCAATCCTGGTTGATTTTACACCACTTTTCTCAGATAAGGACAAAATATTTACAGATTTCTGGATGAAGTTTGGACTGAATTCTCTCAGTGGTCAATGGGATTATACTGAGCCTACCATGTTTGGTTATGCTGCCGGACAGGTAATCGAAAGTTTCTACGATTATCATCTTTCTTACAGAGATACTATACTCGCTAATTTTCATGAGTGGATGACGGGTTCAGGGGTTTTATACCTGAAAGACAGAGTACCCCAGGTGGGTACAATTTTCGCAACTCATGCCACATCTTTGGGACGTTCTATCGCAGGAAACGGCCATCATTTGTATTCTGAAATGGGTCATTTTGACGCTGATGCCCGTGCCATTGAGTTAGCTGTCGTTTCAAAACACAGTATGGAAAAAACAGCATCTGTCAATGCCGATGCGTTTATTACGGTAAGCAAGATAGCCGCCAAAGAGTGTCATAAAATACTGGATAAAGAGGTTGATATAATAGCCCCCAATGGCTTTAATGATTCTTTTGTGCCTGAGGAAGGAGATTTTTCATCCAGGCGCAAAAAATCAAGAAAACAACTTCTTGAAATGGCATCAGGCCTGTTAAACCAGGAAATTCCTGAGAACAGCCTGCTGCTGATTAATAGTGGTCGGTATGAGTTTAAAAATAAAGGAATTGATGTCTTTTTAGATGCTTTGGACAGAGTAAACAAGAAAAACCTTAAAACTCCCGTGATTGCTTTTATTATGGTTCCGGCAAACCAAACCGGTATTCGACCTGAAGTAGTCAATAGAATCCAAAAACCGGATTTCAAAAAACCTTTGACCGGAGAATACACCACTCATAAGCTGGTCGATCCTGACTCTGACCCCATATTAAAGCATCTCAAAAACACAGGACTTAACAACAGTCCTGATGATAGGGTGAAGGTAGTTTTCATTCCTTCATATCTAAATGGCGATGATGGCGCACTTAACCTGGATTATTATGACGCACTTATAGGAATGGATCTTAGTATTTTCCCTTCCTATTATGAACCTTGGGGCTATACACCACTTGAAAGTCTTGCTTACCATGTGCCTACGGTTACCACATCCCTTGCCGGTTTTGGAATATGGGCAAGAGATAATTTCCCTGATGATTACCGTAGCGTAGCAGTTGTGGAAAGGAATGACTATAATCGACAACAGGTGTCAGATAATATTTCAGAGATTATTCTGTCCCTTATCTCTGATGATGAATTCGGACAATTAACAGGCGAGGATGAAGGTTTCAATACGCTCGCACACAAAAGCATGATTCCCCTGCGCGAAAGGGCAAATCAAATATCAAAATCAGCGCTCTGGGATACATTGGCTGAAAATTATTTTAAAGTTTTTGATTTAACCATCAAAAAGGTTAAACAGAGGTCGGAACTTTTTAAAACAAAGAAACAGCCTGTTAAACCTCATGAATTATACAAGGCAAAAGCTTCCAAACCCAAATGGAAAAAAATCCTGATAGAGATAAATGTTCCAAAAGAACTGGAAGATCTTCAAAAGCTTTCAAAAAATCTCTGGTGGACATGGAACTATGATGCTGCCTTACTTTTTGAACGCATTGATCCCGAGTTGTGGGAAAGGGTTGAAAAAAGCCCGCCCCGGCTGCTCGATAATCTAACTGTTGAGCATTATCAGAAATTGATTTTAGATAAGGAGTTTATGCAGGAGTATAAGCGTGTAGTAAAAATGTTTGATGACTATATGCAGAAAGCGGAGAAAAAAACTTCTGATACAATAGCATACTTCAGTATGGAATATGGATTACATACTTCAGTGAAAATATACTCGGGTGGACTGGGAGTTTTAGCAGGTGATTTTCTCAAACAGGCAAGTGATGATAACATTGATATGGTAGGTATTGGATTGTTATACCGATACGGATATTTCAGTCAGAATCTTTCCATCAGCGGCGAACAGCTTGCCAACTATAATTCTCATAACTTTACCTACATGTCGGCCCAGCCCGTTCGCAATGAAATGGGAGAATGGGTAAAAATCAGCATCGCATTCCCTGGTCGTAATATTTTCGCCAAGATTTGGAAAATTGATGTGGGTCGTATTCCGCTTTATTTGCTGGATACAGATATTCCTGAAAATGTATCTATTGATAAGGTTGTAACTCATCAGCTTTATGGTGGTGATTGGGAAAACCGGTTTAAGCAGGAGTTTCTGCTGGGTATTGGTGGTATCCGTTTGCTGGATGCACTAGGTATCAAGCCCAAAGTTTACCATTTGAATGAAGGACATGCTGCCTTTGCAGGTCTTGAAAGACTCAGAAAGTTTGTTCAGGATCGTAAACTCAGTTTCCTGGAAGCCATGGAAGCTGTTAGAGCAAGCAGCTTATTCACAACTCATACTCCTGTTCCGGCAGGTCATGATTTCTTTAGTGAAGACATGCTCAGAACTTATATGCCTCATTATGCTGACAGGCTCGGAGTTAAATGGGAAACGTTTATGTCGCTTGGTAAAATTCATCCTGACAATCCTGAAGATCGCTACTCTATGAGTGTGCTTGCCGCGAAACTCGCATCGGAAGTGAATGGTGTAAGTAAAATTCATGGTGCCGTATCACGCGATATGTTTAAAGATCTTTACCCGGGTTATTTTGCCGATGAAGTTCATATCGGTTATGTTACCAATGGAGTTCATTACGGCACCTGGTGTGCCCCGGAGTGGCAGAAACTTTATGCCGATACTTATGGAAACGACTTTTTTAATGATGTTTCTGACCCAGCTCATTGGGAAAAGATTTATGATCTGCCTGATGAAAAAATATGGGAAATGCGTCAGTTGCAAAGGCAAAAGCTAATGGAATATATCAAGAAACGTCTTTTGTCAAATCTTTCGCGCCGGCAGGAAACACCCAAAAAGGTATACCAGGTGCTTGATGCGCTTGATGAAAAAGCACTCACCATAGGTTTTGCTCGTCGTTTTGCCACTTATAAGCGCGCACACCTGCTCTTTAATGACCTGGAGAAATTATCGCGTATCGTTAACAATCCTGACATGCCTGTTCAGTTTCTTTATGCCGGAAAAGCTCACCCTGCTGATAAAGCAGGTCAGGATCTGATCAAGCATATCATTGAAGTTTCCAAAATGAAGGAATTCAGGGGTAAGATCATCTTCCTGGAAGACTATGATATGGAACTGGGTGAAGCACTGGTTAAGGGGGTTGATATGTGGTTGAATACACCTACTCGTCCGTTGGAGGCTTCCGGAACTTCAGGTCAGAAAGCCGCAATTAACGGAGTAATGAATTTTAGTGTTCTTGACGGATGGTGGGCAGAAGGATATACACCTGAAGCCGGTTGGGCCATTAAAGAGGAGAAAACATACGATAATCAGGCTTACCAGGATGAACTGGATGCCGAAATATTATATAATACGTTCGAAAATGAAATCATCCCTATGTTTTATGACAGGAACAAAAATGGCATTCCTGTTGAATGGATAAGATGGGTGAAGAACAATATTGCAAAAATTGCTCCTCATTTTACCAATAAACGTATGATGGATGACTACTTCAAATTCTTTTACAATAAATTGTTCAGGCGGGCTGATATTATGCTGGCCGAAGAATGCGATCGCTCAAGAGAACTGGCACACTGGAAATCAATAATAACCCGTGGATGGGAAAGCATCGAACTTGTATCTATCAACCTGATGAATACTGCTGATAACTCACTCCTCCTTGGAGATAAGTTTATTGCAGAGCTGGTTCTTGATCTCAATGAACTGAATGAATCGGATTTTGGTGTTGAAGTTGTTTTTATTCAGAAAAATTTAGAAGGCGAAGAATCCATAATTTCGGTTTATGAAATGGATCAACTGAAAAGGGAAAACGGTAAGGTTACATTCCGTTGTGAAGTTACCACCAAAAGAGTAGGTATTTATAATTATGCCTTCCGCATGTTCCCCAAACACGAATTACTTGCACATCGTCAGGATCTTAAACTTGTGAGATGGTTCTGATGCCGGCAATGTATATTGATAAGCTCTTTTAAAACCAACCCGGAAAATTCATTCCGGGTTGCCTTTTTTTTTCAATATGCGCGATAACAGAATTGATTGTTGAGAAAATTGTAATAAATTTGATAAATTCAAAACCTTTGTAAAGAAAGAATCAGTTACAAATTAAAACAAACTATGATGAAGATATTAGAAGGAAAAGTTGCATTGATTACAGGTGGGTCAAGAGGTATTGGAAAAGCACTGGTGCTGGCTTTTGCCTCCCAGGGTGCCCAGGTTGCATTCTCCGATCTTTTTTATGATGACAAAGCCAAAGAGTTGGAAAAGGAGATTTCAACCATAGGGGTTAAAGGAAAAGGATATGCATCCGATGCCAGCAATTTTGCTGATAGTGAGAAGTTGGTAGACCAGGTTGCTGCCGACTTTGGCCGGATTGACATTTTAATCAACAATGCAGGAATTACCCGCGATACCCTGCTGATGCGTATGACTGAAGAAAACTGGGATGATGTTATCAGAGTAAACCTGAAATCGGCTTTTAATCTCACCAAAGCAGTGCAGAAATATATGCTTAAGCAGCGCTACGGTTCAATTATCAATATGAGCTCTGTTGTAGGACTGGGTGGCAACGCCGGACAAGCCAACTACGCCGCTTCAAAAGCAGGTATGATCGGGTTCACCAAGTCTGTTGCACAGGAACTGGGTGCACGCAATGTGCGTTGTAATGCTATTGCTCCAGGTTTTATTGAAACTGATATGACTGCCGGGCTTCCCGAAGAGGTAAAAAAAGGCTGGGCAGAGAAAATTCCTTTGAAAAGGGCAGGTAATGTTGATGATGTTGCCAATGTGGCTCTCTTCCTTGCATCTGATATGTCATCTTATATTACTGGTCAGGTTATTGCCGTTTGCGGTGGAATGACCAAATAGAGAAAAGGGTTCAAAAAATTTTATGTCTTCAGCTTCTTTCATGAAAGCAGCCTTTCTGCTAACACTGATATTTCTTTTCCAGTCAACTTCTGTTTTCAGTAATTTACCTGCAAAAGAGAAAAATAAGTACATTCATCATCAGGAATTTCGCTTCAGGCCAGGTGTGCAGAGCGGCAGTGATCATGTTATGAATACCTTGCTACAAATAATTGCCGATGGTAATCAGAAACTGAGGGTGTTTACACAGTACGATTTCACTTGTAATATTACTGTTGAAGTATTTGCTGCCGATAATAATACAGGGAAATTAAATTTAAACCTTAACGATGTAAGAGTTAAAGGTGAAACGACCTACAGACACTTCGATCTCGAACAGTGGCTTACTCCTTCATTGCTCGATATCAGCATAAAAATAAAAAACGACGGGAATAGTGTTTTGCGTGAACTGAAATTTGCAGGTCTGAAATGGCAGGATGAAAACTTCCCTGATAAAAACCTGACATTTAACCTGAATGGGTTTCCTCCGATTTCAGAGCTTGAATTTAAAATAAGCTCTGTTAATTTCAGGTATCCTGATGAATTTTTTTACGATGTAATTTCACTGCAAAAAGCGCTTTTGGCATATTATGATGCAGAAGGTCAGATTAATAAAGTTAATTCTGTAATTCATGAACTGGATCAGTTAAGTCCGGAAACGGTAATTCTCGATGAATTTCGTTTGTGTGATGCTGAAGGCACCATCGGTCGATTAAGATACGCTGCATTCCAGAATTTTTCTATGATTACAGATAGAGATCCTGAAGGTCATATTGAGAGTATAAGTCAATTGTGGGCTGATCTTAAAAAACTGCGTAAAGAGTTCAACTTCGTAATTTCGCACATTGACAGTTTATTGCATGAGCAGGGTATAACTTTCCTGGAAAAGGAAGAAAGAGGAAAGGCCAGAGCTTCCTTTGAAAGGGCTCTTTCCTACAATAACCTTTATATTCCTGCCCAGCTATCACTTGCAGTAATGGATTTTGAAGCAGGTCAATCTTCGCTGGCTATGAACCGACTGGCGGCATTTATGGGGCAGGTGCACCCTCCCGCATTCTGGATAAATGACATTACCAGTTTTTCACAAATACTTTTTGAAAATGAAATCGAAAGAGCCGGAAAACTGGCAGCCGATGATCGGTTTCTCGATGCATTGCGAATTTTAGATGAGCTTGATGGGTTTTGTCACAAAATTAATGTATGGGAATGCCCTGCTGAATTGCAGCGAAGTCTTATTGATGTGCATTATGGTATGTACAGGTCGTACCTTAGAGTTGCAGGCAGAGCTTACGAATCGGGTAATTTTCCCTTTGCTGTTACTTATATTGAGAGTGCACGGCAATATCAAAAGGAAAACAGCCAATACATTTCGTCAGAAAGCGAAAGCACAAGCCTCTTGCAGGATGTTGCAGATGCTTATTTTTTCAGTGCCGATCGTGCCATGTTGTATCATGATTACGCAATGGCTTTAAAAATGCTTAAGGAAGCAAGAGATTTATGCCAGAATTACCCGGAACTGGCATGCACAGCTGATATTGATAACCGGCTTGCAGAAGCTGAAGCCAAAAAAGCTGATGCCACCATTTTCAGGGCTGAATATGTTCTTACTGAGCCAATGGTTATTTTACCGGGATCAAGCAAAAAGCAGGCGGTTGAGATAGTAAAAGATGATCTCTCTCTCGGCCACTTAAAGGCATGGGCCGGTGAAACCGAAGAGGCAAGGGCAATCCTTAATCATGTAATAGAATATGCTATTCGTTATGATCTGAGAACGGACACACTTATAAACATGAGAATCATTAGTCTTACCGAAATGATACATCAAAAGGAATGTGAGCTGGGCGAGAGAGAAATTGAAAAGTTGTTACAATTGATCCCGGAACGTTTAATGGATGCACATTATTTCAGGACAAGCCAGGATTACCAGCAGGTTAAAAACCTGATTGCAATCCACGAAAACTGCGAATGGTCCTATACAAATGAGCTTGCGGCACTCAGCTACATTCCCTTACTTGCTCAATACCAGGAGTTGTTACAGGAAACACAGGGTGCTTATTTCATGGGTTCACGCGAGGGGTTTAATGACTTCTTTCTTGCTTATTCGAGCACAACAACCTTTTTCCATGAAAATGATTTGATGAATTACGGTGCAGAGCACGAGCCACTGGTTGAGTTTGTAACAGGCTCATCCAATATTTCTCTGATGAAAGCTGCTGTAGATTATTTTGCTCAGGGAAATGAACATGAAAACGCATTTCTGACTTTACAGGCGTTGAAAGACAACCGCCTGGATGCAAGAGAAGTTAGAACATTGCAGGAACTGGCAGGCAAAAGAGCAGCCTTGTCAGTTTCAACTCAAGATCCCGTAATGCAACCTTCAGGATATGTAAAAGAACTCACCGCTAACGACTCCTGGTACAGATTTTATGTAAGAAGCTTTATACGCAACTGGTAGCAATAATTAATGCAGCCTGCTACGACTTATCTTTACTGATGATTTTGCCCTGATCCCAGGCCAGTATAACCAGCGCAGCACTGAGGATGATAATATTTTTTATGATGTACTGACCTTCAATTGTTGGCACAAATGGCACCCTGTGAAAAGTTTCGTCGGGAAAAACAAACAAGGGGAAAATAGTCCCTGCCATTTGCAGATAAAGCAAAACAACTGTTACCCTGAAGAATTTTCCGGTTAAAAATCCCAACCCGA
The DNA here is from genome assembly GCA_007129355.1 of Bacteroidales bacterium. Classification (GTDB taxonomy): domain Bacteria; phylum Bacteroidota; class Bacteroidia; order Bacteroidales; family UBA7960; genus SKVR01. The sequence goes on along the minus strand of SKVR01000001.1, from coordinate 15,406 downwards.
TCAGTGTCTCCCAGGTGGCAAGAATTGGCATGGAATAGGGGGCTTGTACTATTCCGAATGATAGCACATCTATAGTGCGTGTGGCAATATCTTCGGCTGAACTTATGCCTGGAAAAAACTTCTGAAATCCAAACCAGAAGAAAATAATTCCGATACTTATCCTTAATAAATATATTCCATTAACTGCCATCCAGTCAATGCTCCTGGTTTCAATTTTTTTGAATTTGTCCATATTATCTTTCTCTGAATATTTTAATACTTAGTTATTTAAGAAAAAAATCTGTAATTATAGGTGTTTTTTTATTGAAAATCACAACAAATAAATTGTCTGAAATCTTCCAGACGCATTGTTAAACAATTAAATTGATGTTATGTTTGGTTAGTTCAATTCGAATTATTAAAGAAATAATTTCGGGTTAAGTAATTCGAATCGGATGACTTTTCTGGCGAAAATATAGAACCTTACACGATAAATAGGCCATTTACCGCAAATATAAATATACATGAAACCGGAAAGAACGATGCCATCGTTTTTTTATTTTGCTGGTATTTTTCAAAATACCAGTTAATATTTATGTAAAGGGTAATTTTTTGTTTTGAACCCGATTATCAATAGGGATTCTGGGGTTCGTGTCGTTCCATATCATGATCAAGTGCCTGAACACGGTAAATATCCGTGCGGCGATCATTCCAGTTAGTAACGGTTCCGCGGTTTCTGTGGCGTTTCAATAGTTCAAGATCTATGTCATTGATGATCACGGTTTCTACGTTTGGGGTGCACTCTGCCGCAATGGCATCGCGTGCAAATGAGAAGTCAGAAGGAGTAAAAATCCCTGATTGTGCATACTGGATATCCATATTATCAACCTGTGGCAGGTTACCCACCGTACCGGCAATAGCAACAAAAATCTGGTTTTCAACACAACGTGCCTGGGCGCAATACCTTACCCTAAGGTAGCCTTGCCTGTCGTCGGTACAAAAAGGAACAAATATGATTCTGGCGCCTCTTTCTACCGCTATACGGGCAACTTCAGGAAATTCTATGTCATAGCATATCTGAATGGCAATTTTACCTTTATCAGTGTCAAAAACTTCTATATTACGGCCCGGTTCAACACCCCACCACTTCTTTTCATTGGGGGTAATGTGCAGTTTGTATTGCTTTCCTATTTCGCCATTTCGCTTAAAGAGATATGCAATGTTGTAAAGCTTGTCGTCTTCGGGTGTAAAGTGCGAACCAGCAACGATATTGATATTGTATTTTATGGAAAGTTCGCTGAATAGCTCAAGGTATTGTTCTGTAAATTCTCCGATTTTACGTGCAGCAGTACCCGGGTTTTCTTTGGGAAACAGCGATAATAACTGAAGTGTAAAAATCTCGGGAAACAAAACAAAGTCACTCTTATATCCGGAAGCAACATCAACGAAATATTCGCACTGCACTGCAAAGTCATCGAAACTTCGAATGGGTCGCATCTGATATTGAACCACGCAAATACGCATGGGCAGCGACGCAAGGAACTTTCGGTCTTTTTCCTGTCGGTAATCAAAGTTGGCCCATTCCAGGTAGGTGGCAAATCCACCTGATTCTTTGTCCTCATCCAGGTACTCCCTGATTACTTTCTTCAGCGAGAAACCATTGGAAAGCTGGGGTGTGAGCACTGGGTCGAAAATGGCTTTACTTGTAACTCTGTCAACATATTGATTGATACTGAGCTTATCTTTGTAATTTCTGTATCCAGGTAGTCTGCCACCGATTACGATTCGCATGAGATTACGTTCTCTGGCCAGTTCCTTGCGAGCTTCATAAAGCCGGGTAGCCAGTTTCATACCTCTATATTCCGGATGAACCATAATCTCCATACCGTAAAGTGTATCCCCTTCAGGATCATGGGTTCCAATATTCCCATTATCGCAAATTTCATCCCAGTTTTTGTCCAAATCAAGATCCTCCGAGTCGATTATCAGACTTGAAGAAGTTGCCACAAGCATACCGTCTATTTCTATTACAATTTGTCCATCGGGGAAAATACGCAACTGATTTTCAATGTTCTCCCTACTCCAGGTTTGCATTGAAGGGAAGCATATTTTTTGCATGCGTATCAGGGTATCAAAATCTTCAATTTGCAGGTTTCTTACTTTTAGCTTGCTTTCAAATTCCTGAAGGTCAATTTTATCCATGTAGAACGGTATTTCGGGGTTGGTTAATATTTATCGCGGATATCAGTGATATCGCCATTTTTAAAGTTGGCTGAAAACAGAAGTTCTTTCAGCTTTTTCCCGGCAAGGTTGGGTGCAATCAACTGACCGGATTCCTTGAGTTCCACAAATTTTTGCTTGTGGATGAACTGTGCGTCTGTTGTACCCCTTATGGTTGTTTGCATATCAGTATCAATAATGCCTGGTGCTACTGCCATAAGTTTCACAGGATATTTCTTGTCTTCCTGTTCTGTTGCAATGCAACGTGTGAACATATCAAGGCCTGCCTTACCCGTACAATAGTTGCTCCAGCCATGATAAGGATTAATTGCAGCACCTGATGAGATATTCAATATACGTTTTTCGGTTTTCCAATCAGAAAAATGCTTCACAAATTCCTTTATAATATACATGGGCGCCAGCAGATTAATCATCATATGCAAGTCCATCTGAGCTTGTTCAAGAGTTTCAATAGGCCCGATTGGTTTTATCACTCCTGCATTATTGATCAGGTAAATTCCCTCGCAGTCTTCGTGCAAAATATTTTCAAATACAAGCTTCATTATCGGTTCAATTGTATCTGTATGCGACAGATTGCAGGAGTAAAAGTTTATTTTACAGCCTTTAGCTGCAGCTAGTTTCTGCAGGTCAGTGTTATCGGTTCGGGAAATGCCATGAATATGATGGTTTTCATCAATAAGTGCAGTAGTTATTCCTGCTCCTAATCCTTTACTATGTCCAGTGATTATTATATGCTTCATATACTTGGTTTTTCAAATTTCTATTTAATTTTTTTTACCGATTTAATATAACCCGTATCAGGATAAAATTCAATCTGAAGATCAACAGGTGGTAAACTGGTAATGATTCCAAACTGACTAACAAGCATCCTGGCATCGGCAATTGGACTTACTCCTTTCGAAATAGTAATATTGCCATGTTCGGGAATCCGGTAATAAAAACCGGTTTCTGTTTTTCTGCGTTCAGGATTCATTACAAATACCCCTAGTTGCCGGGTTGTATTGCTTCGGGTTGCCAGAATATTTACAGCCTGGCTTCCAGGTTCTTCTTCCTGCACTACTCCGTTTAGTTCAGAGAAATGGAAAAGTGTATAGGGTACGCTGGCAGTATTCTTGTCCGGAATAAAGTAATAGCGGTATTTTATTTTGCTTTGGGTTGTCATTCCGGTAAATAGCTCCATATAATTATTCTCCTGTTTTGTAAGCTGATCGTACATATACTGCAAAGCTTCTCTGGAGTAAGTTATTTCAGCAAATCCGCTTATCAAATCAAACTTTTTATCCCGGATCTTCAGAATATAATCAGCTACTTCTTTGGCTCTTATTTCTGATGATTTTTCAACCAGCCGGCGCCTAAGGGTTCTCCTTTCAACGGTCATAGTATCAACCTGCACGTGCTGAATGATGGTATCAACCTTTTCGTGCATGTTGGATTCAACAAAATGATTGAACGTTGCTTCACTTCCAAAAATTCCGTATTTTCTTTCCAGGGAAGTGCTTAACAGGAATTCCTGCTTATCGAAAGGAGCATTTACAGCTGAGATGAGTCCGCCTTCACTCATATGTAAAGACAAAGGATTTTTGCGGTTTTTGTTCAAATCCAGTTCTACAAAATAAAACTCTGATGGATCTGGTTCGGCATAGGAGTTAACGTTTACTTCTCTGATCTCATAAACTGAGGAATGCTCTGTAATTACATCTTCCAGTCCTAGAAGGCGTTCTGCGTAGGGTGCAAACGGACCTGATGTTTCCGTTGTTTTTACTACAGTTACATCAACTATTAAAACCGTTCGGGGCAAGGCATAATAATAACCCTGAAGGGTGTGCCCTGTTTCAAGATTTCTGATGTGCTGCACCCTGATAGGCTCCTGAGTTTTACAGCTTACTCCCAGTAAGATAAGTGCTACTGTTATAAGAAAAATTTTTAGTCTGTCCATTTTCTTTATGATTGTTTATCTTGAAATTCCTATTTATTATTTCGTTAGTTTTTTATGTCATTTGCCGATACTGCAATGCATCACAAAATTATGGAAATAAAAGAAGTTGAAATATTCTTTTACAAAATAATAAGATTTTGGCTGATCAATTGATGCAGATGCCTGAAGTTCCAGCTGAAAATGAAAAATGTTGCAGGTTTTTCCTGTCTTTCAAGTTGTTTTATACATTCTTCAGGTTTTTCCCAAAAAACAAATACATAGTTTTTAAAAGACTCTTTATCAGCCTTGGTTTTAATATGATTTATTATTTCATTCTCATTCATATTCTGGTGAAGGGTGGGGGCTTTTTTATAACGTTCTTTCAATGTGAGAATGATATTATTACTGCTATAATCCTTCTTATTTGATTTATCACCTCTGAAATCTTCGTTTTGCGAAAAAAACAGGTTCACCAGAATTTTATCATTTTTAAAAACATTTAAAAAATTTATCCAGAAATCATCCGGTAATTCTCCGCTCAGGTCTATAAAAACCTCTTGGTTTACCTGATTCTCAAACAATTTTTCTTTTAAATTTTTCAGTGCGATGGGCCCGGCTGGTTTATCAATTATTACAGTATTCTGGCCGGGGAAAAGCGTCATAAGTCTACCATGCAGACTAGCTGATGCAGGTTTGAAAGTTTTAAGTAAATGGCTGATTCGGTCGGGGCGCATATCGAAGGCTGTCATTGCACAAATGGCTGCCAGAATCGAATCAAGTAGAATATCGTTTTTGCCATTTGCCCAAAGGGGAATTTCATCCAGGCCGGCAATACGGTTTTTGCCTCCGCTTGTCCAGAGAAAAAGTTCATTGTTCTCCTTTCCTGCTCCTGTTCCGCCACGCAAACAATGCTTACGGAAATCAGGATTTTCAGTGTCGTGGGTAAAAAAAACCGGTTTGCTGTATATACGTTCTGACATTTTTAAAACCAGCGGGTCATCGGCATTCAGGATAGAGAAACCCTCGCGATAAACCTCCTCTGCCACCACTGATTTTGCATAAGCAAGATCGTCGGTATTTCTGATATAATTATTGTTCAGATGTTGAGAATGCACGTTGAGTACTATACCAATATCAGCAAAATCATATCCAAGCCCGTGGGTTAAGATACTCTCAAAGGAGGTTTCGAGCACAGCACATTCTACTCCAGGATCTTTCAGGATCAGTTGTGCTGCATGGTAATTTGCCATATCTTCACGGATAATGCGCCGGCCACCCATAAAAATTCCATCAGAATGTGCCAGTCCGGTTTGATAACCTTCCTTTTCAAGCATAAAACTGATAAGGTATGCACATACAGATTTTCCGGCTGAACCTGCTATGGAAACAACAGGAATTCTGGAAGGAGTATTTTCAGGGAAAAGCATATTCACAAAAGGTGCAGCAACATCTCTGCTTTTACCCTTCCAAGGGCTGAGGTGTATACGAATATCCGGTGACGGATCAACATCTATAACAGCACCCTGTATGTCTTCAACAGGCTTGCTTATGTCAGCACATACCATATTTACTCCAGCAACCTTTAACCCGCTTATTTCTGCAACACGTTCAGCAATAGCTCGATTAAGAGGGTGAACTATCCCCGTGACGTCGGCAGGAAGCACGCCACTTTGAATGGTTGGGTTATTACTTAATAGAATCTTAACTCCATCGTCAGGCACATCATTAAGCGAAAAACCGTAAAAGGAAAGATTTTCAAGCATTTCATCGCTGGGTTGAAGCACTTCAAGACTACCTTTTTTTTCGGGTTGACGATTCTGATCATCATTGAGTTTCTCTATGAGCCGGGCAATATTGTCCGTACCGTTTCCTATAATCTCGGGTTGTTGTAACAGGCTCGCAGCCACAAACTTGTTATCAATGATAAGCAGGCGATTGGTTATGCCTGGTATTTGTTCCTGCACCAGTATATCATCACTATAATTTTTGCACAGAAGAAAGGCTGATTGAATAATTTCGGGGTTGTTGAGTGCTGGAAAAATACATGTATTTCTTTTATTCTTTGTTTTTAGTGTTACCGGCCTATTTAAGCTTTTCCAGAAAGCTATTGCATCCTCCACGTTACCTGTTTTCATGGTTTTTGCAACAGGTATTCCGGCATTTGCCAGCATGAGTGTGTTAAGAAATGCATCCTGCGAATTCTCAGCTGCCATTAGTGGTGTGTCGGATGTAATGGAATTGCGGAACCGTTTCTGAAATTTTCCGGTTCCTAATTGAATCATATTATATGAATCGAGATGAATTACAGGTATGTTTCTCTCACGCGCTTCATTCACAATGGCAAGGGTACCCGGGTTCAGCTCATTTTTTTGCCTTATACGATTTAAATCATCAATAAACAAACCAATGTTTGTTTCTTTTTTAGTAAGGATTCTGTTCAGGATATCAATACTCGCATGGGCAGCAAATAATCCGGCTTCCTCAGTATGAAACCGGAAAACAACGTTATAAATTCCCTTTTGCCCTGTACTGCGGGTTTTACCAAAGCTTACATTCATTCCGGCAAGTGTTTGCAACTCAATGGCTATATGCTCGGCCACATGCCCCAGCAGTGTTCCATCTTTAACCCTGGAGAAAAAGCCACCGGTTTCTCCTTCGCTGCATCGGTGCTCTTCAAGACCGGGAAGTTTATCTTTTAGCTTTTCAAAAAACCCATCTATGTTATTGGTAAATACCTCATCAAATTTTCCAAGATTCAGTTGCATGATTATTACCGGTCCGGCACTGTAATAACCGGCACCATGCAGAGCCTGTAATCCTGAAATCTTCAAGGGACCTTTTACCGGATAGAAATCCGGCAAGTTATCCGGACTAAAGTTCATATAAATGGTTTTGGTCTTAGAAAAACTTATGTAGATGGGCTGTAATAAAAACCCCATACTATGCAAATATAGCAAGTATGGGATTGAATGCAGAATTAAAAGTGTTATTATTTTAGAATAAAATCAAGTGATGTGCTGGGGTCGTATTCAAGCGTTGGTTGATCTTTGCGGAAAACCTTCAGAGTTTTATTCCCCAGAAGTTTCACGGTATCGCCCTCTATTTGCAGCATGGAACCTTCTTTTAATCCGACTACAGTCATTTGAGGATTGAGCTCCAGGAATTCCCTGATCCGTTCTTCACGACTTTCACCATTATGATTGAGAATACGACCATCGGTATAATGCGGATTAATCTGGAAAGGAACCAGCGAGAGTGCATCAAAGCTTGAGGGTTGAATAACAGGCATGTCATTGGTGGTTTTTATGGTGGGGCAGGCAACATTGCTTCCTGCACTCCATCCTATGAAAGGGGTGCCGTTTTCAACTTTTTTTGTGATAATATCCATCAAACCCTTCTCATGCATATAATGTATGAGATGAAAAGTATTACCACCACCAATTACAATTGCATCAGAATTCTCTATTACTTTCTGCGGTCCCTGAATGTCTTCAGTGGATTTCACAGAATATCCAAGCTCAGAAAAAACATCGTTCACCTGGTTGGTGTATTCTACATAGGATATATCTACTGCAGCGTAAGGGACAAAGGCAATGTTGCGAATGTCTTTACCCAGAAAAGCTGAAATATATTTCAGGGTGTAAGCCAGATATTTTTCCCCGTAGTTCGTTGAGTTACTGATTAATAAAAGTTTTTTTTGCATATTATTTATCTTAGGATGTTTAAAATGTTCAATTTTTTCAGGGGCAATAGTAAATTCTTTCTATGCTAACGTACAAACCGTTTCAATTGTTTTTCTTTTAATCGTTAATACGGGGAACATAATGTCTTAGAAAACCTATGAAATGTCATGATTTTCTAATCTTAACCATAGTACCTGAAAAACTTAAGCTTTCGTAGATCAAAATTTTATTTTTCCGCAAAAAAAACTTAGGTTTGTGTTCACATGAATACAATACTAAAATTCTAAGTATGCTTTTGAAAATTGAAGGTAAAAATCTTGATAAATTTATTCTGATAGGAGACAGGGTATTGATAAAACCCAAAAGTGCTTCGCAAAGAACAAAAGGAGGGTTGTATCTGCCCCCGGGAGTTGAAGAAAACCGAAAAATTCAAAGTGGATACGTTATAAAATCAGGGCCCGGATATCCTATTCCTGCGCCTGTTGAAACTGATGAACCCTGGAAAGAAACACGTGATAACCTCAAGTATTTTCCTTTACAGGCCGCTGAAGGAGACCTTGCCATTTTTCTTCAGGACAGCGCATTTGAAATAGAATTCAATAATGAAAAATATTCAATAGTGCCACATTCATCCATTCTTATGCTGGTGCGGGATGAAGATCTACTTTCAAACCCATGAAGATTTTCTCTGAGTTATTCGAAACGCAAATTTATTGTAACAAATTCTAAAAGACAAGGCTTATGTTTACAGAAAAAGATTTAGAGCAGTTGAGGGAAAAAGATATTTCCGTCGATATGGCAAAAGACCAGATCCGGAATTTTAAAAAGGGTTTCCCTTTTATAAAAATGGCTGCACCTGCAACTCCGGGCGATGGAATTATTCAGATTGACAAAGATCAACTGAAAGAATATGTTCAGTTTTATGAAAAAAAATCTCCCGATCTGGACATTGTAAAATTTGTTCCGGCAAGTGGTGCTGCAACACGCATGTTTAAAGAACTTTTTACCTGGCGTGATGAACTCCGCAGGGGTGCATCTGTTGATGAAATTGCTTCATCAGACAAAAATGCAGCTGAGTTTTTCGCAGAATTGAAAACCATTGCTTTCTGGGATGATCTTAAAAATTTGCTGAAAGATAAAGGTATGAATGCAGAATCTCTTTTGGAAAAGAAAGATTACCTGCCGTTAATTGATCATTTACTTGAAGATGATGGGCTTGGATATGCATTGCTGCCCAAAGGGTTGCTTCGTTTTCACAAATATGATAATTTCAGCCGTACCCCATTGGAAGAACACCTGGTTGAAGGAGCAAATTATGTGCGTAAATTTAATGGTGTTGTCAAGCTTCATTTTACCGTTTCTCCGGAACATAGGGGGCGGTTTATCAATCATGTTGGAAGTGTAATTAAAAGCTATGAAGAAAACTTCGGGGCCAGGTTTGAAGTCAGGTTCTCGGTTCAAAAACCTTCAACTGACACTATGGCGGTTGATATGAACAATGAACCTTTTCGTGAAAACGATGGGTCGCTGCTGTTCCGTCCGGGCGGACATGGTGCATTGATCCAGAATCTTAATGAACTCACCGAAGATATTGTTTATATAAAAAACATTGACAATGTGGTTCCCGACCATCTTAAAAATGAAACCTATACATATAAAAAGCTGCTGGGTGGTTTGTTGCTTTTCATGCAGGAAAAAGTATTCAGGATACTGAGTGAGATTGATGGTGGAAGCTTTGCTGATGATGAGTATGCCGTTGCCCGTACTTTTGCCATTGAGCATCTCTGTATTGATGAGAAAAATCTTCCGCATGATGCCAAATCAGGAGTTCCATTACTGAGAAATTTACTTGATCGACCAATACGTATTTGTGGTATGGTTAAGAATGTTGGTGAACCCGGAGGTGGGCCTTTCTGGGTAATTGACCCCAAAACAGGAATTCGCTCGCTGCAAATTGTTGAATCATCGCAGGTTGACCATAAGAATGCAGAACAGAAAAAGATTTTTGAGCAGTCTACACACTTTAACCCTGTTGACCTGGTTTGCTCGCTGAAAGACCACAATGGAAAGCCACATGATCTGGGTGAGTTTATTGATCCTGAAACCGGGTTTATCAGTTTCAAAAGCAAGGATGGTAAAGATCTGAAAGCACAGGAACTACCGGGGCTCTGGAATGGGGCAATGGCTCACTGGAATACCCTTTTTGTAGAAGTACCGCTCATAACTTTCAATCCCGTAAAAACCATTATGGATTTGTTGCGCGAAGAGCACAGATAAACCCGTCACATCCTTAATTTGCCAGTTGCCTGTTTATGATTTCTTCAGCTTGTTCCACTGTGATTCTTTTGGCTATAATGCGTTTGTCAGCATCAAGCAGAAATATCAGTGGTGTAGCCCAAATATCGTACTTGTCACGAAAACCGGAAGTATTTGTGGGGTCGTTAACTTGTATCCATTCAAGATTATTTTTATTAACATAATCCAGCCATTTATTGCGGTCTGCTTCCGTATTGGCGGCAAATACTTCCACTCCTTTGGGTTTAAGTCTTTCGTAAAATTCTTTCAGAAGTGGTGTTTGTCGTTTGCAGTGGCTACATTCCGAATCCCAGAAATAAAGTATTGTAAACCTGGCATCTACATCGTGCAGGCTCAAGGGCGCGCGATCAGGAGTAAACATCGTAATTTCAGGGGCAATATTGCCAATAAGCAAGGGTTTAAGAGCCATGGCACGTTCTGAAATTTTTTCGAGTTGTTCAGGGGTCACCCAGTCTGCTTCACCGGTCATGTAATAATTCTCCACCATATGTACAAAAACGGCATCCATACCCATGATTTGTGATCTTTCAAAAGTATTGGTTACGAAAAATACTACATATTTAAACACTTCGGGGTGAGCACGGGCTTTTTTAGCCAGGTGGTCTGCTTCAACAATAATACTATCGGGGATTTGCATCACCACCCGTGTAAAATATTGATTGAGTTTGGCATGGAACACCGGTGTACGTAAAATGCGATCATCTGAAAAATCAATATTCTGCCAGAAATTTTGTTTATACACCTGGTACATATAATCATTGTCGGGAGTTCCGTCTTCCTTTAGAGGAGTCTCAGGCATTAGAGGTTCTTTCTGGGCCAGGAGTATTTTGGCAAATAAACCATCAGGAAACATTTCAATAATCTCATCCTGTAGTGCTTTTACACGAGTATCCGCATCTGATAGCAGGTTGCGAAGCTCGACTTGTCGTTCGGGGCTGGTGTCCGGGTCTTGCAATTCTGTCCTTGCAGGCCCGATTTCTTCATTCTGCTTACTGATAAAACGCATATAATTGTAAAAGGCTTCATTGTCGGGAGAGTTCTCAAATTTCATGGTATTTTTGAAATTATCCATCTCTGTTTCAATATTGAAATGCTGATTGTGATCCACAATAATCTCAAAGTATTTCTGATCCGGTAAAACAATCATATACATTCCCGGATCTAGTCTTTCATCTCCCTGGAAACGAAACCTTCCTTCATGATCTATTCTAACTGTATCCTGAATATACTGGCGGTTTCCAAAATGATAGGCCAGCATGGAAGTGGTGTCTTGTAACCCTTCAACTTTAACTTCAATATGATGTCCTTTGTCGGCAATGGCACAACTCAGAACACTTCCGGTAATTAAAATGGTATAAAAAAGTCTTTTAAGATTCATATTCAATCTGGTTTTTTATGCGAAGTTTTAGTACAACTGCGAATTTAATAACAATTCGTCACTCCCTATTGTTTTTTGCTTTTTTTTCGATTTCCAGGTTTTAATTACAGTCCAATAATTAAGATTCAGCTCAGATGCAAACGATTATAATTACGAAAACAGGATATATATATAATTCTGCAGTGGGTTTATAATAATGTGCTCAAGTTTTTGCGAGAAAGCACTACAACGTATTGGTTGAAATGCTTAGTTAGCTACTGGGTATTTTTGCGCATTTACAACTTTGTAATTCAGGTGTTTACACTGTTGGAATTTATAGTGTACTGATTTTACTTTGTATGTAACCCTTTGAATGTAAAATAAGTATACACAGAGGCAATATAATTCGATAGTTATGAAAAAGTTTTTCACATCCCTGATAGCAGTTTTTGTTTTTGTTGTTGTTCCCAATATGCTGGCATACAGTCAGTTTGCTAGTGGTAGCGGTACTGAAGCCGATCCATATATAATTCTGGATGCCAGCCATCTTAACAATGTCAGAAATTTTCCGGACAGTTATTTTCGTCAGGATAATGACATTGATTTCAGCAAACCCCCCAATAATACATTTCCCAATTGGGCTCCTATCGGCGGTGGTGGTTCATCACTGAGGTTTACCGGACATTATGATGGCAATGGTCATGTGATAAAAAATTTGAATATATACAGAGGTGGAATCTCCAATGTGGGTTTGTTTGGTCATATAGGTGAAGATGGAGATGGCGCTACCACCATAAAAAATCTTGGGTTAACTAATGTATATGTTGCAGGAGGCAGAGGTACCGGTGCCCTCGTAGGAAGAGTTACCGGAAACCAAAATACCCGGATAGAAAATTGTTATGTATACCTGGGAACTGTTGGTGGCGATGGAGCAACAGGCGGACTGGTTGGTTCTAACAATAGTTATATAGATAATGCCGGTGCTTCCGAAAGTTTCAGGCCCATAATAGACAAGAGCTGGTCGAGGGTAAATGTTTTATTAAGGACCACAACTGCCAGCGGCAAGGACAAATTTGGAGGTCTTGTAGGATGTAATCAAAAGGGTTTGATAAGCAATTCGTATTCAAGAAGTTCTGTCAGTGTTCCTGGAGGAACGCGTGTGGGTGGCCTGGCTGGATGCGTTGAATTGCGCGGGTTTATCATCAACTCCTATTCAACAGGTACGGTGAATGTAATGGATCCCGTATCACACATTGGTGGATTAGTAGGGATGAGAGGTGTTGGCGGAAATGCCGGAACTGTTAACAATTGTTACTGGGATATTACCACTTCGGGGCAGGCTACCAGTGCAGGGGGTAAAGGACTTACCACAGAGCAAATGAAAGACCAGCAGAATTACGATGGATGGGATTTTATCTCTACCTGGCAATTCTTTGAAGATGAAAACGATAGGTATCCGGTTCTGATTGATGTATATAACCCCGAAAATATATGGGTATGGACACCTGAGGGCAATAGTACCGATTGGTCCATTATTAACAACTGGAATTTAGTTTCAGTGCCCCCATCGGGTTCGGTGGTTATGATTCCTTTTTCTTCAGAAGTATATCCATTGCTGCCTTATAACGAGAGCCTGCATATGCTTATAATTGAAGGCAATGCTGAACTAATGCTTTCCAATCATTCGGTTTTAACCATTACAGGTCAGTTGGTGAGTAACTCCATTACGGCAAGAATTGGAGGAGAAGGTGTTGTTGAAATGGTTGGTAGTACCACACAGACTTTGTCGAATCTGGTATTTGATAACCTTACAATTAAAAATAATAACAACGTAAAACTTACAGGAGATATTTACGTAAATGGTCAGTTAAAAATGGATAACGGTTTGCTTGATCTCAATGGCCACCGGATTTTCCTGGGCGAAAATGCAGAACTTAGGGAATTTGAATCAGTCAATAGTTCATCAAGAATTTTTGGTACAAGCGGATATATTGAAATGGTCCGTTACCTCAACAATCCTTCAGGAAATATCAGTGGTATAGGTCTTGAAATTGAATCATCACAAGAACTGGGAAATACCACAATCAGAAGAGGTCACAGTGAACTAAACTATTCAGACGAGTCACGCAGCATTCTCAGATGGTTCGACATTATTCCGGAGTTTAATGAAAATCTTGATGCAACCATAATATTTCACTATTATACCGGGGAGCTGAATCTGTATGATGAATCGGCCAATTTTTCACTTTTCAAAAGCGTAGGACATGATTACTATCCCGGTATAGAATGGATTTGGGTGCCAGCTGAAGTGGATGCCTCTGGCAAAAGAATCATTGCCCATCAGGTTGAAAGCTTCAGCCGATGGACAGCAGGAAGCTCTGATGATCCCTTGCCCATATCGCTGCTTTCCTTCGATGCAAAACAACAAAACAACCGGGAGATTCTTATTGAATGGGCAACAGCTGCCGAGATCAATAATGACTTTTTTACGGTTGAAAGAAGTACCAATGGAAAATCATGGGAGGTTCTTACTTTCGTGAATGGTTCAGGCACCACCAGTCAGTCACAATATTATTCTGCCAGGGATACCGACCCCATTGCAGGAATTTCCTATTATCGTCTGAAACAATCCGATTATGACGGTAGCTTCGAATATTTTACACCCGTTAGTATATATACAGAAACGAATTCGGAAGAACACTTCACTCTTTATCCCAATCCCAACAATGGAAACTTTCGTATCGATTACCAGGGTGACCGGGATATTGAATGGCGAATTTTCGATATGCAGGGCAGGACAATCTATTCTTCAGTTTTAAGTGCAAGGAATATCACTTCAGTAAATTTGCCGCAATTACCTGCCGGACTATATACAGTGCAATTTTATTCTGATGAAGTAATTTCTCAGAAAATGCTGATAAGATAAAAATATTTTTTAGGTTTGATGACACCCATTCCCCGGTATTGATCTATAAGACATGCCGGGGAGTTTTTTTAAAGATCTGAAAGGTCTTGGTCGGAAAAAAGTTCAGGGTCAATACTATCGCGATAAATTTTGCCGTGCACATAGCCCAAAGCCTGCAAAACTCTTAAGCCCCAATGGTTTTCAAACAGCTTCTGTAATTCGGCCACCGCGCATTCCTTGCTGAGGAGAGGAGCTTTCTGGTAAAGCAAAACAAAATCTTTCATGTCCTGGTAAATATCTGCCAGGTTATCTGCAAGGCTTACCTCTTCAGTATCGTAGTTATGATCGTGCACATAATACACATCCTCTTTGCCGAACTTCTCTCTCAGTATCTTGAAAATTCCTTCCCACTGTTCTTCCGTAACAAACCGCTCCATGTATTCGGGCTCTGCTTCAATTCCGGCAGGTAGCATTGCACCTTTCAAATAGAGAAGAGGTCCGATTTTCTGAAAGTAAGAGAAGATTTCCTGTGCAGAGTACTTTTCAACCTGCTCAAAAAACAGACAGTATTCGTGGGCGACGGTAATCATTTCAAGCACCTGGCGCGATAAAACGGGATTGTCCTGTAGGTTTGTCATGGCAAAAAATATTTGTACAAACCTAAGAAAAAACATTGTAAAAAAATGCATCAAAAGCTATTGTGTGAAATAAAACTTTTCTTACCTTTGCCACACATTTTCAGAAAAGGTTTCTGTAACGGACTTTCCTTATTTAATAGCAGAAAATGTAACAACAAGCCCAGGTGGTGAAATTGGTAGACACGCTACTTTGAGGGGGTAGTGAGCGCAAGCTCGTGCAAGTTCGAGTCTTGTCCTGGGCACATCATTAAATAACAGATCTTCAACTTATTTGCCCAGATGGCGAAATTGGTAGACGCGCTAGTTTCAGGGACTAGTGTACGCAAGTACGTGCAGGTTCGAGTCCTGTTCTGGGCACAAAAGACCACTGAT
>SKVR01000101.1 GCA_007129355.1 Bacteroidales bacterium | reverse complement strand
CAGATTCCGGCTTTCAAGTGGATCTTCGTTCATGTTATACAACTGGCCTTTGGGACCGTTCTCCTCAGGCTTAAGTCTTGTGGGATGGGAAAATCCACCCGAGCCCAGGCCGTCAATATATTTCCAGTCTCCGCTTCTTATTCCAAAAAATCTGCTGGCCGAATGATGCACCATAGAATGGCGGATAGGCTTATCCGATTCTCCATTCAGCACCTTCCAGAAACTAAAACTATCTTCTCCACTATTTTCTTCATGTTTTTGTCCTGTCATCTCGCGAAAAGTAGCGTAAAAGTCGGTAAGACTAATCAAATGCGGATACTCCGATGATTGTTGTATTTTAGCCGGCCAGGAAATAACCAACGGGATACGGTGGCCTCCGTCCCAGACATCGCCTTTCTGTCCTTTGCGTCCGTAATTGGAGTCGTGGGCAAAGAGTTCAACCTCCTCCTGGGGCCAGTACCCCCCGTTATCGCTGGAGAAAATCAGTATCGTATTTCCCAGAATACCGTTACGGATCAATGCATCTTTTATTTGTTTTACAGCATCGTCAATATCGAATATGAAATCGCCATACACACCCACATTTGATTTTCCTACAAACTGTTCGGTAGGAACCCATGGTGTGTGTGGGCCGGTTAACGGGAGATACAGAAAAAAGGGTTCTTCCTTTTTTTCCTTTACTTGTCTATCAATAAAAGCGACTCCTTCCTCCACAATTTCGGTATGGCAATCTTCTATACGGAACGAACGCGACATTTCTCCATTACGCCACCAAACGCCTTTTTCCCAATAAACGTCATGTTCCCTGGTGTGAATTCTATCAAAGGCATATTCAGTATCATCCAGCCGTTTAGGATAGATGTCGGTGGTTAAAATCATATCCGGGTCAATCACTTCATGATTCCGGATAAACATATAAGGCACGATATCCAGTGAGGCAGGATGGATAAACGAGTAATCAAATCCAAAATCGTTGGGTCCACCGCTCACTTTTTTGCTATAGTCCACGTTGGAATAAAGGGTTTCCGGATCCTGGCGGGGTTCGCCTGTACCTTCTTTGGTCTGCCAATCGACACCCAGATGCCATTTCCCAATGCAGGCAGTCGTATAGCCTGCTTTTTTCAGCATCGATGCCAGGGTTTCCCTGCCCGGTTCAATAACCGACTTATGAAATCCATCAATACCTGAAGCGGCTCCTCCATCAGAACGAAATGCATACCTCCCGGTAAGCAGTCCGTAACGTGCAGGCGTGCAAACTGAAGCACTGGCATGCGCCTCACTAAAGGAGATACCTTCGCTTATAAGCTTGTCAATGGCCGGGGTCTGTGTCCTTGCTGCCGGATTCAGGGCACTTACATCGCCGTAACCCATGTCATCGGCAAAGATGAAAACGATATTGGGTTTAGAAGTAATATCATTCTCAAAATCAGATGCAGTTGAACACTGGATACCTGTAAATCCAATGATAAACAGACCTTCCATCAAAACCAATTTGGAATTGAGTACTTTCATTTTCTATATGTTTTTTGTTGATAATTATTCATTTAAGTTTCCCTAAGTTGCTGTTTTGAGGGATTTAGAATTTGTTCTATATTCGTCTAATTACCTGTCCCTTCTTCTCGCCTGGTGTTCGAGATAAGATTTCAGAAATTTCTGATTCAATTCATCACTGTCTCCGTAATATTCGCGCAATGAATCCAGTTTTTCATGAAGCATTTTTTGAACATCGGCATAAGCCGTATCATGGTAAATGTTACTCATTTCCATGGGATCAGTTTCAAGGTCGTACATTTCCCACTCATCAATATCGTAGTAAAAATGTATCAGTTTGTACCTTTCTGTGGCTACGCCGTAATGCCGTTTCACCATGTGTACGGATGGATATTCGTAATAGGTATAATAGACCGCATCACGCCACTGGTCTGTTTTTCCTGCAACCAGCTTTCGAAACGATTCACCCTGCATCTCTTCCGGTGCTTCAATTCCTGTATAATCAAGAAAGGTAGGTGCAAAATCGAGGTTCTGCACCAACTTGTCAATTTCAGTTCCCGGTTTGATTTCTTTGGGGTATCGTATTAGCAGGGGCGTTCGGAAGGATTCTTCATACATAAACCGTTTGTCGAACCAGCCATGTTCGCCCAGATAAAAGCCCTGATCGGAGGTATAAACTACGATAGTATTCTCAGCAAGTCCGGCTTCATCAAGGTAATCAAGCACCTGTCCAACGCCTTCATCAATTCCGGCAATGGTACCCAGGTAATCCTGCATGTAGCGTTGAAACCTCCATCGCATCAGGTCTTCTTCGCTCATGCTTGGATATTGTTTTTTGAATTCCTCGTTAATCGGACCGTACACTTCATCCCATGCAGCTTTTTGTTCTTCATTGTATCTTCCAATGGTACGCTCAAAAGCTTGTAAGTCCCAGCTTTCATTAAATGGGTTAAGTACAGTGGGTTCAATTCCAAGTTCTTCCATTGTCTCGGGATAGAGTTTAGAATCACCTGCCCAGTTCATGTGTTTCAGGATATTCATTTCTGCCGTTTTTGCAGCATTGCCGCGACCTTCATAATCATCGAAAAGGGTCGCAGGCTCTCTGAATGTCCTTTGTGTAAATTCCCGGTAATGACGTTCTGCAGGTTCCCATTCACGGTGAGGTGCTTTA
This sequence comes from Bacteroidales bacterium, assembly GCA_007129355.1. Classification (GTDB taxonomy): domain Bacteria; phylum Bacteroidota; class Bacteroidia; order Bacteroidales; family UBA7960; genus SKVR01. The sequence continues at coordinate 9,854 of SKVR01000101.1, read as the reverse complement.
TGATGGTACAATAAGGCAAACGGTTTATCTGGATCGCGTTTATTTTTAAGCCAGTCCAAAGTAGTTTCGGTGATAATATCGGAAACATAACCTTCTATTTGAATCCTTTCTCCTTCAATAAGAAAATCGGGGTTAAAATAATGTCCCTGCCCGGGCAAAACCATGGAAAAATCGAATCCCTGCGGGATACCGTCCATGTGAATTTTTCCAATCATGGCCGTTTGATAACCGTTGGCCTGCATCAGTTTGGGGAAATTGGGCTGCTCCCAGTCAAAAGGCATGTGATTGTCCACTTTTCCATTTATGAAGCTGTGTTTTCCGGTGAGCATAACGGCACGACTTGGAGCACAAATGGAGTTGGTTACTGTAGCCCGGGTAAAAATAGCCCCTTCATTGGCCAGCCTGTCAATATTTGGTGTTTGAATCAACTCATCACTATAGGCACTGATGGCCTGATAGGCGTGGTCGTCGGCCATTATAAAAACGATATTGGGCCGCTTCGTTTCCACTGGTTCAGAGGAGCAACCAAGCATTCCGGCGCCTGGTATCAAAAAGGCAATACTTTTAACAAAAGTTTTTTTCATAATGTTACCTTTATAAGTTGTTACATTACTGCATAAATATTTTTATATCATGAAATGCTTGCTCTTCCGAATTAATTTTGCCGGTTATACAGATTTACTTATTCCTTCTTCTCAATAGCTTCTCTAAGAATATCCAGATATTTCATCCCATATCCTTCGTACTCCAGACCGTAGGTATAAACTCCTTCACCACTAACGTCCTCACTTGTTGGAGGAGCAGGCACAACGGGTTCTATATTAGTGTCTTCGTGCCATTCATTCCATGAATTAATCATAAATAAATTCCTGATATCCGGGTCGGTTAGTTTCAGTGCGCCATCCAAGTTTGCTTTAAATAAGGAGCCAAATTCGTCATCCTCCGAAAGTTTTCTGGAAAGGGGTTGATGATCTGCGTCTAGTCTTACACCACGGTCATTATAGCCAGGAGAAACGGCCGGGATAAATCTGGCGCCACGCTCTTCGGCCAAAGATTTCCATTCTGCCATATTAGCGTAATAGTTATCCACCCCTGCTTGTGTGGCATACAACACATTTCTGCCACCAGAACTTCCATACACGTCATAGTTGGTGACAGCATCCAGCAAAGCCATTGCTTCTATTATCCCCGAATTTGTCGCACGTCCAAAAGCGTGATCGCCTACTATATAGATATCATGACCTAACATTTCTGCTTGTTCTCTCATGATAATTACAGTCTCTTCCAAAATTCCCCGGCTTTGCATAGCACGAGTAAGGTATATGAATAAAACCGGCCGTCCGTCTATTTTTAGATAGTTAGGGTGATTCCAATAATATGTAGCCATGTGTTGAATGTCGGATGCAACATTTTCGGTAGTGTTCCACCTGTCATCTGAAATACTGCTATTGGTCAAGCGGCTGGTACTCTCATAAAATAAAGCAATTTGTATATCGTTTATTTTGGGATTCGGCATCACGTGATTTCTCAAAGTGATGTCTTCCGTGCGATGTGGACCCCACCAACTGCTAACCCATAAATTGATCCCGGCATATTCAGACCATTCAAAGTGCCTTTCAATAACACGGGCTTCTCTGTCGTTATACTCCCCCAATACAGGCAATTGAGCAGGAACAAGAAATTCCCTCAGGTACTTACCCCCATGAAAGTTGTTATCTCCATGCCAGGGATAGTAATATACGCCCACCAAGTCTTTCTCCGCTTCAACTATTATGGAGAAAGAGTATTCATCTGAAAATTTACCATCGCTAACTAATACCGTGATGTTGCAGGTATCTGGTTCTGCAGGAGCCTGCCAGGTAATGGTTTTTGTATTAGATTCCCCGATTATATTATCACAACTGCTTGTCCAATTATAAGTAAGGAGTGAATTATCACCTTCATAAAAGCCAACATTACAAGTAAAAGTTACTTTATTCCCAACCGTTACGTTTTCTATTCTCGGAGTAACGGAAAGACGAACATTCTCATTTGACGGGGGAGTGTCATCATCGCAGCTACTTATCCCAATAAACAGCACCAGGGTAAATAAGTATAAAAGATTATTTTTTGTCATTTTTATTTTCTTATCATTTATTTATATATACTTCTTGCTGTATGTTGATTGTTGAAATATCAATCTCTTTTTGGCAAGATTATCAATTTCCTGCAATGTACTTCGTATAAGGCAGATTTATTTTTAAATGAATTACATCCTACCTGGCAACAATTGTTTGAAACAAAAAAGAGCAGGAGCAGACTAAATATCTGTCCTGCCCTTAAGATTTTAGCAAAGCTGACTATTATCAACCCGGTATCATGGATTAACTTACTCTCCCGCTTCCTCTATCTCTATCAGGAAGGTTTCAAATTTCACATCAGTATCAACAAACACCAATGAGTCTACTGCAAAATAGGTGTTTCCCTTATCTTCAAAGGTGTACTCCAAATAAATAGTGCGGCGCTTTTTTTCATTGAAACCTTCAGCCTCAGGATCATCCTTTGAATAATATTTTCCGGTGCCACTTGCGACAACAGTCTCTTCATTTCTTTGACTTACTGTAATACTATTGTTAGCTTCATCGAAGGTTAACAGCATGCTGTATTGTTCAGCTCTAAAAGCTTCCTTGAATCCCCCTGCTGACGAAATATAATTCTCTGTCAGAGATTTGGTAGTCAATTTAGTTCTTTCATTGTTGGTAAGAAAGCGTGCAGAGTAGGTAGTAGTGTCTTGTTTTTCACCTTCTGAATCAAGAAGATACCTTGCTCCTCTCAGAAAATAAACCCCATGTGTCTCGTTAATATATTTTACTCCAAACAACACATAATCTTTAGGTTGTATGTCCCAATGATCACTAACCCGTGGGTCGTGAAAATCAAAAGTAGGACTAGGAAGCCCGGAAAGAATCGAATCTGCATCTGCATCAGTAATGCGCAGGGGTATAATATAATTCAAACCAGTAGACAAAGGATCTTCGAAAAATTTATCCGTTAAATCAACTCTTAACGCTCCGAAAAAACTTCCCGCAGGAATGGTAAATTTATCAAACGTAGCATTGTAATAATCAGCAGGTAATAACTCAACATTTTGCAGGTTGGCTGCTAACTCAGGCGCATATTCAACAAAAACATCCCTGTCTTTCATGTTTACATACATCCCGCCGATGGATGCACCAATGCTAAAGGCGTGCTCCCGATCAATTGTATTATCCCCAATTACTTCATCTCCCAAAATAATTGTTCTGAGCGGACTCTGAAAAGGAAAATACACAGCCTGAAAATCAAAGTCTTCAAATTCTATATCCTGATTTGTACAGCCAACGCCAAGCGCTACAATACCTATTAAAAACAATATCTTTTTCATATTAATGTATTATTTAATTTTTATAATTTAACATCCAGAAAACTGTTTAGTCAGAAATTTTACTGACTGAACAATCTGGCATAAACTAGTCCCATCCAACATTTTGTATAAGATCATATTTTAAAGTCTCAAAATAATCAATGGGACCATAAATCTGATGATCGTAGTAGTTACGGTCTTCTACTTTCACATAATTGTATGTACTTCCATCAGCTGATATTCTTACCCCACTAACTGGCTTTTTCATTTCTTCTATCATTTTCCAACGACGTAAATCCCAAAAACGCTCCTCCTCAAAACACATTTCAATTCTACGTTCATTACGAATGAGATCAGTCATTTGAGATTGATTGAGCCCGTCCACGTATTGGGTTGAAGTAATACCTGCTCTCTGTCGGAGCGCGTTAATAACATCACGGGCTGTGTAACCACCAATATCGCCATCAGGTCCAACAGCTTCATTGGCGGCTTCGGCAAACATCAGAAGGACATCGGTATAGCGTGCATAAGTGTAATACTGCAAACCTACTGCATTGACAGTTGGATCCAGGTTTACATTATTAACATTCATAAACTTTCTCAAATAATAACCTGTTTGGGTAGCTGCAGTTCTGTCGCTGCCCAACGCGTCAGGACTTCCGGCAGTCGTGTTAATGGTAATCGTAGTATCTCCTACAGTAAACTGAGATCCGTTATATAAGATGAACGCACTTAAACGTGGATCTCTACCTGAATATGGATCGCTTGATTCAATTTTGCTTAAAGGCGTTGGCGTTCCGTCTGCCATGGGAAAAGCATTTACCAGCTCCTGCGTGGGATTGGTTCTACCACTGCCAAAAAGGGATGGCGGATAATTGTTCTCTTCCCAGGAATTTCCATCTACTCCGCGAGTGCTCCATATTACCTCAGGATGTGTATTCTTTGCATTACGTACATCCGGATTATTGTAAAAATTAAGCTTGCCTCCGGGGACATCAACTAACCCGTTGTTGGCATCCATCAATTCGGCAGCAGCCTCAGCGGCCATGCGGTAGGTATATGTTCCGTCAGAATATGCCGGACTGGCAGCGTATAAAAGTGTTTTCGCTTTTATAAACCGAGCAACCATCCCGTTAATTCGGTTGGTGTTTCTATCGCCAATAGCTTGATTTACGTAGTTAACATATGCCTGTTCTTCAGGAGTTTCTGGCTGTATATCAACCCATCTGTCCGGTAACAGCTCAATGGCCTTTTCGCAATCCCCGATGATGAATTCCACGAGATTGTTAAAAGAAGAACGAGGAATCTGGTACTCAGAAGGATCGTCTGGTGACAAGACCTTGTCCACTATGGGTACACCAAGCATTTCACCATTGGCTCCCTGGCCTGCATGCGACTGAAGCAAATGAAAATAGTACCATCCACGCAAAGCATAAGCCTCTCCATTGAATTTATCAGCCAGGAGTGAACTGGTCACCTCATTTTTCCAATACCACTCAATGTCCTGCATCTCTTCCAGAAAAGTATTAATATACAATATTCCTTCATAAGACCTGTTCCATGTGCCGAAGGGGTTAAAACGGGATGTCCATCCACCATTAACAGCAGTTTTAATGCCACTCCCCGGATCATTAATGACAGCTTCGTCGCTACCATAAGCAAGGGCGAAGGCTGCATGGTTAGAAGGAATATTTCGGTAACCATTTATTAATATACCTTCTGCCCAGGCAACGTTGCCTTGTATGGTTTCCATATCATAAACATTATCTTTTTCGGGCTCTAATATCCCTTTATCATCACAAGCATTTAAGCTGCCGAGAAGAAGAATAATGATTAATATAAAATATCTTTGTTTTTTCATTTCGATAATAAGTTAAAAGTTTTAAAATGAGGTTGCAAAACCTATTGAAAAGGCTCTGGTTCTCGGGGGTCCCCCGATATTAACCTCGCTGTACTTTGTATTTTTTCCAAATACCAGCGCGTTATCAGCTCTGAGATATACCCGTGAATCATCAAGGAACGATAAAGCATTTGTTCCGCTAAAAGCATATGTAAGCTGCATGGTAGGTATGATAAAATTGTTGTCATTATACAACCAATAATCAGAATTACGATTATTATTACTTACATTGCCTGTGGATAAACGCGGATGTATAGCATTCACGTCTTTGTTATCGGGGCCGTAAGCTTCATTTGCCATTTCAGAGTATTTTACATTTCCATAAACCCGGTGATAGCTACCTGACCTGAAATTAGAACGGCCAGCCTCACCAACTCCAAGGACATAAAAATTAAAATTCCTGAAATTAATATCCAAATAAAAACTGTACTGAGTACGTAGTCCCTGACCAATGATGCGCATGTCTCTCTCATCAATTATACCATCTCCATTTTGATCCAAATACTTGATATCTCCAGGCTGAACACTTCCAAAACTTGGTGTGGGTAATCCATCCCGAAGGGTTCCGTCAGCATTAAAATCATCTTCGCTGTAAAGACCATCAGATAGTAATCCCCACCTTGCGTCGGTAGCGGTGCCTTCTCTCAAAAGTGCTGCATCTTCTCCTTCATAAAAAGGCTCTTCTCTTTTGGTTATTTTCGGAGAGGTATACAGCAAGTTGCTACCCGCAGTTATTGAGAATTCGCTAGCGAGCTCGAACGTGTAATTTAATCCCAGTTCAATCCCCTGCATTTGGTCGCTGTTGTAGTTTTGATAAACCAGATTACCAAAGCCAAGTATCTGGGGAGTAAGGTTGTTCATTCGCGTTACATTGTCTAAAGCTTCGCTGTTGAAATAGCTAAACTTAACATTCGTGCTTCTGTTAAGAAGTGTCGCATCGAACCCAACCGTGAAATCTCTTCTTTTTTGTAATGTAATGCTGTTGGGTGCTGATGCATAATTGGTTGCACTATTATTTGATACTCCTTCGTTGTAGACAAAGCCTCCACCTCGCGTAAAGGTTCTTTTGTATAAATAGTATTCGCCCCAGTTATCGTTTTTCGAGATACCGTAAGAAGTCCGAAGTTTCAGGTAATCGAACAAAGCGTTATCGGAAAGAAAATCTTCTTCTGTCAATATCCATCCTAACCCAACAGAGGGGGCTGGCTCGACACGATTGCCTTCTGCCAGTTTCCTGCTTCCTATTCCCATCAAAGCTCCTTCGACTATATATCTATTTAAATACATGTAATTAGCAGAAATTCCAATATGAAATATCTGGTCTTTTTGAAGTTCGTTGGCATACGTCATCATGTCATTATATAATAAAGCAGTTGATGAGATGTCATGATCTCCAAAAGTACGAGCATAGTTTAATGTTCCATAATAAGATGTTTGACGGAAATAGTCAGAGTTGGTATTATTGACATGATACCTGTTTGCTTCTATATCCTGAGAATGCACTATAACATCATAAACCCTTCCAAATCCATCAAACAATGGTTCGTAAACTGCAAAAGACGGATCTTGCGAGGAAAAAAGAGAATTGTAAAAATTCATGCCTGCATATCCCCTGGCCGAAAGCCCCTCAGTAATAAAGCTCAGGTCTAAATTGAGAAAGCTGGAGAATTGCACATTTCGTCTCATCAGCCTTTGATTCCCATCTCGTGTGAGCCCTCCGTAAACATTGTTCAAATAAGAAGAATTACCTCCCAACAACTGCCCATCAACAAGCCTTGCTTGTGAAAGTATTTCATCGCGCAAAGTTTCATTCTCTATTAATTCTGGATCCCACAAAACAGGATAATTATGCGGTAGTTCATTTGAAAAGGTGTTCCAGTAATTACCGCCCCTGGGCCGTTCGTTAAAAGAAATGATAGCAGAAGAATTCACCCCGGCCACCATATACCTGTTTAAATTAAAATCTACATTACCCCTGAAATTCAGACGATTCGTAACATCAGCCTGGGGCGTGTTCAGCCATCCGCCATCCCTGGTCCATTCTGTATTCATGTAATAGCGTGCACTTTGATCCCCGCCCATTGCATCAAAAAATACATTCATGCGAGAGGCATAATCATTTAAGTACCTGTCACTGTAAAAATCGTTGTTGGGATAACGGGCAGGATTTACACCCAGGCGTGTTGAATCTATTAACGCCTGACTATAGGTAAAAGAAGCAGGATCCACGCCATCGTTAAATTGAGCCTCATTGTATTTTTCCATGAAATTCGCGGCATCAAGATACTGGGGCATGGCCCTTGGAGCAAATGAATTGAACTCACCCCTAACCCGGAATTTATGTTCTCCCACCTTTCCGCGCCTGGTATTAATAAGGATTACACCATTATCGCCCTGGGCCCCGTACATTGCTTTCGACATAGCGTCTTTCAGTACAACGATGGATTCAATTTCATCTAAACTTAAGTTATTAAAGTAAAAATTATCCCTGCGAATCCCATCCACTAAAATAACAGCTCCACCGGTGCCCCAGGTATTAATGTTACCAAATACACCAGGAATTTTACCAGCGATAGCGCTTCCTATCCCGATTCCCTGGTCTCTTTGCAGTTCTTTCTGTACATCAATATATTCAACAGAACCTGTAATTCTTTTTAACGCCAGGCTGTCAAAAGAAAAGTTTACCTTATCTTCAATCCTATCCAACTTTATTAATGAGTTGGTATCCACATCACCATTAATCTGATTCTGTGAATATAGTATCTGTGATACTGAAATCAGCATCATTAGGCAGACATATTTCATAATTAACTCTATTTTCTTCATAATGATATATATAAGTTCGGTTAAAGTTACTACCATCCCGGATTTTGGGGCCAATCAGCAGTGAATCGTGTCATGCGGGTTGCAAACGGCATCCAATAGTGTTGTTCTTTGAAAACGTACGATTGCTGATCAATACGCCTGAAATTATAAAGATTACCATCTTCGTCCTCATCAAAAAGCATTGCCTGGAGATCTTGTCCATCTTTAACTTCTGCCCTTTTCCATCGCCTGATGTCAAACCAATATACACCTTCATAAGCAAGCTCTACAGCTCGTTCATTGCGGTATAGCTTTCTGAAAGCAGGATCCTCTGCCAGCTCAATGCTTCGCGGTTGCGTGTAATTCTCATAATAGGGAAGTGTGGAGGCTACATCCGGCTGGCCAGCACGCTCTCTAACGATATTTACCGCATCTTCAGCACTAAGTTCTAGTCCTGCAGGAACTGTGGTATAACTTCCGGTACTCTCAAAAACAGCCTCAGCATAAGTCAAATAGATATCTGCCATCCGCAAATACGGTGTTACATAAGAGGCTTGGCCTGCGTTATTCCTGGTAACCCCGTCCACATCAAACTTTCTAATAACGTTGGTGTTCAAGCCTTGACCCGCAACTAAAGCCGTGCCAGCCTGATTAACAGTCATATCATCCACACGATCACCATGGACATAAAAAGTGAATTTAAAGCGCTTGTCCCTGTTCACCCATCTTTTGTCATCATCACTATCATATTCCGGCAGATAGCGTTCACCATCAATCATCTCAAATTTATCCACGTACACTTGAGAACCCTGCGCCCCGTTTTGACCCTGAATTGGCTGGTAAGAATAATTCCTGGCGGTAGAGTGTCTTACATTGTCTGGTCCAAAAATGGCGGTATTCTTGCTATACAACACCTCATCAGTGCCGGGCTGGGTACCATCAAAAGTAGCGAATACCTGACGGAAACTCTCCCAAGGTGTGAGCCCGTGCTCATTGTTTTGAGGCATTCCCGCAGGCTGTCTTCCCACGATGCTTCTCATTACATCAATAGTTTCCTGGCAGGCTGCTGCAGACCTCATAAGCAATTCATTATCATAAACCGCATTTCCTGTAGACTCTTCATTAAATAAAGGGCTCGCGGAGTACTGCAGCGCTTTGGCTTTAAAGCCCAGGGCAGCCTGTTGGGTAGGTCGCCCCCAGTTAATGTTTGGCGAAGGCCATACACTGGGCAATAACTCTGCTGCTGCTTCAAAATCCTCAACTGCTCTTTCCATTACAGCCTGGGTATTGCTATATGTTCTTCCGTCTTTTTCATAAGACCAGAAACGTTTCAAATCTTGATCCTCTTCAGCCGAATAAACCTTGTCAATATAAGGAATAGACCCAAATGCCCTTGAAAATTCGTAATGTAAGAAACCCCGGTAAAAAAGCGCCTGCCCTTTTAACCAGTTACGCTGACTCGCAGTAGCGTTTATCAGGATATCTGTCTCTAATTTTTCCAGAGACATGTTGGCAATGCGTATACTCTCCCAGACTAATTGATAAAATCCACGGTGAGTACCACTTTCACCCGCTGCATAAATACTCCGGTTATCTAATATATACCAATAATTGCCAAGATTGGCGTTGTATACACTTTGGCCGGTTGGCGACATAGCCTCACCTCCAAGGGCAGTAGTTACCCGCGCACCATGTCTGCTATAATCATGTAAATTTCCAAGAATCTTATCCTGGAATCCCTGAAAACTATTATAGGACCCAAAGATT
>SKVR01000220.1 GCA_007129355.1 Bacteroidales bacterium | reverse complement strand
GACGAATATGCACCTACTTTGACTGCTGATGAGCAAACACTAATATTTACCCGTAAAAAACCACGGGAAGATACAAACTATATGCACCTGGGAAGAGAATATGAAGATTTTTATGTGAGCTTTCTGCAAAATGACGAATGGACTCCCGCTGTTAACCTGGGCCCACCCATTAATACACAGTTCAACGAAGGTGCACAAAGTATTTCAGCCGATGGCATGCATTTATACTTTACTGCCTGTAACCGCCCTGACGGTATGGGAAGTTGTGATATTTATTATGCCCGAAGAATAGGAGATGACTGGTCAAGGCCGGCAAATCTGGGTCCCCCGGTAAATACTCCTTCCTGGGACTCACAGCCATCCATTTCGCCCGACGGGCGAACTCTTTATTTTGTGAGCAACAGACGTGGCAATTACGGTCGCATGGATATCTGGATGAGTGAAAGAAACAACGATGGTAAATGGTCTGAACCACAAAACCTTGGTCCGGTTATAAATACAAGTGGAAGAGAAATGTCACCCTTTATTCATCCTGACAACCGGACCATGTTTTTTGCATCAGACGGACATTTGGGTATGGGAGGCATGGATTTGTTTTATACGGTAAAGGGTGAAGATGGCGAATGGCAGGAACCTGTTAACCTGGGTTATCCAATAAATACTTTTGCTGAAGAAATTTCACTGGTAGTAGGTGCTTCCGGAAAAGATGCTTATTTTGCATCGGAACAACCCGGTGGCAAAGGAGGCTCGGATCTCTATTTTTTCGAACTTTATGAAGAAGCCAGACCACAAATGGTAACCTACATGAAAGGTTTTGTTTTTGATGCCAAATCAAATAAAAGACTCAGAGCAGCATTTGAGTTGATAGACCTTAAATCAGAAGAAGTCCTGGTGCAATCGCACTCAAGGGAAAACACCGGTGAATTTCTGATCCCCATACCCGTTGGAAGAAATCTTGCACTGAATGTGTGGCGCGATGGCTATCTTTTTTTCTCTGAAAACTTTGCTTTTGAAGATGTTCGCACCGGAGTAGATCCGCACCTCTATGATATACCTTTACAACCTATCAGGGAAGGCGAATCTGTAGTGCTCAGAAATGTATTTTTTCAATTTGACAGTCATGAACTTCTTGTCGAATCCATAGTTGAGCTTAGCCGGCTTTTCAGATTCCTGCAGCAAAATCCCAATATTGAAATTGAGATAAGCGGGCATACTGATAGTACAGGAAGTTATTCCTATAATAAAACATTGTCGGAGAAAAGAGCCTTGAGTGTGTTCAATTATTTGATTGAACAAGGTATTGATAAATCCCGGTTATCTTATGCAGGATATGCCGATAGCCAGCCCATTGCGACCAATGAAACAGAAGAAGGTCGCGCACAGAATCGACGTACCGAGTTTAAAATAACAGGTAACAACTGATTGTTAAATTTTTATCCGTTATTAATATGCTGAAGAATATAGATCTAAAGAAAATCCTTTTTCTGGATGTGGAAACTGTACCCAAGGTGCCTGATTACAATCAGCTTTCAGATGTTTTTAAAGAGCTTTGGGAAAAAAAAGCAGACCGGATCAGGGGAGATCAGGAAAAAACGGCAGGAGAACTCTTTAACGAAAGAGCGGGCATATATAGTGAGTTTGGTAAGATTGTATGCATTTCAGCCGGTTTCTTTTATGAAAGTAAAGAAGATAAAGATGTACTAAGATTCCGTTGTAAAGCTTTTTATTCGGATCATGAGGCTGAGCTCCTCAATGAATTTACAGAACTGCTGAATACACGTTTCAATGCTACTGACAATTATTTATGTGGCCATAATTCCCGTGAATTTGATTTCCCCTACATTGCCAGACGTATGCTTATCAACCGTATTCCTTTGCCGGATGTAATTAACCTGCAAGGCAAGAAACCATGGGAAGTAACCCATCTGGATACTATGGAATTGTGGAAATTCGGCGATTATAAAAATTATACATCTCTGGCATTGCTGGCTGCAGTATTTGGCATTCCCACACCCAAAGATGATATAATGGGTGCCGATGTGGCAAGAGTTTACTGGAAAGATAATGATCTGAAACGTATTGCCGTTTATTGCAATAAAGATGTGGTTACAACGGCACGACTGTTTTTGAAATATTCTTTCCATGGAGATCTGGCAGATGAAAATGTAGAATCCATCATCTGATCTTTGCCAAAGATGATACTTTTTACTATAATCTTTTGTTTTTCAGTCTGGTGCGATTAATATCTTTATAATCAGTGCTTTAGCTTAACTGATATTTGAAACCTACTACTAATCAGACCTACCGGTTTGTTGAAAACTTAATTCTGGCTTTTCATCTTTTCATAATGCCGGATTGGTTATTTTTGTCAAATGGAAAATACGGAGAAGAAACAAAGCAATCAAACCAGAAGAACCGCAAAAACACTTTCAATTGCCGGATTATCTCAGTTAGCTGACCATGGTCGGGTGCCTCCCCAGGCTATCGATCTTGAAGAGGCTGTTTTAGGTGCCATGATGCTTGAGCAAAATGCTCTCACCAATGTGGTAGATATCCTGAAACCGGATGTATTCTACAAAGAATCTCATCAAAAAATTTTCAAAGCTATTCATCAGCTTTTTTCTGATTCTGAACCTGTAGATATCTTAACAGTAACTCAAAAACTTCAAAAAAGTGGTGAGCTGGAAGCAGTGGGTGGAGCTTATTACATTTCTCAACTCACAAACAGAATTGCATCTGCTGCTAATGTTGAGTTTCATGCCCGTATCGTTTTGCAAAAGTTTCTGCAACGTGAACTTATCCGCATTTCCGATATCATAATCAAGGAATCATACGAAGATTCTACCGATGTTTTTGATATACTTGATAGGGCTGAGAAGGAGCTTTTTGCAGTAAGTGAAACCAATCTTCGCCGTAATTATGCCGATATGCCATCTCTTGTAAAAGAGGCCATCACGCAAATTGAAAATTCACGCGACCAGGAAGGCCATATCAGTGGCGTACCTTCAGGCTTTTCAGCCATCGACCGTATTACTGCCGGCTGGCAAAAATCCGATCTTATTGTACTGGCAGCTCGGCCAGGTATGGGTAAAACAGCATTTGTCCTTACCATGGCCCGTAATATTGCTGTGGATTTTAAAAAGCCGGTTGCTGTTTTTTCTTTGGAGATGGCTGGTGTGCAGCTTGTTATGCGTTTGATTGCAAGCGAATCGGAACTGGCTTCTGATAAGCTCAAACGCGGACAACTTGAGCAATACGAATGGGAACAGCTCAATGCCAAACTAAGTAACCTGACAGATGCTCCGCTATATATTGATGATACTCCTGCTCTTTCTATTTTTGAGTTACGGGCCAAATGCAGAAGATTAAAGGCACAGCACGATATTCAACTGGTTATTGTTGACTATCTTCAGCTCATGTCGGGCAGTGGCGATAAAAGTGGAAACCGCGAACAGGAAATAAGCAATATTTCCCGTTCCATGAAAAGCCTTGCCAAAGAACTTAATATTCCCATCATTGCATTGTCTCAGCTCAGCCGTGCTGTTGAAACCCGCGGAGGAAACAAAAAACCAATTCTTTCAGACCTTCGCGAATCAGGTGCTATTGAGCAGGATGCAGATATGGTTTGCTTTATCTACCGCCCCGAGTATTACAAAATTCATGAGGATGAGCAGGGCAACTCAACCGAAGGCCTTGCAGAATTTATCATTGCAAAACACAGGAATGGCGCACTGGAAGACATATCACTCAGGTTTGTTGACAAGTTTGCCAAGTTTATGGATTATGAAACAGTTGACTTTGATAATGGCGGCGATTTAAGACCCTCCTCAGCTTTTGATACTCAATCACAAAACGTGGTTACCCTTCCATCGCGAATGAATGACGATGAGGATGATGAGGTACCGTTTTGATGTTGAGAACATTTAGGTTCGAAATCCCGCCTATGCGGGATCAAATGTTTAATGTCAAATGTATGATGAATGATCTTAAAACCGAGGTTTGAAAAGTAAAAAATTGAATTCAGTTATATGTTTCTTTATTCCATATGCTGATTTACGAAATCAGTTTTTACCAATAGCATAATAAAAAACTTTTCTGTACGTATTAAAAGCAGAAAAGTTTTGTTTTTTTAAACTACTACAGTCTTCAGGTGTTATATATTTTGAGTAAATTTATGTTATGAACACGATAAAAAAGCCACTTCTTTCCCTGGTTTTTGCACTACTTAGCATTTTTGTTGCTCATGGAGCACATATTCTGGTGCCCATGGACAATTCTCAGAATAATCACCTTAAAGCATATGGAATTGCCTTTTACGTGCTTACGTATGATGTGGAAGTGAGCTGGCTGCTCAATTATCGTGGCGGGAGTTTTCTTTTTCCCCACCATAGCAGGTTTGAACAGGAACTGGCTATTCGTGGCGTATCATACCAAGTAATTGCCGACGTTCAGGCAAATGCCATTATCACTGAGATCACACATCCTGATGTTAATATGGAGCAGATTGTATTACATAAAGTCCCCCGTATTGCAGTATATACCCCACCACATAGTCTCCCCTGGGATGATGCCGTCACACTTGCATTAACTTATGCAGAAATTCCATACGATGCTATTTATGATGAGGAAGTACTTTCAGGAGTATTGCCGTTATATGACTGGCTACATGTTCACCACGAAGATTTTACCGGGCAATTCGGAAAGTTCTGGGCTGCCTACCGAAATGCTGAATGGTACAGGCGCGATGTGCAGCTTGCCGAAGAACTTGCACGCAAGCTGGGTTTCAATCGTGTTGCCGACCTTAAACTGGCCGTAGCCAAAAGTATTCAACAATTTGTTGCAGGTGGAGGATATATGTTTGCCATGTGTTCCGCACCCGAAAGTCTTGACGTAGCTCTTGCTGCCGAAGGGGTTGATATAGTTCATGAAGTTTTTGACGGAACCCCTATGGATCCCAACGCACAGGAAAAACTTGATTTTTCCCGCACATTTGCTTTTCATAACTTTCAGATTGTGACCAATCCTTATGAGTATGCCAAGTCTGACATTGATGTGCCTAAAACCGGACGCGACCAGCGTACAGACTTTTTTAGTCTGTTCGAGTTTTCTGCCAAGTGGGATCCGGTTCCAACTATGCTTACACAAAACCACGAATCCCTAATCAAAGGATTTATGGGTCAGACTACAGCGTTTAAAAGATATCTGGTTAAGCCTACAGTTACCATTCTGGGCGAAACCGGAGCAAATGATGAAGTGCGATATATTCACGGAAGTTTCGGTAAGGGAACATTTACCTTTTATGGGGGTCATGACCCCGAGGACTATCGTCATTTTGTAGGTGACCCACCAACAGATCTTAATTTATTTCCCAATTCCCCAGGTTACAGGCTGATACTGAACAATGTATTGTTTCCTGCTGCCCGCAAGCAAAAACAAAAAACCTGATTATCAATTCTCAAGCTCAACCTTATCCTATTTCCTCCGTTTGTAAGTTAAAAACGCAAAGGGGTAAGGATTTTTTTCGTCAGGCTGAAATTCTTCCCTTTCAACAAGCTCCCATTTTTCAGGGTCGATATTGGGGAAGAAACTATCTCCTTCAAAATTGGCATACACCCGGGTAAGAAAGATTCGTCGTGCATAATGGAGACCCATTACCTGGCGGTATATTTCTCCGCCACCGGCAACAAATACATCGGAGTCTTCACGCACTTTGCAAATAGCTTCTTTGATGTCTGAAGCTATTTCACATCCTTTGGCCTTATAATCGCTTTGCCGGGTAATAATAACGGTTCTGCGTCCGGGCAGGGCTTTCCCTATACTTTCAAAAGTTTTGCGTCCCATAATAAGAGTATGCCCCATAGTGAGTTTCTTGAAACGCTTTAAGTCTGCGGGCAGATGCCACAAGAGTTTATTGTCTCCCCCGATTACATTATTGTTGGCAACAGCCGCTATGAGTATTAACTTCATGTCTTGTGTTTTTGGTGTTTTGAAAGTTGATTGTTTTCATTAAACAGCCACTTTTGCTTTTATATGAGGGTGTGGGTCGTAGCCATCCAAAGTAAAATCTTCAAATTTGAAATCAAAAATATCTTTTACTGTCGGATTGATAATCATTTTCGGAAGCGGTCTGGTATCGCGGCTTAATTGCAGTTTTGCCTGCTCAAGGTGATTGGAGTAAAGATGGGCATCGCCAAATGTGTGCACAAAATCACCGGGTTCCAGTTCGCATACATGCGCAATCATCATGGTGAAAAGAGCGTAAGACGCAATATTGAAAGGTACGCCCAGAAAAACATCAGCACTTCGCTGGTATAACTGGCATGAGAGTTTTCCGTTGGCCACATAAAACTGGAAAAGAATATGACACGGGGGCAAAGCCATTTTGTCAATTTCTCCTACATTCCAGGCACTTACCATATGGCGGCGCGAATCGGGATTGGTTTTTATCTGCTCCACCAACCGGCTTATCTGGTCTATTGGGCCGGCAGTAGTGTTCCAGCTTCGCCACTGGGCACCATATACCGGTCCCAGGTTGCCGTTTTCGTCGGCCCATTCGTCCCAGATTCTTACTCCGTTTTCATTCAGGTATCTGATATTTGTATCACCATTCAGGAACCATAAAAGTTCATATATGATAGATTTCAGATGAAGTTTCTTGGTAGTAACCAGCGGAAAACCTTCTGATAGGTCAAAACGCATCTGGTAACCAAAAACACTCAGGGTGCCTGTACCGGTGCGGTCTTCTTTTATCACTCCGGTATCAAGCACATGCTTCATCAGTTGAAGATATTGCTGCATGATTTTCTATATATTGAACTTAAAGCTTGCTATTCCGGGTTATTTCAAAACCGCATACAGTTAACGATAACACTGAAATGGGATGTTTTTCTCAAACTCCGGAAATTGAACCGCTCAAAGTTATGGTATATGGGCTTCAAATGCAAGCCTTAAGTTTAGGTTGGTTGATTTGATGTTAAACCATTAGTAAAGTCTGATTTCTTGAGAATTATTAACAGACCAAATGTGCATTCGACAGCTAAAATTCATAAGTTTGACTCTTAAAGCTGTTTGTTTTAAAATCTGAATAAAAATAATAAATATCTGGTATTTTATTTGTGCAATTAAAATTTAATAGAATTTGTTTGCCACACAAAAATATATGTACAGCATGCGGATTAATCCTATAGCAATTTATACCAGTTTATTGCAGAGTGTTGCTGTTGTAATTTTTTTTACGCAGGGATTGTTATCAACTTTAACTGCGCAGACTGATGACCGGACGATATCCATAAAGGGCTTTGTTGTTGATGAAAGAGACTCTTCCGCTATTCCCAATGTGCATATTATTAACCTGAACCGCGTAAGGGGTACAACTTCAGGAGTTGATGGTTCTTTTGCTATAATGGCCAGGGAGGGAGATAGTATTCTGCTACAGGCCGTGGGATTTTTCACTGATACGTTGGAAATAGCCTATGAAGTTCTGGAAAGCAACGAAAAAATTATCATTCCGCTAAAGGATAAAACCTACCAGCTTCCCACCGTAGATGTTTATCCCTGGGCAACCTTTAGCGAGTTTAAATATGCATTTCTGAACTTTGAAGATCCTGAACCACCTTTAAATCTTCAACTTCCTCCCCCGGAATTTCAGCCTGATCCCGGCGAAGGTGTGGGAATAGTTATCCCCGGCCCCATAACAGCATTATATGATCATTTCAGCCGAAGGGGCCGTGAAATGGCCAGATATCGGGAAATTAAAAAAGAAGCCGAATTAGCCCGAAGAGCTTCAAGGGTGGTTAATCCCGATATTGTAAAACGACTAACGGGTATTGAAAGTGAGCAAGAGTATTATATCTTTCTGGATTTTTGCAACATCACTAATGAGTACATTGTAAGCACACAGGAATACAATGTGTATCAAAGAATCCTAGAATGCTACAAGCAATATGCTGAGCTGAAGTAAAAGCCAAAGGATTAATGGTTTTTACCAGTTAATCTATCCCAGTATCATTCCAACTATTGTAGCACTCATAAGACCGGCCAGTGTTCCTCCGAGCAGGGCACGCATACCAAATTGTGAAAGCAGAACCCTGCGCGTGGGTGCCAGTGAACCAATTCCTCCA
Source organism: Bacteroidales bacterium (assembly GCA_007129355.1). Lineage (GTDB taxonomy): Bacteria > Bacteroidota > Bacteroidia > Bacteroidales > UBA7960 > SKVR01. Next base: position 4,432 of record SKVR01000220.1, on the reverse strand, counting down.
ATCTGGATCCCGATACTGGCAAAATTGGCAAATCCACAAAGCATATAAGTAGCCATAATGATCGATTTGGGATCGGCAAAGGCGTTAAGCTCCTTTAGTTCGGCCAGACTGACATACCCGATAAATTCAGTCATAATGATTTTTTCACCAAGTAATCTTCCCACGAGTGTAATATCAGGAAGGCTAACACCTATAAGCCACATGATAGGGGCAAAGGTATATCCCAGTATAAATTGCAGTGATAATTGCTGATATTGCCCGTCGGTTATTTCGGCAATCCTCGGGTTAAGATTGGTCCAGTTGCCAAACCAGCCTACGATGAAATTAAACATGGCTATAAAGGCAATAAATACAAGCAGCATGGCTGCTACATTGGCCGCCAGTCTGAGTCCCTCTCCGGTTCCGTTTGAAATGGCATCCAGTACGTTGCTGCCAATCCGGTCTTTGGAGATTTCCATGGTTTCATCGATCTCTTCGGTTTGGGGGTAAAGGATTTTTGTAACTACTACTGCACCCGGTGCCGCCATAATGGAAGCTGCCAGAAGGTGCTTGGCAAAGATCAGTCTCTGTACAGGGTCATCACCACCCAGGAAGCTGATGTAAGCTGCAAGAACTCCACCGGCCAGTGTTGCCATACCTCCGGTCATTACCAGTAATATTTCCGATTTGGTCATATGGGGCAGGTAAGCTTTTATCATCAGTGGTGATTCGGTTTGCCCCAGGAAAATATTACCCGCAACTGAAAGACTCTCTGCACCTGAAAGTTTCATGGCTTTGGTCATCAGCCATGCAAGACCGTAAACGACTTTTTGGATTATTCCCAGGTAAAAGAGCAAACTGGTTAGGGCAGAGAAAAATACAATGGTAGGTAGTACCTGGAAAGCGAATATGAATCCATAGGTTTCGGTATCAAGAAAGCCTCCAAACAAAAACTCGGTCCCGGCCTTGGTAAAATCAAGTATCCCCACAAATACTTTTCCCACAATTTCAAAGAAATACTGTATGGCAGGAACCTGTAAAATACCAAACGCAATGAGCACCTGTATAGATAGGCCTATTCCAACTACTTTCCATGATATGGCTTTTCTGTTGGCACTGAATACCCATGCTATGGCAATAAGTACAATCATCCCGAACAAGCCCCTGATAATATTGGTAATGCCAAATGCAAAGGTTGTTACTTCAACAGGCTGGTAAATAAGGTGATAAGTATAATGATTATCTGAAAGGATAAGAATATCTTCCGATAATTCATCCACCATAAAAAAAATAGGACGTTCCTTTCCTTTTAGTATATCAGCTGAAAGTTGAGCAATCATTTCGCCGCGGTGAAAGAAGAAAATAAAAGGATCCCCTTTTGAAGCTTCATAAATAATGGAGTCTATCTTCAGTACCAGATCATCGAGTTCAGGCAGTAATATCAAGGTGTCTGCATCGTACGTCCATGATCCGCTTAAAGCCAGGTCAAGAGCCGGAAAAGAAAGATTGAAAATATTCTCTTCGGTATTTAATATGCTTAAATATTCATCTTCGAGGGCTTCTATGGTTTCACCGGTTTCCTGATCAGTGATTTGCTCCAGTTTCCATGTTTTGGTAATTACTGACTCGATCTCTTCTGATTCAGAGGAGCAGGAAGCCAGAAAGATGAGTGAAAAGATGAATGCCTGAATGAATAAGAGTTGGAATTTTTTTCTCATTGTGATTATTGTTTTGAGTAAAACAGAATAACTATCAGATGTGATCTTTTAATATCAAAAAAAAGGTTTGCAAACAATGCTTGCAAACCTATTAATATTTTTTTAAAAGAGGGTGGGTTTTTAGAAAATAATGTGTTTCGAATAGTAATTTCTATTTTTTGGAAGATTTCCTTTTATTTATCTCATCTCTGATTTTGGAAGCTTTTTCATAAGCTTCTTCATCAATTGCAGCCATAAGCAGGTTTTCCAGTTCCTTTATAGAAAGACTTTCATAATCGGAAATGGAAGTTTCCGGTTCAGTTGGAAAACTTTCTTCGGGGCTTTTTTCATCATCCTGGAGCACTATACCTGCTGCACTAAGTATGGTTTCATAAGTGTATATGGGACATTTAAACCTCACTGCAAGTGCAACGGCATCAGAAGTACGGGAGTCAATTTCTACCTCCTTGATACCATCATAACAAATTAGCTTTGAATAAAAAATTCCTTCTGCAAATTTGTATATGATGACTTCCTTAATGATGATATTGAAAGTTTGGGCAAAATTCTTTAAAAGGTCATGCGTAAGAGGCCGGGAGGGTTTCATTTTTTCCAGTTCAATGGCGATGGCCTGTGCTTCGAAACTACCAATAATGATGGGTAACCTCCTTTTTTCACCGTTCTCTCCTAGTATCAGAGCATAAGCTCCTGATTGTGACTGACTGTATGAAATACCTAATATTTCAAGTTTAATTTTTTCCATCCAAAAACAGAGGTTTTATCTTGGTTCAAAATAGCCGATTAATAATAGGCTGTCCTTTTACAAATTTAGAGGTATTTTATGACTTTTTCATACTGTTAAATTAAAATTCGGCTCATATGAAGTATAGTTTCCCTATACAAACACCCTGAATTGATATGTGTTCAATGAAAAATACTTAACATCACCTTAACATTAACGAAACTTTTTGAGTGTTAGTTGTAATTAATTTATAAATTTGTCCACATCCAAAAAATCCAAAAAACACAGTATTAAACTAATTATTTCAGGAGGGACAACATGCCATTAATTTTCTGGTTGGTACCATTGAGTGCTGCAATGGCTTTAATGTTTGCTTATGGATTTTTCCGGCAAATGATGAAACATGATGAAGGCACTGACATGATGAAAACAATTGCTGAACATGTACGCAAGGGAGCTTCAGCTTATTTAAGACAACAATACAAAATAGTTATTGTTGTCTTTTTAATTATAACGGTCATATTCAGCATACTGGCCTATGGTTTAGGAGTGCAGAATCCGTGGGTACCGTTTGCATTTATCTCGGGGGGGTTCTTCTCGGGACTTGCCGGTTTCTTCGGTATGAAAGCTGCTACTTACGCTTCAGCCCGTGTAGCCAATGCCTGCCGTAGTTCTTTGAACCAGGGTTTGCGTCTTGCTTTCCGCAGTGGTGCGGTTATGGGCCTGGTGGTAGTAGGATTGGTGCTTGTTGACATTTCTGTCTGGTTTCTCATTCTCAACCACTTTATTCCTGAAACTGCAGATGGCTGGAAACTTATGACCATTACTGCTGTGATGCTTACTTTCGGTATGGGTGCTTCAACTCAGGCATTGTTTGCCCGTGTAGGTGGAGGTATATACACTAAAGCTGCCGATGTGGGTGCCGACCTGGTGGGTAAAGTAGAAGCCGGGATACCTGAAGATGACCCAAGGAACCCTGCAACCATTGCCGATAATGTTGGCGACAATGTGGGTGATGTAGCCGGTATGGGTGCCGACCTTTTTGAATCCTTTGCTGCTTCAATTTTGGCAACAGCTCTTTTAGGAGCCGCTGCTTTTATGGGGGCAGGAGCCGAAATGCAGTTTAATGCCGTAATTGCGCCCATGCTTATAGCAGCTGTTGGTACTTTGCTTTCCATAGCAGGTGTATTTATGGTAAGAACCAAAGAAGGTGCTACACAAAAACAGTTATTGCATGCATTGGGATTTGGTGTAAATGTAAGTGCTGTCCTGATTGTAATCTTCGCTTTTCTTATTTTATATTATCTGGGCTTACCCAATTATATGGGCATCTGGGGTTCTATTGTGATTGGTTTGCTGGCCGGTATCGGTATTGGTCAGTCTACTGAATATTTTACGGCTTCTGCATACAAACCCACCCAGAGAATTGCTGAATCCAGTAAAACCGGGGCCGCAACAGTTATCATTAGTGGTGTAGGCACAGGATTGATTTCTGCGGCTGTACCCCTTGGTATTATTGTGGTTGCCATTACGTTGGCATATTCTTTTGCAACTGGCTTTAGTTTTCATGCAGACTCTCTAAACTTTGGTTTATATGGAATTGGTGTAGCTGCTGTTGGAATGCTTTCTACACTGGGAATCACCCTGGCCACAGATGCATACGGGCCTATTGCCGATAATGCCGGTGGTAATGCTCAGATGTGCGGATTGGGTGCCGAAGTGAGAAACCGCACTGATGCTCTTGATGCATTGGGTAATACCACCGCTGCAACCGGCAAAGGTTTTGCAATAGGTAGTGCAGCTCTAACTGCACTGGCACTACTCGCTTCCTATTTTGAAGAAGTCAGGATGATGTATGTAAAATTCCTGGATATGCCCGGCGAACTTATTAATGGTGTACCCGCCATAGATGCTGCTTTTATTGATTTTGTTCATCATTATGAGATACATCTGATGAACCCCAAAGTTATTGTAGGAATTTTCCTTGGGGTAATGGCAGTATTCCTTTTTAGTG
>SKVR01000013.1 GCA_007129355.1 Bacteroidales bacterium | reverse complement strand
GTCTTTCCAACGGAGATGGAACCTTCGGAGACGATAACCTCATAAGTGCGATACCTGGTACCGATAATAATGATCATCCGATTACTTCCGGATGGAGTAATACCCAAAGGAAATTTTCAGTGGCTGACGTTAATGGAAATGGCCGTGCCGACCTCATCTGGCATACTGTTGGAGTTGCTGGTGGCAATGGGCATCGTGTCTGGATCGGCGAATCTAAAAGAGATGAACAAGGTAATATTTTCGATTTTCCTGGAGTATTTAACCGTGGCACACATGGTTGGGAGCCTTATGAAATATTGATAGGCAATATTAATGGAAATGCCGGAGTTGATTTGGTCTGGGTAGTAACTACCAGAAATGGACCACCAGCTATCTTTGTGGACTTGTCAACAGGGAGTAATCCCCCTATAGTGGCAGGTGGTCCCGGTCAAGGGGTAGAACATGCTGACGTCGCACAAGACTATCAGGTTCGACTACTGGATGTAAATGGTGATGGTCGCAAAGATATATTACTAAACCGGATGGGAATTGTAAACAGAAGCTATATTGGCCTTGGCAGGTCAAATGCAGTATTTGACTTCTCACGTGTCAGCCAGGACCATCCTGCCGGCGATCAATGGGGTCAGTTTGAAATCCTGGTCGGCGACATCAACGGCGATACACGCGAAGATGTAATTTATGTGAATGCTGATGCGACAAATACTGTGTATGTGGGGTTATCAAGAGGAAGCGAGCAGTAGATAATCCTGTATGCCGTTTTACCCTTCTTTTGCGCGTAAAGAAAAAAGCAAGATTCAATCAACAAGAACAAAAATTAAAGATATAATGCCATGGAACACTTGGAAATAACACCATCAATGCCGGATAAATCAAAACTCAGATTCCATAAACTTGTAATTATTTCTGCACTATTTCTGGTGACATTCATAGTGCAGGATGCTGCCGTGGCACAGCAGCGTGGTGATGATCTATCATTTTCGGTCGGTATTGCCGGTGGAGTAGCTCCTCAATTCACCCTGGGTGACCTTGAAGACTCTGGAATTGCGATAAAGCTTTTCGCGGAACTGCAGTACAGGCAGGTTATCGGGCAGCTGTCCTATACGTCGATCATGGGTGAAACCCTCGGTGAGGGTATAAACACACTCGACAAGGCCTTTGCCGTTCACGGATCACTGGGATATGTTTTTCAAGCGACCGACCGTCTGGATATTCCCCTGATGGCAACCCTTGGTGGCATGTATATCGATTACACCAGCATCAACAATTTCGGAAACCCTGGTAACTCCTTCTATGATGCAAACTGGCAGCTGGGCATCACCATAGCTCCGAGGTATTATATTACAGATAAAGTGTCGGCTTACGGGGCATTACGCTATGTGCAGGGAATGGTGAGCCATGGCGGAAGTGAAACAATTAACATGGCAAATGTGGTTCTCGGGCTTAGTTTCACGCTGATGTAAGATCGAATGGAGAGAGAGAATTGGTTCGACTTCGGTCTTCGACCTGCGCTCACCATGACTTGGTGGGCGGCCAGCCCCGAAGGGTTATTCATTATAAATCCTGGTGAGTTGGATGTTATTTACGTGAATGCTGATGCCACGAATACTGTGTATGTGGGATTATCAAGAAGCAGCGCACCCTAAAGAAATAGTAGGGTTGTGAATTCTGTTCTTCTTCTATAGTTGCCCGGTGGATACAAAGCCTAAGATGGTAAAGCAATATGGTAGCGGTCGGACGAACTTAAAGTCGTCTGACCACTCCAAATAACACGCAAGTGATTTATCTTAATAAACTATTAAATCGCCTTTTACTATATAACAGCTTATAAATCTCCTGCAGGTTATGTGAAAGAATGATTTCAGTCCTGCGGTTTTCTGCGCGCTCTTCGCGGGTGAAACTCGCTTCTTCCCGAAGCTATAATGCAGGCCGCATCAAACCCATTGTCAATAGTCAGAATGCGCACTATAGATTAAGCCCGTGCAGTAATGAGGTTCCAGTTATCTTTGAACCTTGGGGTTTTGATGGGAACATCATCAGTATGTCCTTCAGTGGCCACTGTAAAATCAGCAGAATTGTTTAACACCGTGACGAGCGATTTAAGTGCTTCTTTCCCTTTTGGGTCAACCACATCGCTACCCGATTTGAACAATATTTTTTCTGATAACGAAACATAAACCTTCCCATCTTTTTGATAAACATTAAGTTCATCGGTATTGTAATTTATCAATGCATTGGAAATAGAATTTTTAAGATACTCTGTCTTTTCGGTTTGTGCCTGCATCATTTCCTGAAGGCTTTTTAACCTCTCTGCCTGATCTTTAATGGTCATTTTTGATTCGGTAGAAAGCACCATCAAATCATTTTCGATGGAAACATATTCTTTTTGAAGAGCTTCATTATTTTCTTTTGATTTGACTATTAGTGCGTTGCATTCATTCAGTTGACTGAGGGTTCTTTCATTTTCTCATTGCAGTTGGTTAACCCTGGCTTCAATTTGAGTTTGAAGTTTGGGTTTAATCGATTAAATAGTTGTTTAAAAAAAATAAAATCGGTATCTTCATTATAAATTTGAGCAAAATATTGAAAATCTACACCTTTTTTACTCATGCCCACCGAACTGATTATACAATCTTTAGGAAAAACCCTGATTTATGAGCAATACTTATTTATCCCTTATCCTCCTTACGCTTGTGTATTTTGCATGTAACAACTTTACATACGCACAAGCACCCGGGGTAACACCCGGTTCTCCGCCCGCCACATTCAACATCAGCTACCACGGTAACAACCTGTGGAATCCGGGGCTCAATGCAGGTATTGAGCAACCATGGTCGGTTATTCAGAAAGCCAGCAGGCGGCAAAAACCCTTAATCATTGAAACTAACGTTAATGCCGATCTGGGATTTTTCAGAGATTACAGCCGGCAAACGCCCTTTTTCATACATTTGGGAATAACCAAACGTCGTTATCGTGAAGACAAAAGTGGTTTCCACTATCAGTTTGGATTGAGCCCGGTGGGAATTTACCGTTCCTTTCTGCCCGAAACATGGGAATATACGGTAAATGGCACTGTAGAAAAAGTTTTTTTACCCGGTCGCTGGTATTATGCCCCGGTAGTTAGTATGGGTATCGGGCAATTCCAAAACAAACAACCCGGAACAGGCTGGTTTGTAGAATTGAATCTCTCCACCTTGATACCCTACAATACTTACATAATGCCACTGCTCAATGTCAAGGCAGGTTACCGCATACCCCTTATGAAACAGATTGTAAAACTTCCGCGAAAGGAAGAAATCATTGTCGCCCCATAAGGTTTCAAATTTAGCATTGGGAACTGATGCTCAAAAGATCAGTCAGAATAAACATCATCAATCCCGATTAACCCATAAAAACAAATCGCCATGCATAAACTCATAAATTTTTCCCTGATATTTGCCATTCCAGC
>SKVR01000104.1 GCA_007129355.1 Bacteroidales bacterium | reverse complement strand
CTTGCACATGACCCTGCTGTGCATGCAGCTTGGCAAGTTCGTATGCTGCCGCTGAATTGAGTGGGTCTCTTTCCAGCGCTTCTGCATAAAGCACAATGGCGTTGGTGATGTTACCCAGCATCTTTTGCTTTGTTCCGTCAATAAGCAAAGCGGAGCTTTCCAGCTGTCGTATTTGGCTAACTGGGGCAGGTAGTTCATCAGGGGCTTTTTCTTCAACAATCCTTTGCTGGCTTGAGCAAGCTGAAAAAAACAGCCCGGAAAAAAGAAGAATAAAAAATATAATTTTGGGAAAGGGTGTCATAAATTGCGAAATAAACTATAAAATTACAAAATCTTTAGCTCTTGATTTGTGAGAAATCCCCAAGGCTCAGCTCTACAGCTTTACCCTCCCAGGTAGCATTATTTCCTATCATGGTATTGTCGAGCACAGCAAATTTGATATATGAATTTTCTCCAATAATACTGTTGGTTACCACCGAGTTTTCTATGCTGCTGTTTTTACCCAGAGAAACATAGGGCCCAACGATGGCATTTTTGATTTTCACATTTTCACCCATAAAGCAGGGTTGTATAATAACTGCATTTTGGGTTTCCAGATTGGTTTTGAGATTCTTTTCGTAAGTAAGAACTTTTTTGTTGGTATCTACGGTGGCATTTTTGTTTCCGCAGTCCATCCATTCGGTTACATCGCCGGTAAGAAAACGTGTGCCTTTTTGCCGCATGTTTTCCAGTGCATCGGTAAGCTGGTATTCTCCGGCTTTCGAAACATTATTATCTATGAGATACTGAAGCTCATCGCGCAGGAATTCACCGTCATTGAAGTAGTAAATGCCAATGATGGCCTGGTCGGAGACAAAGGTTTTCGGTTTTTCCACAAATCCTGTAATGATGCCTTTCTGGTTGGTTTTCACTACTCCGAAGGCGCTGGGGTCCTTTACCCTGTGTGTCCAGATGATGCCATCCTGTTGTTCATCAAGAATAAAATCGGCCCGGAACAGTGTATCGGCAAATGCTACGATGGTTTTTCCCTTGAGCGAGGGCTCGGCACAAAGCACGGCATGGCCAGTTCCCAGGGCTTCTTTCTGATAATATATTTTACCTTCTGCTCCTGCGTTTTTTGCAATCTCAAGCAACTGCTCCTCCACCTTTTTCCCAAAATCACCGATAATAAAGCCAATTTCTTTTACGGGTTCGCTGCAAACGCTTACGATATCTTCGCAAAGTCTTTTTACTATGGGCTTTCCTGCCACTGCAAGCAGTGGTTTTGGTGTGGTTAGAGTGTGAGGGCGCATTCGTGTGCCCATTCCTGCCATGGGGATAATGAGGTTCATATTCCTTGGGTTTTTCTTTCGGGCCCTGTTTAACACAAGGTTACCGGTAAATATTATTTAACGCCTGTATGGCCAAATCCACCGGCACCGCGCGATGTTTCGTTCAGGATATCGGTAAGCTGCAGTTCAGCTCTTTCATGTTTTGAAATGATCATTTGCGCAATGCGATCGCCGGAATTGATGGTAAAGGCATCTTTCGAAAGGTTTACCAGTATCACCTTCACTTCGCCACGGTAATCCGCATCGATGGTACCGGGAGAATTGAGAACGGTTATTCCGTGTTTTGCTGCCAGTCCGCTGCGTGGCCTAACCTGTGCTTCGTAACCGGCAGGCAGTTCAATAAACAAACCTGTGGGAATGAGTGCCCGCTCCAGCGGGTTAAGCACTATGGGGTTATCATAAAAAGCCCGCAGATCCATACCTGCAGAATAAATGGTTTCGTATGCGGGAAGGGGGTTACTGGATTTGTTAACGATTTTAACTTGCATGAACAGAGTTTTTTGAGTCCGGTATGCCGGCTTTTGATTCGCTCGCAAAAATAGTGAAAAGCAAGCTATCTTCAGGGTAAATAATCATAAAAGTCAGGAGTTCAGGGTTCCAATTCAGGTGAAGGGTCTGTATCAAACTCTTCTATTTCTGCTTCCAAAGGTTCCATCTGCCTTTGTGCCATCCAGATTTCTTTCTCATCGTAATACAGTATATCCTGTATTCCTTCTATGATCCCTGCAATATTGCGATTGTTGTTACTGAGCAGAATGAGTGTGGTATGATCATCAATGAATCTTTTAAAACTTGTACGGAAACCGTGCCATCGACCGGGGTGGTGCACAATTTTTTTGTCAAGATAGTTTTGTAGCCGCCATCCAAAACCATAGTTTATGGTGGAGTCATTGTTGAGCCTGCCATGTTCAAAGGCTTGTTTCGAGACATCAGAGGGAAGCAGTGCGCTCCGGTAAAGGGCCTGGTCCCATTTAAAAAGATCACCCACGGTTGAGAAGATGCCTTTGTCGCCCAGTGGCCCGTCGAGTTTATCATCGGGAATAATGACATGACTACCCCGCCAATGACGAAAACCATAGGCACGGTTATCGATCTCAACAGGATTATGAAGATCGTAAACAAAGGACCGCTTCATCTCAAGGGGATCGAAAATGTGCTGATGTATATATTCTGAAAAACTTTGACCCGAAACCCGTTCAACGAGAAGAGCAAGGAATACGAATCCTGTATTGGAGTATTCAAAACGATGGCCTGGGCTGAAGTTTAGCGGACGGCGATGATTAATAAATAGTTGCAGCACATCTTCATTGTTTGGCAGTGAACTCCTGCGCCAGAACCGTTCAACCAGCCACATGTAGTTTTGCAGTCCGGAGGTATGGTTCAACAAGTGTCGGATGGTGATATTATCGTAGGGAAATTCTGGGATATGTTGCTTAACCGGGTCATCAACATTGAGTAATTCCTCCTGTTGCAAAAGGAGGATTGCTGTTCCTGTAAAGGTTTTGGAAATACTGGCCAGTTGGAAAGTAGTTTCCAGGTTCATGGGCTCGGCCCTGTTAAAGTGGGAAAACCCAAAGGATCGCTCGTAGATAAGCACACCGTAGCGGGCAATAAGCACATTACCGTTGAAGTTTTGTTCAATGAGCAGACGGGTGATGCGGTTGTCAAGATATTCTATCTCTTCTTCAGAATAAAACATGCTGAAATAACCAGCATGCGATGAAGACTGAATCGGAGATGGATTGAAAAAGTAGTTGCCCTTTTTCGTCTGTGAAGCCCCTGAAAGGAAAACAAGCAAAAACAGAATGATATGGCGCCGGTAAGTTCGGGCAGGAAACCAGTTTGCATTTGCTGTCCTGAATATGTTAAGGTATTTTTCAGGAATCATTTCAGTCATAAAGGGCTCATTTTTCAAGCTACAAAAATAATGAATGTTTGGAGCGAAAAAACAGGGTTTCACGTTAAATTTTGTTTTTATTAAAGCCCTTAAGTTTTCAGGTAACCGAAAAAAAAGAAAAAAAGTTTTTTGAGAATTAAAAAATTACTAATTTTGCAGCTCGAAATAAGAGAACGATCTTAAAATTACACTCCTCCTTAGCTCAGTTGGTTAGAGCATCTGACTGTTAATCAGAGGGTCCT
>SKVR01000178.1 GCA_007129355.1 Bacteroidales bacterium | reverse complement strand
TGAGTTTCGTCAAAACGGTAATAAGCAATTTTTTTTCCATCTGGTGACCACTGAAAACCCTTCGTAAAGCCGAATTCTTCCTCATATACCCAGTCGGTTGTTCCATTGATTATTTCATTATGCTTTCCATCGGTCGTTACCTGATATTCTGCACCTGAATTCAGATCTGCAATAAATATGTTATTATCTCTTACAAATGCTATTTTGCTCCCATCAGGTGAGAATTGAGGGATTCTTTGTCTGCCATTTTCAGAAAGTGGTGTAAATGTTTTCTCAGAAATATCATACACGAAAAAATCGGAGATAGAAGAATACCTGTAAATGGATTCCGTATTGAATGCAAGTAAAAGCTTATCTTCCTGCGGACTGAAAAAATAATTATCTATACGGGCTGTTTCTTCGGTTTCATCGACAAGCTCGCCTTCAATATCAAGTAAAGTCCGAACGAATTCACCGGTATTATAAGCATATACATTTATCTGGTAATTATTTTCAACCCTTGTATAATGCTCTCCGTCAAGCATACTTTTACCAAGGCGAATGGTTTGGGGCACAAAAGTGCGCTCTTTCCAGATACTTTCAAGGGTAATCTGGGCAAAGGATGGTTGAAATTGAATTGATAAGAAACTAACAGTGATGAATATTAATGTATTTTTTGAGAAGAATACTTTTTTTATCATTTTTTATTGCCGGATTTTAAGAATTAAATTTTTACACCGTGAATTGAAATGAAATGATTTGATGCCAAAAATAAAACATTTTTGATAAAGAGATAAAGAATTGAAAGGCAGGCAGAAAAAAATAATTCTATTTTGAACTTAAGATATACTGAAAATCAAAATAAAGGCAGGTACATTAATTAAACTAAAAATTCTAATTTTACGGATGCTTATTTTAACAATTCCGAAATATCGAATTCATTTTTATAAAGGCTTAATATCTCATCAGTATTTAGAGTCTCCACCTTTTCAATTTTATTGCTGTTGGGTACATACCATACTTCAGCAAAAAAACCGAAAAGAGTATAAAGCTTGATATTGAAATACAGGAATTTCCTGGTGGCTATTTCATTACCATGCTCAAATACCAGGTATACCTTTTCCTTTAGAGGATATTTATTGAATTCGGGTGTATTCATAACACGCTCAATTAATGAATCAAATATAATTAAATCCTGACATTGAGAAAAAATAAAAACCTGAAATATTTTTTTTATGCAAGTTAAAAAACACATTCCTAATATACTTACCCTGCTAAATCTATTATCAGGAAGTATTGCCATAGTATTTGCCTTTGAAGGTTTATTTCATTTAGCTGCCATTTTTGTTGGTATAGCAGCATTTTTTGATTTTGCCGACGGTTTTGTAGCCAGGGTGCTGAAATCATACAGCGATATAGGCAAAGAGCTTGACTCAATGGCGGATATGGTAAGTTTCGGCTTTACACCGGCAGTAGTGCTTTTCCGATTACTCCAGGATGCATCTTCCGGTTCGGCGATATGGATTTCCGATATTAATGTATTGCCCTTCATTGCTTTTGCTATAACTATCTTTTCGGCACTTCGCCTGGCCATCTTTAATGTTGATGCCAGGCAAAGCGATGTATTCATTGGTTTACCAACTCCTGCCAATGCCATTTTTATCCTTTCTCTTCCATTTGCAGTGCATTTTGGTTCGTCTTCTTCAATCTGGCACCCACTATTTTCCTGGATGCTTGCCAATGAATGGATGTTGATCGGAATTACATTGTTCCTTTCCTGGTTCATGGTAGCAAACCTTCCGTTATTTTCACTGAAATTTAAGAACTTTAAGCTGGCTGACAATCTCATTCGTTATGTATTTCTTGCCGGAACGGTATTGCTGCTGGTGATATTCTGGTGGCATGCGGTTCCTTTGATTATGATATTTTATATAACTTTATCTGTGGCAGATTTCCTGGCTGGTAAACTGAATAAGTGAATCACAAATAATGAAGAATGCAATTGTTAGGCAGATTTGAAGATGAAAGAGATATATGTTTTGAACCAATTTTATTAAATTATGGCGGAATTTCATGAACTTGGAAACAAGGGAGAAGATATGGCAGCAGGATATCTTCGTAAGAACGGGTACAAAATACTGGAAACCAACTGGCGAAAAGGGTCACTTGAGGTAGACATCATAGCGCAGAAAGATGACATTCTGGTCGTTGCCGAAGTAAAAACCCGCAGCACCAATTATTTTGGTGAACCCGAAGAATTTGTTACCAAAGCAAAGCAAAAAAACCTCATAAAAGCAGCAAATTTTTACATCCAGTTAAATAATCTGGACGTTGAAACACGATTTGATATCATTTCTGTTCTAATCAAGGGAGATCAACATAAGGTGCATCATATCGAAGATGCTTTTTATCCAACCTTGTAATCTTTTAATAAGGAACTAATTGCTACGCCTGCCAAATGGCAGCCGGGCGACGAATGGGCACCTCACTTACATCCACATATCAAACATAAATTCATGATATTAACACTTTCTCATCAACAAAATACTTGCAATTGATATATTATTATTTATTTTTGTAGATGTTTCTTAAATAATTAGTATTAATTAACAAAAACTATTGCTTATGAAAAAATTTCTGACATTACTGATTATCATTTTCATAGGAGTGTTTGCCACACAAGCCGGTACATCCTATCACCTGGACAATTTAGCAATTGACGATTTGTTTGCCAGGGCAGAATTAGTAGATTTCAACCACGTGGAACCCCTCGCTCCTCTGGCAGATATGGGTTATGCAAATCAAGCATTTTTTGAAGAAAACAAGGATCCGCTGGTAGCTTTTCTATTAAGCTGGTTCCTGGGTTACCTGGGTATCCACAGGGCTTATCTGGGTACATCAACTGGTACTATTGTGGGATATATTCTTACTTTAGGCGGTTGTGGTATAGTTGCAACCATTGACTGGATTATGCTTCTGATCGGACTGGTAAATAATGACATAAGTCAATATATCGATAATCCGAAATTCTTTATGTGGTAAGTTTAAATACATATTTTTAAAAAAAGCTTTGTGCATCGGGCACAAAGCTTTTTTTTATAACAACCCTTCCAGATATTGCCGCTGAACCGAACTCAGGTGTGTATTACTTTTAATTCGTTCAAAATATAACTTCCTGATTGCATTTGCCTTTGCTTCCTGATTGTTTACAGAAAGAAGTTCATGATAATGGTAAAGATAAATAAGATTCCCGGGATATTTTGTTGCTAACCATCCTGCATGCTCCAAAGCTTTTTGATGGTCCTGTTCAAGCTCAAGAAATATTTTCATAAGGAAATACCGGGCTTCGGTTTGTAATACCAAATCCTGGCTTTTGGCTGCAGTTTCAAGCTGGCTAATTCCAAGTTTCATATTCCCTTTGGGATACATCAATATATAAAGACGAAAGAAGGGGTACCTTCTACTGCCGTATTCGGTCATATAATTGTAGAGACCAGAAGTCAGATAAAAATTTTCATGTATTTGTTCTCTCCCAAGTGCTAGCCCGATAAAATCCACGCAGTTTTTCATGTGCATCAGGGCTTTGGTGTATTCGCCATTGATCAGGTCAAGCCGGGCTCTGAGAGCATAAAGATTAATAAAGTGAAAAACATCGGCATAGTCATATTGCTTATCTTTTACCATTTGCCTGATGATATTTTCTGCATTATTCAAATTGGAAATATAAAATTGCTGTAGATCTAATCCGGGATTTTCACTTATGATTCTCCACCAGTAATAGTTTGCTCTTGTCAGATGGGGAAGATAATGATCCGTAGAAGTTTCTTCCATAATATGAATCAATGAATCTGCATGATGAAACCTGAAATCGTAAAGAGCCAACATGGTTTCATGAGAAAGAGAGGTAAGGCCAGATGCCGTTAACAATGACACCCTGAACAGAATGAACAACCAGATGATCAAACTTCGATAAATAATAACCGTTGTAATTTTTCTAATCATGATTCAAACTCAGAATAAATTCCTTCA
The DNA here is from genome assembly GCA_007129355.1 of Bacteroidales bacterium. Taxonomy (GTDB): domain Bacteria; phylum Bacteroidota; class Bacteroidia; order Bacteroidales; family UBA7960; genus SKVR01. The sequence goes on along the minus strand of SKVR01000178.1, from coordinate 30,645 downwards.
GCAGTTCTTTAAATACGGCCATCTCATTAAGATTTCTTTGCTCTGCAAGAAAAGCAGCTTGTCTGACACCCCCGAAATAGAAGGATTGAAACATGCCCAGACCCACTACAAAACCACTGACATAAAAATTATTCAACCCCATAAATGCTGCCAGTCCGAGTGATGCCAGTTGTGAGCCGGCATTCAGTAATCCTTTTCCTGGATAACCTGCATAAAAATGACCCGCTCCGGGAATAAACGTAGAAAAACGGCTGGCTGTCTTCTCAGATCTTAAAATGGGTGCAGAGCATTCACAAAACAAAACCATTGATCTTGCAATCAAGCTATCCGTTATATATGGCTCATTATTCCGGTACATTATTAATTCAATTGTTTTTTCCTGCGCCAGCGAGATGTCTTCAGCCATAACACCAGCTAAAGCATGCAGCGTAAGGATTTCTTCTGAGAAATATTCGTCGGGATAAAAATGTTTGAGTTGCGCCAAACTACCTGAAGCATTGGAATAATTTCCCAGCATATATTCACAAAAAGCCAGTTCGTACAATAATTGAAAATGTAGTTCAGGAAATTGTCTCAGATGCAGAGTTCTTTGTAAATCGTTGCGGGCTTTAAGATACTCGCCTGTTTGCTTGAGAGCCTCGGCCCTTTCCAGATTAGCTTCCAGCCTGGTTCTGTTATCAGTGGTAAAAAAATAAGCCCTTTCAAATGCAATTCCTGCCTCAAAGTAATAGCCCTGCCTGAAAAGGTCGCGGCCCTCCTCAAGAAAAGCATTGCTATCTTTCTGTGCATAAGCTGAATCAGGGAAAAAGCTTACGCAAAGGAATATGCATATCAAGCAAAATGCGTTGATCCATTTCATAATTAAATTCTCTTTGAACTCTGTTTACAGCCACAGCACTCCCCCAAATGTTTCCGACATAAAAAATTCCGGACAGGCTGGCTGAAATGATAAAAAACGGATTATTTCCACCTAATCTGTTATATAAATCCCAGGAGGTGGCAAGCAAAGCCCCCACATATAAAAGGCTGGAAATACCTTCGGCAGTTTTTCCGGCATAAATTCGCCCCAGTCCGGGCACTGCTGCCGACATGATTCCTGCAACAAAAGGAGATCTGTATGGCATTTCAGAAATCTGGTTATAATATTCATTCAGTTTTCTTTCTTCTGTTGCAGTGAAACTGAAATTTCCGGTAAATTTTTTAGCATGATGCTCAAATTCATCCATTTCCCTTTCCAGCAGAGCCATGCCAGCAAGCTGAAAATTCTTCATAAAAACTACCTGATCCGATGAATTTTCATTAAAAAAACCAAGAAGTTCCCGTGAATAATTTGTTTCACGCAAATAAGCTTGATTATAAGCTGCAAAGAACCTTGATTTTTCAAACCATGGACTGTCTTCGGTTACCAGAGAAAGATAATATGCCGAAGCATTAAGTTCTTTACGGCCATAAAGTGTCCAGCCAAGCAGATAATTAACTGAATCTTTCTGACTCAACGTTTTGGTTTGCAGGTTTTCGAGCAGAAAAAGCGCTTCATCGTAATTTTGCCTGCCAAGCATATGATTGATGAATCTCAGCTCGGAGGAAACATTCTGCTGCGCTGCTATCTTAGAAGAAAAGCTCAGAATAAAAAAGGCAAAAAGAAAGATGCTTTTTCTGTTATGGCTCATCTTTCATCTGATTTGTAAATATCAATTGACTCCATTACTTTCCCACTGTTCTGATCAATCATCAATGGATGGATATCCAGTGCAGACAATCGATTGCAACGCAACAACCGGTCGGATGTAGTGAACAAACCTTTTAACAAGCCGTATTCGAAAAACAGATCTTTACTATAGTTTGAACAGTTGTGCACGTATAAACATTCGGAAGGTAACTGCGGTGAAATAATTCGCTGATAAGTATACATTAACCCGCCAAATACCAGACTTACAGGATTATATCGAATAAGTACATTCTCCGAACGACTGCGCATAAAACGAATATCATGACTATGAATATGCGCATTCTCATTAACTTCTTTTGACTGCAGCATTTCAAAATCTGATCGAGGCGGAGCTGCCGCTGAAAAAGTATTTGTGAAAATCATCACAAAAAAAAGGAAAACAATTTTAATCGCGAAGTTTGGCATCAGAAGGAATTTGAAAATTAAACCAGGGACTTAGTGCCTGATAATTTATTCTTATATCCGAAAACCTGATCCTGTTTATGACAGAGTCATTACCGATATAATTGAATTCGGTTACAAGGCCCGGAAGATACACATCGCCAAAATACTGAAAATCGGAGTAATAAACTTTTTTGACAAGTTTTCGGGTAGCATCATAATACGCAGCATATATGGGCATGAAATCTTCATGCACCAGTTCAATCCTGTTATATAAATGATACAGCGATGCCGGGGGAAACCACTCTGTAATAACAAGATTATCATTAAACTCAGTGCTCATTTGCTGAAATCCAAAATCAGACAAACCCAAATCCCGCGTCTTTCCTTGTAAAAAGAACTGGATCATTCCCGACTCAGTGGAGTATTCATGCCCCTGCCTGTAAACAACCGTATTTTCTCTTTCATTGTATAGAGCAACTTCACCTTTATTATTGGCTATCATAACCTGATGGGATGGCTGAACATAGCGGGTTATCATTCTTCCATCAACTGCATGAAAAAATAATTCTGCTTCAACCTTAACTACTTTTCCCCTGTGCAGGCTTTGACTTTCCATGTGCATCATAATCCTGTCAACCGACATGTTATCAAATGATACCAGTAAAAAAAATAAAAATATAGGGATGGCTGGCATTGGAAAGATTTTACGAATAAACATAGTCATATCCTGAATTTAGCTTCAGATACAAAAATAAGAATAATAATGAGATAGAAGAGATGTCAGATGTGTGAGGTCAAATGTATGATGTTGAGAACCTTTAGGTTCAAAATCCAGCATGCACGATTAAATGCATGATGCCATCTAACGTTTCAGAGCAATTCTGAAGGTAGTGCCTTCAGGTGATGATGATTTAACGAAAATTTTTCCCTTATGGTAATTTTCGATGATACGCTTGCTGAGCGAGAGCCCCAGACCCCATCCGCGTTTTTTGCTGGTGTAACCAGGTTGGAAAATATCCTTGTGTTTACCCTTGGGGATGCCCTTACCGGTATCAGTAATATCAATGTATGCTTTTCGTGTATTTTTATAAATATCAACCGTTATGGCACCATTTCCCGACATTGCATCCACGGCATTTTTGCAGATATTTTCAAGTACCCAGCCAAAAAGATTGAGATTCAATGGTATTGCAGGATTTTCTTCCGTATGATCATTTAAAGAAAACTTCACCTTTTTTGTGGTACGGGTTTTCATGTATTCAATACTCTCTCTTACAGCGTCTGCAATAGGATAAGGAGTAAGTTTTGGCGCGGATCCGATTTTAGAGAATCTTTCGGTAATATTTTCCAATCGCCCTACATCTTTCTGTATTTCTTTGATGGTAGTTTCGTCAACACCTTGTCCTTTTAACAATTCCACCCATGCAATCAATGATGAAATAGGCGTTCCCAACTGGTGTGCTGTTTCTTTTGACATTCCGACCCAAACCTGGTTTTGCTCAGCGTTTCTTGCAGTACTGAAAAGGATATATGCTACAAGAAGAAAAATTCCAATTGCCAGAAACTGTGCTACCGGATAATATCTTAATTGTGTAAGGAGAAAAGAGTGTGTATAAAATACATGACAAGTTCCGTGCAAGGGAAGTTCTATAATCAAGGGCTGGTTTCTGTCGGCCATGGCATTGATAGTCTGCTGCACGTAGGTGCTGTCATTCAAATCGCCGTTACCTATATTACCTGCAGCAATAATGCGGTTTTTTGCACTATCAGTAATGATTACCGGAACGTTGGCAGAGTTGATGACCACCTCACTGAGAAAAGAATCGATCAGATCGTCCATTACCTTACGCATATTGGTAAAAAGCCATGAATCCTGGTAATACAGGTAATCAACCTGGCCCTCGTATGCAATGGGAATCGGATCATATACTGAAAACTGTTCTCTGATTTCACCTTCGAATGGCTGACCTTCAAGCTGAACGGAATCATCTCCGGTTTCAGTCAGATTCAGGTGAGAAACAATAATATTCTGAGAATTGACAAGCAAAACCGGAATAGTAGTATTTTCTACAATTATTCTGGCATAAAAGGAAATGTCGCCACCCTCGTCTTCAATAAACCTGCGCGTAGCTTCTGCCCACAAAGTAACCCTTTTGCGGTCTTCTGTTCTCATTTCTTCAAAAAACTGCTCCGTTACAAGAACGAGATTGGCCCTGTTTTGCACAGCATCGGCCCATATACGAACTTTCTGAAGCTCATCCTCTGCAATTTTATTTACAATTATATTGGTATAATAGAGCGAGAGACCCACTATGGCAGCAGCAAATCCAATCAAATATATTTTCCAGCGTTGCTTTTTACTATAAATATCCAAGGTTAAAATATTTTAATTTGATGGGTACATGACCATTCCATTATTATATCCGTAAACAGTCTGGTTCCGGTTTTTAATTTTTAATGATTTACAGTTTCTAAAACTCCACTATTTTTTAACGGACTTCCATCTTCAATATTATAAAATAATTAAGCCCCATACAAAAACACAATTAACATCATTCGCTCTTTAAAATCTCCCTGGCATTTATTATATCCTGCATATGTTTTTCATTGACTTTCGGGTAGCTGAGATTTAATTGCTCTAGTTTATCAACAATTATTTTGCTTATTACCAGTCGCATATACCATTTTTTATCAGCAGGTATTACATACCATGGGGCAAGTTCATGCGAAGTATTTTCCAGCATGTCGCCGTAAGCCTGCCGGTATTCATCCCAATGTTGCCGTTCATCTACATCGCTCATTAGAAATTTCCAGTTTTTTGCTGCATTATCGATTCGCGAGAGAAAGCGCTGTTTTTGTTCTTCATGCGAAATATTAAGAAAAAACTTCAACACCATATAACCGTTATGCACAAAATACTTTTCGATATTTACAATATCCTGATACCGGGTATTCCAAAAACCAGGGTCTTTATGAAGTTTACTATGATAAAACGGAAGATTTTGATTGACCAGTAGCCGGGGATGAATTTTGGCAATAAGCACTTCCTCATAATATGAGCGATTAAAAATACCAATATTGCCCCTTTCGGGCATAGCTTTAAAGCAGCGCCACATAAAATCGTGCGCAAGCTCTTCCCCGGAAGGGGCTTTAAAGCTTTTCACCTGGCAACCCTGTGGATTTACACCTGACATTACATGCTTGATAACCCCATCCTTTCCTCCGGCATCCATAGCCTGCAGGATAATCAGAATACCATGCCTGCCCTGAGCATATAACATGCTCTGGAGCTTTCGCAAAATTGCTATTTGATCCTGAAATTCTTCCTGTGTGTCTTTTTTTGAAGTATATTTTTCGGAAAACGATGGGCTAAACTCAGAAAGTCCATTACCCGTTTTATAAATAAATTTTTCTGTGTTGATCATAAAAATAGTTTTAGGATTTGTTCGATCTTTATATTAATCTTCATCCCATTCAATTACAAATTTTCCGTTCTCGCGTTTCCGGATGTCGTTCTGTTCTTTTTGACGTCGTGTGGGTGGCATTGCTGCTTCATCCGGCAATGTTTCTTCATTTCTCAGTCCTAATTCCGATCTGAAAACTTCGCGTAAATTCTGGCGCTCCTGACGAAAATCTTCTCTTAGTTTTTCTCTAACGCCTTGTCTGTCATATCTGAATACAGGATCATCAATATTTCCGGAAACCAGCAAAAACAGAGTAGTGCGCCCCAGTCCATCATCAATTATATCGCCATATTGCTCCTGGGGATTACGATTCTGCCGGTTGTTACGGGCAAGCAGATCGGATAGAAGCACCTGCAAACGGTATTCAATTTCGTTATTAAAGGTGTGTTCTCCCGACAGCTTAATATTGATGGCATTTGAGTTGATTTCCATGTCCGGAATGATAATCTTCTGATCCTTGATTCGTATCTGGTTCTCAAGGGTTGAAAACTTTACCTCATTCAAGTCCCCTACCCTTATAAATCTTGATAATGCAAGCATGGGCTTATAGTTTATAAGCTCTCCGTCTTCAACTTTGATATCGGCGGTGGTTTCAAGCGAATTCCAGTCAATATCCAGATAAGGCGACCATCTTGAAACGAAACTGGCCCGCGCTGTTATTCTTCCCCTGATGTTTTCATCAACAATACCTTGCTGGCCAAAATTTCCCATCTGGTAAAAAAGGTCATGAACATCTACCCTGTTAAACTTTGCATCGCAACCCATAACAAGGAAATCATCGTTTTTCCCGTTAATATAACCTGCCGCCTTAATATTTCCTTTCATCGTACTAACCGACACATTATCTGCATAAAAAACCTTATCGCGCATACTGAGTGTACCCGTTACATTTTCAGCTTCAAATTTACGGAAGCTGAGTTTTTCGATATCGGCTTTTAAGTTAAATTCAATTTTATCAGAAAGGCTTAATCTGTAGGTTGTGTCACTCTCACTTACGTTATGTTGCAGCAATTGGTTAAAATTCAGATTTTTTGAATATAGACTCGCATCCACTAATAGTTTTTCATTGTCAAGAAACACCCAGGGAAGGACATTTCTGAAATAACCATTCATATCAAAGTTACTTTCTGATGCATTTCCTGAAAATCTTTCAACAATTACATCATTATTATTGAATAAAAAGTCTGCATGAATGGAGTTGTAATCCAGTGGATCATTTTTTAATTTCATGCTCAGATCTCTTGCCCTGATTTCACCCTTAACCCTGCTCTCGAGAAAGTTTTGGGTGGTAAATGAATTTCCCTTACCCAGTTTGCCTCTGAACTCGACATCTACAAGTAAATCTCCATATGCCCTGGAAATTGTATCAATTTGAAGGAAACGTGCCCATTCTCCTGCGTTTATGTTGGAATACAATTTAAAGTCGAGACTGGGTTCTGAAAAATTCAGCCAGGTTCCACTACAGGTAATTTTACCTTTATTAACTTTTGCATTAAAGTCCGAAATCTCAAGTTTTGATGTAGTCAGCTCTCTATTGCTTCCATTTGTAAAGGAAGCATCAAAATTTACATCATCAAAACGCAGATTGGCCTTACGGTGAAACAATTCTCCCTTCTTAATTCCAAACTTAGCATCCAGCTGTGGCTTTGGAAAATCCCCTTTTAGGAGTGCATCAAAATAGAAGTCACCCTTACCGCGATAGCCATCAAAATAACGGGCATACATTGGAGGGAGGTCTCTAATAAAATCATCCAGCTTTAATTGCCTGCCCGAAACATTAATATCGATATAGGCATTTTCTTTTGAAAACTCAAGTATTCCATCAGTGGCAAAAGCATGATTACCAAAGGTAAAATAACCTTTTGTTACACGCAGTGCATTGTTATTAAAAACATTGAAGTCAAAATCGAGGGTCATATTCCGTTCTCCTGCCAAATAGGCATCACCAATGATTATATGATCGAGATAGAGATCGCCATTAAATTCCATAGTGTAGCTATCGCGCAGGAAATCACCTTTCATTGTGGCTTTTTTAAGCAAAAGACTTACCGTATGATTATTGCGGAAATCCTGGAAGCGATATTCAACCTGGTTAAAAACTACACTCTGAAGCTGAAAGCTAAAATCGCTTTCTTCATGGGCAAATTCATCGGCAACTTCCCAGAAAGTATAATTATTTATGCCATCTTCAAAGAGTTTCATGTCAAATTTTGCCCGGGCAACTTCAATCTGTCTTACGGAATAGTTTTGCCGTATCAGATCCATCAGGCTGAAACGAAAATAGATTCTCCTGGCAGATAGCAAAGTGTCCTGAACCTCTGTGGATCCCAGCATTGTAACATCACTGAGTGTTAGAGATACCAGTGGAAAGTTTCTGAAAATATTCAGAGATATATTATCAATGTAAATTTCGGTTTTTAAACTTTCGTTGATTCTTTCAACAAAACTGTTCTTTACTCTGTCCTGGTAAACCCATACCAGGATACTCATGACAAGCGCCATGAACAATGCGAACACCAGTCCGGATATGACTGCCAGACGGGCAAATTGCCTTATGTTTTGTTTATTATTCTTAAAGAATTCAATCATGAGAAACGTTCAAAACCCGGTTTACTTTTAATACGTAATAACCACAATTAGGTTGCGGCCTTTGCATTTTTTGGGTTTTGAAACGTACCTATTTGATCATCCTGAGAAAGTTAAGTTCCTTTTCGGTCAGATAACGCCAGTGTCCGCGGGGAAGATCTTTTTTTGTAAGACCGGCAAAAACAACGCGATCCAGTTTCAAAACCTTGTAATCCATTGATTCAAAAATTCGTCTGACAACCCTGTTTTGCCCTGAATGCAACTCAATCCCGATTTGGCTTTTGTCGTTATCCTTTCCAGCATATTCCAAGGCATCAGGTATAACTTTTTGATCGTCTATCATTACTCCTTCTGCTACTTTCTGCATATCTGCCCTTGTAAACGGTTTATCAAGAAACACATGATAAATCTTACGTGCGCCATATTTTGGATGCGTAAGTTTTTTTGCAAGCTCGCCGTCATTGGTCATCATTAGCAAGCCGGTAGTATTTCTATCAAGCCTTCCTACGGGATAAAGCCTCTGATCTCCGGCGTTTTTCACAAGGTCCATAACAGTTCTCCTGCCTTGCGGGTCGTCAGATGTGGTAATAAAATCTTTGGGCTTATTGAGAAGCACATAAACCTTCTTTTCAGCTTTAAGCTTATTACCATCATAAACTACAACGTCGCCGGGATTTATTTTCGTACCCAGTTCGTCAACTATTTTTCCGTTTACAGTTACTACGCCAGCCTTGATGAGTACATCAGCTTCGCGTCGGGAACAAACACCTGAATTTGCAATAAATTTATTAAGTCTTATTTTACCGTCAGATGAAATTTTAGGAGCAGGTGGTTCATTTTTATAACGGGGTTTAAAGCTTTTCTTTTTATCAAATGGCCGCCCACCACCCTGGTATCTTCCTGACTTTTCCTGATCTCCTCTTCCGGAGCCTTTGTCAGATGACTTTCCTGAAAAGGAACCTGATCTTCTCCCTGCTGTCTTTGACCCATCCTGGCCTTCTCTTCGGGAGTCTTTGTCAGAAGATCGAAAGCCATCGCTGCGTTCTTTGTTTCTTCCTTTATCAGAATGGCGTGAGCTTTCGCCGCGGCCTTTTCCTTTGTTGTATGATGATTTTTCTCTCATAACGATTATATGAATTATGGGGTATTGCCTGATATCATTTTTTAATGGGAATTATCTCTCCGGCAGACATCTTAAAATTACTTTTTTGAAAATATGAAGTCAAATTTTCTTCATAAAAAAAGGGACATTATGAAAGAAATGTCCCTCCTTGCTCTGTTTCAAATCAGTTTACTTTTCAGCAGCACCTAATTTATCAAAAGCTTCATCGGCCTTCTGCATCATCTCTTCAAGAATTTCATTGAAGAATTTCTTGCCCGGGCCCTTTTCGCCGTCAACTTCCGGATTATTGATCTTGTGTATCAGATTGTTTCTTGTAACAATTATATCATCAATAATCTGATCAATTTCCTCCCTTTTTTCAGGAGTTTCACCTCTGAGATGGTAATGCAGGAAACAAGTTTCAATCACTTCTTCCATGAGAAAGTTGATATCTTTTTTAAGGTCTTTTATGTTTGCCATTATTGATTATTTTTAAATTGAGTGCAAAGATACTAAAATACGTAAAAGGTTTAAACTTTAAAGACTTACAATGTTTTCAATTTTTGCCGCTTGCTTATATATTTCAATAATCTGCTCAGCATTATCCATGTTTTGTTTTGCGGTAATACTTATAAAGTTTCCTTTCAAGGATTCTTTTCTGTAAATAACAGCAGATTCATGAAAAAGCGATTCTACCCTTGCTATTTTATCCATTTCGGATGGCACAATAAACTTAAACATATAGTTTTGGGGCCATTTCTTAAAATGATTAAGCTTGGCTCTGAGGCTATTCCATTGAGACATAAGAAAGTTTTTTCAGGATTTTTCAGATTATTCCAAGCAATTCAAACTCAAATATAAGGCATGAATTGCGTGGTATTCCCCATTGTGCGAAGGAACCGTAACCAAGTGCCGATGGTATAAGCAACATCCCTTTACCACCTTCCCGAAACAAAGGTATTCCTATTTGCCAACCTCTTACGGTGCTGAACAGTTGCAGTTTTGCCTGATTGTTTGAGTCAAAAATGGTTCCATCAAGAAGTTTACCTTTATATCTTATCACGATTAAAGATGAAAGATCAGGATGCACAGATCCCGAACCTTCCCGTTCCACTACATAAAAAAGACCTGATGAATGTTCAATTGCATCCAGTTCATTTTCATCAATATATTTCAGGAGTTTTTGTCGATCGCGTTCTGCAATTTTATCGGGATCATCGGATTGGCAACCCCAGAAAGCAAAGGTAATAGCCAGCAGTAATGGAAGAACAGCAATCTTTCGCATAAAAAGCAGGGAGTTTAATAATGAAAACATAACGTAAAGCTATGTATAAAATATAAATTACGATGGTAAAAAACTTTTGCAAAGGTAAAAAAAATTCAGTACTTCCTTCATGATCTGAAACAGTAAGTGAAAGTCCTGGGTTATAAAAATGCATAAAAAAAGCCCTGCCTTTTACAAGGAGGGCTTAGCTGTTTTAACTAAACAAATCAATCAACATTATCATGCAGGAAGGAGTTATTGGATTTTATCTGTGTTTTTCCTTCCTCATCAATAAGAGTATACCGCGAAACGTGCGACTCAGAGCTGGCAGGGACTTTATTCAGGGGCACATTACGTCTTACATATGCAGGTTCCTTTTCAAGATCCTGTAAACCTTCGGGGGTTTTAAGCTTGATGCTGAGGTCCCTGAGTCTTTGTTCGCGCTCAACAGCCTTTTTCCTGAGATCGAAATTATCCAGGTGCGATTCATCTCTATCGCCTGAATCGGTATCGGGTTTTTGAGCTTTTGTTTTGGCTGCAGAAAACTGATAACTATCCTGCTTATTAATAATCCGGGGTTCCTGCGATTCTTTCTCTGAATCGGCGTCTACATCAAAGTTAAAGGTATATGAAGATGCATCAGATGGAGTCTCAGGTCGGGATGAGCCTGATTGACGGGCAAATGATTTCCTGGTGATAAGTTTCATTTCATCAGAATCTGAATCTTTATCTTCCTTTTGCTCATTTACATGGAGTTTATCATCCAGGTTACGCACCACCTTCCTGGCAGGCTTTGCATCAAAGTTATAGCCTAAATCAGAGTTTTCACCGAAACCTGTTGCCACAATGATAACATTGATTTTGTTACCCAGGCTTTCATCCTTGCCATACCCCCAGATGATATCTGCAGTAGAGCCGGCTTCCATCTGAATATAGTCCGTTATTTCGGTGATCTCATCCATTAGTATCTCTTCCTTGCCGCTAACAATATTTAACAGCACATTACTTGCGCCCCTTATGTTATTGTCGTTGAGCAAAGGTGATGCAAGAGCCATTTCCACTGCTTTGCTTGCGCGGTTTTCACCTTCGGCACTTCCGCTACCCATTATAGCCACTCCGCTTTGCGACATAACGGTTTTTACATCGGCAAAATCTACATTTACACCGCCAGTTAAAGTTATAATTTCAGCAATTCCTTTTGCAGCAGTGGTTAAAACATTATCAGCTTTTGAAAATGCGTCTGTTACGGAAAGATTTCCATAAAGTTCGCGAAGTTTATCGTTACATATCACTATTAAAGCATCCACATTTTCTTTAAGCTCTTTCAGTCCTTCTTCAGCCTGCATCCTCCTTTTCCGTCCTTCAAATGCGAAGGGTATTGTAACAATACCTACCGTAAGTATACCTGCTTCTTTGGAGGTTTTGGCAATTACCGGTGCTGCGCCTGTACCGGTTCCTCCACCCATACCTGCGGTAATAAAAAGCATCTTGGTATTTTTCTCAAGAATTTCCCTGATCCTGTCAATATCTTCTATGGCGGCATTCTTTCCTACAGCCGGAATACTTCCGGCGCCACGGCCCTCCGTAAGACTTACTCCTAGTTGGATTTTATTGGGAACGGGACTGCCCTCGAGTGCCTGGGAATCAGTATTGCATACTATAAAATCGACACCTTCAATACCTTGACTGAACATGTAATTTACAGCATTACTACCTCCCCCCCCTACACCCAGAACTTTAATGTGTGAAGATTGGTTTTTTGGTAAATCGAAATTTATCATATCTGTATTCATATTTATTGGTTCTAAGGTAGTTATTTAAGAAAAAATGGACTTGTGATGAATAAATTACTTATCAACAGCTTTTTAAGCGAAATTGTTAATAATTCCGACCTAATCAGAGCTATCATTCTCGAAAAATTGTTTGCCCCTCTGCAGGATCATGTCAAAGAAATTTCCTTTGGTTTTTTCGGAGTGTGTAGAAACTGTTGAATTGTTCTTTCTTTTCTTTTTTTCTGCACTAAGAAAACCTTGCAATACAAGACCTACACCTGTTGCATGCATGGGTTTGGCTACTTCATCAGAGGGTGCTTTACCAAGATGCTCTCCGGGGTAGCCTATGCGCGTATCCATGCCGGTCATAAAGGATGCTAACTGAGCAATATGCTTTAGCTGGCTGCCACCACCGGTAAGTACAATTCCTGCTATGAGTTTGTTCTCAAAACCTGAATTGCGGATTTCATAATAAACCTGCTCAATGATATCTTCGGTGCGCGCCTGAATGATATTGGCCAGGTTTTTCAGTGATATCTCTTTGGGATCTCTTCCTTTTAGCCCGGGAATGGAAACAATCTCTTCATCCCGGTTTTCACTTGCCAGTGCTGATCCGAAATTTACTTTCAATGCTTCTGCCTGGGTTTTGATTATAGAGCAACCCTCGCGGATATCTTCAGTAATTACATTACCCCCCAAAGGAATTACGGCCGTATGCCTGATGATGTTATCCTGGAAAATGGCAATATCTGTTGTGCCACCACCAATATCTACAAGTGCAACTCCGGCTTCTTTTTCTTCAGCACTCAGAACTGCTTCAGACGATGCAAGTGGTTCAAGAATCAGTTCCGCAATTTCAAGTCCTGCCTTGGAAACGCATTTTTCAATATTGCGGGCTGCTGCTAACTGACCGGTTATGATGTGAAAGTTGGCTTCCAGACAAATACCTGACATTCCGATCGGGGCTCTGATACCCTGTTCATTGTCAATTATATAATCCTGCGGAATTACGTGTATAATCTCCTGACCCGGAGGCAACACAAGCTTGTACATATTATCGATGAGGTTATCCACATCCTTTTGATCGATCTCCTCTTCGATGGTGTTTCTCATAATACTTCCCCGGTGCTGAAGACTCCTTATGTGCTGGCCGGCAATTCCTACATTAACCACGCGGATCTCCACACCCGATTTTTGCTCTGCCTCATCAACAGCAGCCCTTATAGAATCGACCGTGTGCTGGATATTAGCCACTACACCGCGGCTTACGCCGAGCGAAGGGCTTTTGCCCAATCCAAGGATTTCTACTTTTCCGTATTCATTTTTACGTCCAACAATACAAGCAATTTTTGTTGAACCAATGTCCAGACCTACAATAATTTCATTTGGTACCATAGCAGCATTTATTTAGAACAAACAATCTGATTTTTAAATTTTAAATTGAGCCTGCTGTAACTGCTCCAACCCACATGGGTAAGACCATTTTGATAAAACAACAGGAGTTTTTCGAATTTCTTATCAATATTTTTTACCTTCCCGAACTCAATGACATGGGAGCCGTTTTTGGGCATAAGTTCAAAATCACCAGAGCGGGTAACATAGATCTGATCGATCCAGGCATCCCAGAAAGGATTATTTCTTATAAAATGAACAAGTTCATTTAGTTCTTTCAATACTTTTTTGGAAGGCGTTGTGTCTTCGGGGTCTTCATCAGCATTCAAATCAAGCGTGGTAGAATACCTTGCGGCAATATGTCCGGTCACTATGACCACCCTTGCAGTATACTGGTCAGAAGTTTTCATAATTCGGCCCCTTGTATCAATATAAAATGACTCGTTATGGGCATTAATTACTCTTGCCAAAGGTTCGCGCTGTTTTACATTTACAACTATATCTCCATCAATGGTTCTGTATACCTGGCTGCTTCTCACAAAATAGATATTGCTTACCATATCTTCGATGCTGCTCAGGGAGATTTCTCTGATTTTTTTTCCTTCAAGCTCTCCAAATTTTGAATATACCGTGTTAATTACATGCGATGAATCAAGAAAATATGAATCACCATGCACATTTACAATAAAACTGCGGCAAGCAATATCTTTATTGCTTTCTACAGCAAAACCCAAAAGCAGAAATACACCAACCGGAATGGTGATATAAAAGAATATGCCTGCAACCTTTTTTATCATAACTCAAGCCTTTCTTTTATGGGTTCAACAAACTGGTCAATATTACCTGCACCCATGGTAATCAGTACTTCAAATTCATTATTTTCAACAAACTTTAAAATATCCTGGTCTCTAATAAGCCACTTATCTTTACAATTCAGTTTTTTAAAAATTAATTCAGAATCAACACCTTCAATTGGTAATTCTCTCGCCGGATAAACAGGCATCAATACTACCTGGTCAAGCAGATCAAGAGCTTCTGCAAACCCATCGGAAAAGTCCCTGGTACGTGAATAAAGATGGGGTTGAAAAACACCGGTTAGCTTTTTACCGGGGAAAAAATCTCTGGCTGCAGATATGCAAGCTCTGATTTCATTGGGATGATGAGCATAATCATCAACAAAAACCTGATCCGAACTGTTAAGATGGATTTCAAAACGGCGCTTCACTCCCCTGTACGTTGATAATGCTTCTTTTATAACATCCCAGGAAATCGCTGCTACCAGACATGCTGCAGCGGCGGCAGTTGCATTTTCCAGGTTATGGCGACCCGGAACAGAAAAATCAAAGTCATAAATCTCATTTTTGAAATTCATTTTACAATGATACCGTCCGCCGGAAAGCTTTATATCAGTTATAGAAAAGTCAGCCTTTGCATTTATGGTATAGTCCATTCGACCGGCATGATAACGGGCCAGTTTTTCCAGAGAACCGTGCACTATAACATTTCCGTCGGCACTCACATTTTCTGTAAATAGCCTGAACGATTCAAAAAGATTTTCGTAGGTTCCGTATATATCAAGATGATCAGGATCTACGGAGGTTATGACAGCAATCTGAGGTTTAAGATACAGAAAAGAGCGGTCATATTCATCAGCTTCGGCAATGATCCAGTCAGGATTCATTGAACCCAGGAAATTGGTGTTATAGTTAGAACTGATACCACCCATAAAAGCAGAGAATTGAAGACCGGCCGTTTTAAAAATATGGGCAATGATACTTGTTACAGTAGTTTTCCCATGGGTACCGGCCACTGCGATCGTGGGCATGGAGGCTGAAATGAAACCCAGAATTTCTGCACGTTTGTATATGGGTGCCTGCCTTTTTCGCAAAAATGCAAACTCCGCATTATTTGCAGGAACCGCAGGAGTATAAACAACAAGATCAACCTTCACCGGAATTTCAGTGGGGTCTTCACGATAATGTATCTTAGCACCCTCCGCTTCCAGTTGCAGGGTCAGGGGGGTTTCTGTCCTGTCGTAACCCGCAACTGATTTACCCTGCCACAGGAAATAACGGGCCAGGGCACTCATTCCGATACCCCCGATCCCAAGAAAATAGATGCTATGAATGTTGTTTATATTCATAAATTATTTTTTAACCAGGCTTAGTGCCACGCCTGCGATGTTGTTAGCAGCATCGCGGTATGACATTCTGGCAATACTTTCTTTAAGCTTGAATATTTTATCTTCATCGAAAACCAGATCTACAATTGTGGCTCCCAGAGAATTTCTCACATCTTTGTCAGCCACCAGCACTGCAGCATTTATATTAACCAGTGCCATGGCATTTTTGGTCTGATGGTCTTCGGCAACATTGGGCGAAGGCACCAATATGGATGGTTTCTGCAGGGCACATATTTCACTAACGGCTATGGCACCTGCTCTCGATACCACAAGATCGCTTGCTGCATAGGCAAGATCCATCCTGTCAATAAAAGCATGTACACTTACTCCGAACTTTTCCATTCCTGTTGCTACTTCCTTTGCCTGCGGGTAATAAAACTTCCCGGTTTGCCAGATGACCTGCAGATCATTATAAACCAGTAGCTTTAAACTTTCACTAACGGCTTCATTCATGGATAAAGCCCCCAGACTTCCACCTACAACCAATACAACTTTTTTATCTTTTGAAAGATTAAAGAAATTCAAACCAATTTCTTTTTTTCCTTTTGCATTCAATATATCATTTCGCACAGGGTTTCCTGTAAGAAATATTTTTTCTTTAGGGAAGAACCTTTCCATTCCTTCATAAGCCACACATATTTTATCCACTTTTTTAGCCAGTATTTTATTGGTAAGGCCTGCATAGGAGTTCTGCTCCTGAATCAGAGTAGGGATACCTTGCTTTGTGGCAGCCCTAACCAGGGGCCCGCTGGCATATCCTCCTACACCAATTACAATATCCGGACGAAACCTTTTTACTATATTTTTTGACCTTACCATACTATCAATCAGCTTAAAGGGCACCAGGAGGTTTTTCCACGTAAGTCTTCTCTGCAGGCCCGAAATATAAAGACCGATAATATGGTACCCGGCTGCAGGAACCTTTTGCATTTCCATTCTGCCTCTGGCACCTACAAACAGTATTTGTGCACCGAACACCTTTGACTTTATGGCATTAGCAATGGCAATGGCAGGAAAAACATGACCACCTGTGCCGCCTCCGGCAATGATTACTTTAAGATTTTCAGGCCGCAACAAATTCACCTCCTTCCTTTACTTCTTCCTCCATTTCCTCCACTTTACGGCTTACACTCAAAATAATCCCGATGGCCAGACTGGTAAACCATAATGAAGTACCCCCCATGCTTACCATGGGCAATGGCTGACCTGTTACAGGCAACAACCCCACCGTAACAGCCATGTTTATCATAGCCTGAAATACCAGACTGAAGGTAAGACCGGTGGCCAGCAACGCACCAAATGTTCCGGGACTCCGGTGTGCAATTCTTACACCCCTGAATAATAAAATAAGGTAAAGAAACAGAACTATTAATCCTCCCATAAACCCGTATTCTTCAATGATGATGGCATATATAAAATCAGAATATGCCTGGGGTAAAAAATTACGTTGTACCGAGTTCCCTGGCATCTTACCTGTAATACCCCCGGTGGCAATGGCAATTTTTGCCTGATCGGTCTGATAAGTATCACCATCTTTGCTTACAAAATTCTCAACACGGTTTTTCCATGTGTAGAGTCTTCCGGTATCAGGCGAATTCAGTAAAATAGCAATAAAAAGACTCATAAGTATAGTTCCGAGGAATACAAGAGCCATAATGTATTTTATGCTTACCCTTCCAATAAACATTAGCACTACCGAAGTAGCAAACAGAATAATAGCTGTTGAAAGGTTGGCCGGCAAAATAAAAGCACAAACAATAATTACCGGTAAAATAATAGGTAGAAACGCCGACTTGAAATCTTTGATTTGGTCCTGTTTCTTGGTGAGCATGCGGGCAATGTAAATGATCAATGCAAGCTTTGCAAAGTCAGAACTCTGGAAGGTTATATTAATTACTGGTAAGGTGAGCCAGCGATTGGCTTCGTTGATATTGGTACCCATCATTAGGGTCAGAACCAGCAGAGGCACGGCAACAATAAGGGCCAGCTGAGATAACCTGGAATAATAAGTGTATTTGATTTTATGAGCAATAAACATCAGGAAAAACCCCATAATCATAATAATCAGGTGTTTTACAAGGTAATACTCCGTGTTGCCTGCCTGATATCTGTAGGCAAGTGTTCCGGTTGAGCTGTAGACAGCCAGTATGGAGAAAAGCGACAAAAAGGCCACTATAAACCATATAACCCTGTCACCTTGTAATTTTCCCAGTATGGACTTCATTCTCAATCTTATTTAGTTGTTTTAATTTAGTTTTTTGTGCTCAACATTTATTGCTGTTATGATTTACAAATCAAACACGGCTTTCTTAAATTGCCTGCCGCGATCCTCAAAATTTTCAAACAGGTCAAAGCTTGCACATGCCGGGGATAGCAATACTACATCTCCCTTCTCACCCAAGTAATAGGCTGATTTTACGGCATCTTCTGCACTTGATGTTTCCATGATATCCGGAACAATCGGCCCGAAGGCATCCATGATATGTCTGTTATCTTTCCCCAGGCATACAATTGCCTTTACCTTGCTGCGCACAAGTTCGGCAAGCTGACTGTAGTCGTTCCCTTTGTCCATACCGCCCATTATCCAAATCACTGGCTTATTCATACTCTCCAGTGCATACCAGGCTGAGTTGATGTTGGTAGCTTTACTGTCATTGATAAACTCAATGCCTTTTACCATTGATACATGCTCAAGCCTGTGCTCAATATTTTCAAAATCAGCAAGACTTTGCTTAATAACTTCCTTGCGGATGTCTACCAATCGGGCAGATATACCTGATGCCAGGGAGTTGTAAACGTTATGTTTACCTACGAGTGATAAATCTTTTATTTCCATTTCTATTGCCTGTGCGTTTATATTGATAACCAGAGTTTTTTCATTTTTCAAATAAGCCCCTTCATAGGGTTGTGATTTTCCTGTAAAAGGATATAAGCGGGATTTGATATTCATTCTTTCCATTTGCTTCATTATAACCGGATCATCCTGAAAATAAACAAAATGATCTGCGGCAGTCTGATTCTGCAGTATTCTGAATTTGGAACGCACGTAATTCTCAAACCGGTTGTCGTAACGATCCAGATGATCGGGTGTAATATTCAGAAGTACTGCCACATCAGCTTTGAAATCAAACATGCCGTCGAGCTGAAAACTTGAAATCTCCAGCACATAATAATCATGATTCTCTTCTGCAACCTGCCAGGCAAAACTTCGTCCTATATTTCCGGCAATGCCCACATTGTATCCGGCATTTTTCAATATATGACCGGTTAACAAGGTGGTAGTGGTTTTGCCATTGCTTCCGGTTATGCAAATTTTATGTGCATCGGTATACCGGCCTGCAAATTCAATTTCGGAGATTACCGGAATTTTCAATTGGCTGGCCTTAGTTACCATTTCAACGGTTTCAGGAATACCCGGACTCTTGATGATCTCTCCAGCCGAAAGAATCAGCTTCTCACTGTGCCTGTTCTGTTCCCACTTAATTCCATAATTTTTAAGAACGTTTTTATATTTTTCATTGATGGTACCTTTATCCGACAGGAACACATCAAATCCTTGTTTTTTCGCCAGTATGGCTGCACCTACCCCGCTTTCACCTCCGCCCAGTATGGCCAAATCAGGGCTGCTCATCTTTTCTACCTCACCTTTAAGGTTATGATGGAAATCACTGCCAGTATGATCCCCACAATTAAAAATCGCTGTACAATTTTGGCTTCATGATATCCAAGCATCTGAAAATGATGATGCAAAGGTGCCATCTTAAAGATCCGTCGTCCTTCACCAAAACGCCAGCGAGTATATTTAAACCAGCTTACCTGCATTACCACAGACAAACTTTCCATGAAAAACACTCCACACATAATAGGTATAAGCAGTTCTTTCCTTATGCTAATGGCAAAAACGGCAATAATACCACCCAGTGCCAGACTGCCCGTATCGCCCATAAATACCTGTGCCGGATATGAATTATACCAGAGGAAACCCACACATGCTCCAACAAAGGCAGCGATGAACACAACCATTTCTCCTGTGTTGGGGATATACATGATATTCAGGTAATCAGAGAAGATCACGTTACCCGAAACATAGGCCAGCACGCCCAGGGCAACACCTATAATGGCCGAAGTGCCTGTTGCCAGGCCGTCGAGCCCATCGGTCATATTGGCCCCGTTGGATACTGCTGTAATTATGAGAATTACTATGGGAATGAATATCAGCCAGGCCCACTTCTGGTAACCGTTGCCCATCCATCTGAGCAATACAGAATAGTCAAATTCATTATCCTTGAAGAACGGAATAGTTGTCTTTGTTGATTTCAATGTTTCCCTCTGCACAGCATCCAGGGGAATAGCCCGGTCCATTTCGAGTAGTGCATCTGTGGTAACAAATTCAAACTGTTGCACTACATTCTCGCGTATCACAACAGAATCATTGAAGTACAATACACTTCCCACAATAATACCTAAACCCACCTGACCTAAGATTTTAAACTTACCATGCAGCCCTTTTTTCTCTTTTAGAAATACCTTGATGTAATCATCCACAAAGCCAATTCCTCCCAGCCAGAGCGTAGAGAAAATCAGTAACAAAATATAAATATTGTCGAGCCTGGCGAAAAGCAGAGCCGGAATAACTATAGAAGCTATTATAATCAATCCGCCCATGGTTGGGGTTCCCTGCTTCTGCATCTGACCTTCAAGGCCCAGGTTGCGCACCGTTTCTCCCACCTGCTTTTTCTGCAGATATCTTATGATGCGTTTCCCGAATATCATGGATATAAACAGGGAAAGGATCAATGCCATACCCGCCCGGAAAGAAATGTACTGAAACAATCCTGTACCGGGTATGTCAAATGCATTGTCCAGATATGTAAAAAGATGATACAGCATTTTTTATATTTTGTAAATGATTCTTTCAGGCCAAAGCCTCTTTTAGTATTTCCTTATCGTCAAAAGGATGCCTTACTCCCTTAATTTCCTGGTATTTCTCATGGCCCTTACCAGCAACCAGAATAATATCACCTTCCCTGGCCATGGCTGTTGCCACTTTAATGGCTTCACGGCGATTTACAATAGCAACGGCTTTTTTAATACTTACCGGGTCGAGCCCTTTCTTCATATCTTCAATAATTGCCTCTGGTTCTTCAAAACGTGGATTATCGCTTGTGAGAATCAACTTATCGCTGTAAGATGCTGAAATGGAAGCCATTAAAGGTCTTTTGGCGGCATCACGGTTACCACCACATCCTACAATGGTGATCAGTGTTTCGGTTCTTTTTCTCAATTTATGAATGGTGCTTAATACATTTTCGAGCGCATCAGGAGTATGGGCATAATCCACAATACCCATTACTTTTCTGTTACTGATAAAAAAATCGAACCGGCCTTCAACTGCTTCAAGACTACTGATGGCCGTCAGGGCTTCATCACTTTCTATTCCGATCAAACGGCAACATGCATAGATGGCCATCAGGTTGGAAGCATTGAATTCGCCCACCAGTTTGCACCATACATCGCGACCCTGGATTTGCATAACCAATCCTGTTATCAGGTTTTCCACAATTTTACCATGATAATCGGCCATGTTTTTCAATCCATAGGAATATTTCTTAGCATCTGTATTTTGCAGCATCACCTGACCATTTTTGTCGTCGCTGTTAGTCAGGGCAAAACTCTCTTTGGGTAAATTATCGAAAAATGTTTTTTTAGCATTGATGTATTCACGAAATGTATGGTGATAATCCAGGTGATCATGAGTAATATTGGTAAAAATTCCACCGGTAAACTTCACATCAGCAACCCTTTCCTGGTGAATAGCATGCGAGCTTACTTCCATAAAGCAATGACTGCAACCTTCTTCAGCCATTTGAGCAAACAAGGCATTCAGCGCAATAACATCAGGAGTTGTGTAAACAGCCGTATTTTCTTTTTCTCCGATTTTATTGGAAATGGTTGATATAAGTCCGGTTTTGTAGCCCAATGAATTGAACAGGTTATGCATTAGTGTGGCAATGGTAGTTTTTCCATTGGTACCTGTTACTCCAATTATCTCTATCCTGTCAGACGGATTATCATAAAAATTGGCAGCTATCCTGGCCATTGCTTTTCTGCTCCTGGCAACTTTCACAAAACTTACTTCATCTGAACGCCCCGCCGCAAGAGTTTCACAAACCACTGCAACTGCTCCTTTTTCAATAGCCTGTAAAATATAATCATGGCCGTTGGAAGTTAATCCTTGTATAGCGATGAAAAGGTCACCATCTTTAACTTTCCGGGAATCGAATGTAATACCATCAATGGCAACATCCGTTGACCCTTGTATTTCGATGAGTTCACATTTATATAATATTTCGCTGAGTAATTTCAAGTTTTAATTATTTATGACAACTGAATAAATATTACATTTCCTTCGGCTATGCGAATACCGGGTCGGATGCTTTGCGTTCTTACTACACCACGACCTGCAAAACGAACACGAAGACCTGAATTTTCAAGCACATACATGGCATCTTTCAATCCCATCCCTACTACATTGGGCACCAGGTTGGGTATCATCTCTCGGCCCGATACCATAACAGTATCGCTGCTTTTTACAGAACTTACCACCCAGGGCAAGTCATCGGCAAAAAATAGTTTGCAATCAAAAACAGAATAAATGTTTTCTATATCATTGCGGGCACCGGCCCTGACAGCGGGTAAGGACGCCATCACAGGGCTGGTGGCCCAATCGTCGGACACATTAAGTTGCCTCGTGGCATATATTTTATCAGCAATTGTTTTAAAAACCGGAGCTGCAACCTGGCTTCCTGTATAGACCCATCCTTTAGGGTTGTGCACAACTACAATCATGGAATAAACAGGATTATCTGCCGGGAAATAACCTACAAAGGATGCTCTGTAGGCTGCCCTGCCACCGCTGCGGTAAGCACCGTCGATGGCAATCTGAGCTGTACCTGTTTTACCTGCTATGGGATATAATGAAGATTTAATTCCGGATGCTGTACCACTTTCAACTGCTTCCTCAAGCATCTCACGAACAATGCGCAGTGTGTAGCCTGATGCTATGGATCGGTTGAGAACCTGTGGCTGAAACCTGTGAATGGTTCTTCCGGTTTGTCTTACTTCATCCACAAACACAGGTTTCATCATTCGTCCGTTGTTAGCTACGGCATTATATAATGACAAAATTTGCAAAGGGGTTAATGATACATTATATCCGATTGACATCCAGGGTAAGGTAAGCCCCGACCAGTTTGCATCTCCCAGTTTGGGAATATAGGGCATACCCTCTCCGCTGATTTCAATACCCAGTGGTTCGTTAATCCCCAGGGCATTGATCCTGTTGAGAAAACGTTGCGGATTTCGTTTATAATTTTCCTCTACCAGGGTTCCGAATGCCACATTCGACGAGAGTGCAAAAGCTTCTTTTACAGTAATAGTTCCAAACCCTCCTTCTCTGGCATCGCGCATAGAACGTCCGTAAAAGGTTGTAGCCCCATCGCCGGTTTGAATAAAATCATCAGGTGTTACTATTCCATCTTCCAGCAGTGCAATCATGCTGGCTAGTTTAAAGGTAGACCCCGGCTCAGTGCTTTCGCCCACCGCATAATTATAGGTTTCATCGTATCTACCGTATGCATTGCGGGTAAGATTTGAAATGGCTTTTATCTTTCCGGTTTTCACTTCCATTACCACAACCGTTCCGTGTTGCGCACTAAACTTTTCAAGTTGTTTCCTGAGTTCAGTTTCTACAATATCCTGCATGTGGATATTTATGGTGGTTATAATATCCTTACCATTCTGCGATCTGATTTCATTCACATCGCTCAGGGGCATCCATTGCCCCCCGCTAATTCTCTGTTCCAGTCTTTTACCCTGTATTCCTTCAAGATGTTCGCGGTATGCACCTTCCAGACCCACATACACACCTTCCCTTTCATAACCGATGGTGCGTGCTGCAAGAGATTTAAAGGGCATTTCGCGGCGGGCACGGGGATTTACGACTAATCCGCCCCTAAACCGGCCATGTCTGAAAATGGGAAATGTGCGGAGTTCTGTAAGCTGATGATAAGAAACATGACGTTTTACCAGGAAATACCTTTCCTGATTGCGGCGCGCCTGCAGAAGCTGGCGTTTGTATTCTGCCTGCGAACGGTCGCGGAAAAGCCTTGAAAGCCTGAAGGCAAGAGAATCTATTCCGGCAGAGAATAACTCATCGGATACCACGCTGCGATGAAGATCCATTCGAATTTCATAAACAGGCACACTGGTAGCCAGCAATCTTCCGTCGTCAGCCAGAATGTCGCCCCTGATGGCATCAATATTTGCATAACGTATAGTTGAATTCCTGGCCATCTCACGCCAATCATCACCGTCAACAAACTGAATATAAGCAACCTTGAAAAGTATAAGAATCCCAAAGCCCACGGTAAGGAAATATACCAGGTAAATTCTCCACAATATGTCGCCTTTGTTTTTATCCACCCTAATTCAGTTTTTGGGTTATTGGTTGCGTTTATTATCAGTTTCTGTTTCCCCCGCCTATTCTGAGGAAAAAACTTCGTCTTCGCTCTCTTTCCGTCAAAATTCTCGGGGGCACCAATGATTCTACAAATCCCCTGTCGCGAAGCCGTCTGGCAATTTCCGACTGATTACTCAGATACATTAGTTCAGCTTTATTGGAAATGTATATGGTTCTCAATTCCGTTACTTGATTGCGCATTCGCTCAATTTCTCTTACCTTTTTTTCAGCATAATAGGTATTGGCAATAAGCATGACAGCAAAAAAAGACAGGTACAAAAGAAAGGGCATCAGATCCGGCGATTTTTCAGATGTAAGAATGCTACCATTCAGCAACGAACGGAAAAACCCCATCCCTTTTCCCGGTTTTATATCATCTTTTTTCTTCTTTTCCTTTACAGGATCTTTAAACTTGTTTGCAGCCATAGCTTAAACTGTTTTTTCAGCAATTCTGAGTTTTGCGCTTCTTGAGCGCGGGTTTTCGGTTTGCTCTTTTTCATCGGGAATAATCAGTTTCCCGACAGGTTTCATTGGTGCGAGCACGTTCCCAAAAAAATCTTTTTCCTGCTGACCATCAAAGTTTCCTGCTTTGATAAAATTTTTCACAAGCCTGTCTTCCAACGAATGGTATGAAATTACTACCAGGCGCCCGCCAGGTTTCAACACTTCAGCACTTTGCTTCAGAAACTCCTTCAGTACATCAAGTTCATTATTTACTTCAATTCGCAAAGCCTGAAATACCTGGGCAAAGAACTTATTTTCCTTACCCCTAGGAGCCAGTTTCTGAAGAACCTGCTTTAACTGCTCAGTGTTTTCAAGACTTTCTGTCTTACGATAGAAAGCTATTTCTTCAGCAATTTTATGAGCGTTTTTGAGCTCGCCATACAACCTGAACACCTTAACCAGCTCATTTTTTTCGTATTCATTTAAAACCTCTTTTGCAGAAAGCGCATTTTTTTTATCCATGCGCATATCAAGCGGGCCATGAAATCTTGTTGAGAAGCCCCTTTCCGGCTGATCGATCTGCCAGGAAGAAATTCCCAGATCAGCCAGTATGCCGTCAACTGGTATTGCCCCGTGCAGCTTCATAAAGTTTTTCATATACCTGAAATTCTGATTGATGAACAAAAGCCGGTCGTCGTCCGGCAGATTGTTCGCTGCATCGGGATCCTGATCAAAGGCTAAAAGCCTTCCATCTGTCAGATTTTCAAGGATCAATCCTGAATGACCACCACCCCCGAAAGTTACATCAACGTAGGTGCCTCCTGCCTTTATACCCAGGCCTTCAATGCAGGATTGCAATAAAACAGGCCTGTGATAGGTCATGATTCAGGATCCTTATTGTTGATTCTCCCCATTACATCCTCAGCAAGAACTGAGAAATCTTCCGGTTCAACACTCATAGTACTTTCGTATAATGATTTCGACCAGATCTCTACGCGGTTGCCAAAGGCAAATAATACAACTTCCTTGTCAAGATCAGCATAGTCCATCAGGGGTTTGGGAACCAGCAACCGATTGGCCGAGTCAGATCTTAATTCAGATGCACCCCGGTAGAAATACCTTACAAATTCACGATTTTTCTTGTTGTAGAGGTTCAGGGAGTTAATCTCCCTGGTAATTTTCTGCCATTCACTTTCGGGATAAAGTGTAAGGTTTTTTTCAAAACCCCGGTTAATAACAAACCTTTCCTGATCACCCGGAGACAGCTGTCGCACAAGGCCTGCCGGTAACATAAAGCGGCCTTTAGCATCAAGCTTGCATACAAATTCTCCAAAAAGATTTGCCATTTTTTTTACACTTTGCGGTTTAAAGGTGTAAATATAATGAGATTTTTCCCACTTTTTCCCACTTTCCGACACATTGTTAATAACTTTTCCTGAATTAACAGCTTATGCCGAAATTCCTAATCCCATATCTTTTTGATTATCTGCAATTTAGTTTATCAAAGTAGATTTATCACTATACTTTATGAGTAGTTTTATTTTCAATTTAAAAGCCCTGTTTTACCACTTAAAATGCATTTTCATAGCATAAATTACATGTTGTGTTAGCCTTTAGAAAACACAAGAGCAGATTTCCTGATATTTTTTCAAAAAATAATCCTTAATTTTGTTTTTTTAGGGCAAAAAAAAATCCGCAAATGACGGACAAGACTTTGGATAAACAGACAGGGAACAATCCGAAAAAGAAATTTATTGATGTCGACGAGGTTTTCAGGAAAAAGGGAGGAAAATTATACCCTTTGATTCCGAAATTTCTCATCAGGTATCTAAAGCGTATTATACACGAAGATGAACTAAATGAAACCCTTGATGAAAATAAGGATCAGATGGGTCTCAATTTTCTTGAGAAAATTTTCACTGAAAGATTTACTGCTGATATTGAGGTAATTAACCCGGGAAACATACCGGCTCAAGGTCGTTATATCATTGCATCGAACCATCCTTTAGGAGGACTCGACGGTATGGCCCTGATGCATGTAATTGGCAAGAAAAGAAAGGATATCAAGTTCATCACCAATGATATTCTCATGGATGTGAGAAATCTCAGTGATCTTTTCATTCCGGTTAACAAGCATGGAAGAAACTCTGCAGAATATGTCAGATTAATTGATAATATGTATGAGTCAGACCAGCTGGTTTTGATTTTTCCTGCGGGCCTGGTTTCGCGAAAACAAAAAGGTGGAATTATCAAAGATCTGGAATGGAAGAAAAGCTTCATCACCAAGGCCATCAGGCATAAAAGAGACATTGTGCCAGTTTATATTGAAGGAAGAAATTCTGAATTTTTCTATAACCTGGCAAGATTGAGAAAGAGACTGGGTATTAAGGCCAATATTGAAATGCTCTATCTTCCTGATGAAATGTTTAAGCAGACTGACAAAAAAATGACTATTACCTTTGGCAGACCTATACCCTACACCCTTTTCACTAAGACCCAAACACACTATGAATGGGCGCAATGGGTTAAGGAAAAGATTTATGAACTGGGTTAAAAACCTGAAGTATAAACTACCATACAAAAAACCTATCACACAAAGGATATATGCAAGAAGACATTATACAACCCTTAGACAGGGAAGTGCTTGAGAAAGAGCTCAGCAAAGAGAAATTCATGCGAATTACAAATAATGGCAATAATGAAATCTACGTAATTACGCATCATGATTCGCCAAACGTTATGCTTGAAGTGGGGCGTTTGCGTGAAGTTTCATTTCGTATGGCAGGAGGAGGAACCGGAAAAGAAGTCGATATTGACGAATATGATACCGGGGAAGTTCCTTATAAACAACTGATTGTATGGAATCCGGTAGATAAAGAGATTGTGGGCGGCTACCGCTATATCGTGGGATATGATGTAACGCTTGACAATAAAGGGGTGCCCAAACTGGCCACATCAGGTCTGATGAACTATTCCGAAAAATTCATCAAAGAGCTTCTGCCTTATACCATTGAGTTGGGACGTTCATTCGTTCAACCCAACTATCAGCCTTCAAGAGAAAGTCGAAAAGGAATTTTCTCGCTTGATAATCTTTGGGATGGTTTAGGTGCATTGGTGGTCAACCATCCCGATATCAAATATTTCTTTGGTAAGGTTACCATGTACGATCACTTTAATCCCATAGCCAGAGACCTTATTCTCTATTTCATGCAAACCTTTTTCCCTGATAAGGATAATCTTGCTGTACCTAAAAATCCTCTTACTTACAAAACCGATATTTCGGGATTTGAAAAGATATTTACAGGAGAAACCCTTGATAAGAATCAAAAAATCCTGATGCAACGGGTAAGGGAGTATGGCGAAAATGTGCCCCCCCTTGTAAATTCATATATGAGTCTGAGCCCCACCATGAAAACATTTGGCACAGCCTGGAACAAAGACTTTGGTGGTGTTGAGGAAACCGGAATACTGCTTATCATAGCCGACATTTACGAAACCAAAAAGAATCGCCACATAAATTCTTACAACAAAAAAAAGAGTTGAAACAGATTTCAAAGGAGTAGCTGAAATCTGTATTGCCTTGCAAACAAATTGATAAAACAAACTATGCTGATAACCAGCGCCGAATTCATTATAAGTTCAACCCATTACAAAGACTGCCCACCTTCTGACAAGCCTGAATATGCTTTTCTGGGCCGGTCGAATGTGGGCAAGTCTTCATTGATAAATATGCTAACCGGCTTTGGCAAGCTGGCCAAAATCTCATCCACACCAGGTAAAACCCAGCTCATCAATCATTTTCTTATCAATGAATCATGGTATCTGGCCGACTTACCCGGATTCGGCTTTGCTAAAGTATCGAAAAAGCTCCGTTACAACTGGGAAAAGATGATCCGAAACTACCTGCTCAATCGCGAAAACCTGGTATGTTCCTTTCTTCTGGCAGATAGCCGGCATGAGCCGCAGAAGAATGATCTTGAAAACATGGAATGGTTTGGCAGCAAAGGACTCCCGTTTGTCATTGTCTTTACCAAAACTGATAAAATGGGTAGCTCAACCCTGCAGTCTCAAATTGCTGCCTATAAAAAGAAACTTTCAGAAATATGGGATCCGCTGCCACAAATGTTTATAACCTCTGCCGAAACAAAAGCAGGGCGGGATGACATTTTGAATTTCATTGGTCATTTCAATCATGAATTTCACATAAAACCCCAATAGCGCAGGGGTAACATCCGCAAATCTATTCTGTTTCCTGATTTTTTATGGTCTGTACCTTGAATCATTAAGGATTTCCCTCGCAGATTTTTCAATAAAAAGATCCATAAGGCTCACATCAGGATTGCGGCGCATATACTCCCTGACGATTTGCCAGCCGGTAAAAACCCCCATACGCGGGGCTGACCCTCTTGAAAAGGGTGCTGTAAAGGGTGCTGCTCCTGTAAATTTCTGGATCAGCTGTCGGTCAGTTGAATAAAGCAACTCATTGTCAAGATAAAATGCCCATGCATGCCCCTGGTTGCGCTCGGCCCAGTCGAGTTGTTGTGAAGTATAGGATATTTTTAATGAATCAGCCACATCGGGAAACATACAATCCAGGAAATAAAGCATTTTCCCTTCATGGATCATAAACTCAAGATAGGTTTCGGGAAGTTGCCGGTTATAACGTATGAGGTCTTCTGCCAGCACCCGCATCACTTCAACCGGAGCAGCAGCAGGTTCAAACCGGTTTCTTTTAAAAGCGGGCACTCCTACCCTTTCGTAATTATTGTAGTTACGCCCCAGGAACATATCCAACCCGATGATCACACTATTTTCATAGTATTTTACGGGAAGTTCATAATCGAGTCCCGACACATAGGAGTAAAACTCAGGCATTTCTCTTTGCGGGAAGTGATAGTGAAAATAACGGAAAGCAAGGGTAAGTTCATCTTCCAGTTGCGAAATATCTTCCCACACATCGTAAGTATCATTCCATATCTCGAGAATAAAAGGATCTGTAATGTAATCATACAACTGCGCCTGTCCGGTTTCGGTATAAACCTCATCGCCCAGAAAAAGCGGAAAATCATCCATATGCGGCTCAATCTCCTCAGAAATATTAAAAGGATTCATATTAAAAAGTACTTTTTCGTACCTTTTAATCTCAATATCGGGTATGCTTACTGAAGATATATCTGCTTCCCAGTTCGGTGAGCGCCGACAACCCTGAGAAAAAAGTGTGACAATAATAATAAAAAGAATTGTGTGTTTATTTATTATTTTTGAGAAAGGAATACAAAGAATGGCCATAAAATTTTATTAATGGGAAACAAAAAGCAGTAAAAGCTACATATAAAAAATCAATTATTCTGATTAATATTGCAACCTGAAATTAAAAACCCAAAATTATGAAAAAAATTGCATTATCATTTTCACTTATACTAATTGTATCGTCTCTTTTGGCGCAATCACTGGATGTTCAATCCTTTCGGCTGGGCCTGAAAGCATCACCATCATTGGCCTGGATGAAACCCGATACGGAAGACTACGAGCGTGAAGGTATACGACTAGGTTTTTCCTATGGTCTTCTCGCCGAATTTTTACTTGCTGAGCATTATAGCTTTGCAACTGGTGTTCATGTATCGTACTTTGGTGGCAAGTTAAGTTTTCCCATTGAGGATGTTGTCGACGGTCAGCTATACAGGGAAAAGGAAAGGATTTATCGTTTACAGAATCTTGAAATCCCAGTTACACTTAAGATGAAAACCCGCGAAATCGGTTACAATACATACTTTGCAAAATTCGGATTTGGAGGTTCGGTTAATT
>SKVR01000268.1 GCA_007129355.1 Bacteroidales bacterium | reverse complement strand
TTTCCATCGGATAGTGATTCAACAATTATTCCTCCCCGTGCCTGCGAAATGATCTTAAACAGACCACTTTTCCCTGAAATAGCCATTATCTTACTTAAATCCATCGTAATTAATTTAGTTTATTTTGGGTTAATGTTTTGTACGTGCAAAATTAATCAAATTTATTCAGCAAACATTTGCAAATTATGAAGTTTCCTGTAATAACCATCCTGATTAAGAAGCTCTGCATGGGAACCTCTTTCAACAATCTTTCCTTCGTGCATAACACACAAAAGATCAGCATTGACAACAGTTGATAACCTGTGTGCAATAACGATTGCTGTACGGTTTTTCATTACGTTGGTAAGAGCTTCCTGTACCAGTTTTTCTGATTCGGTATCGAGTGCTGATGTGGCCTCATCAAGTATCAGAATAGGGGGGTTTTTCAATACTGCCCTGGCAATGCTCAGTCGTTGACGCTGCCCGCCTGACAGTTTGTTGCCTCTGTCGCCAATGTTGGTATAAAAACCCAACGGGGTTTTTACAATGAACTCATATGCATTGGCAATTTTGGCTGCACGTACAACATCTTCTTCCGGAACATTGTATTCACCAAACGCAATATTATTGAAAAAATTATCATTAAAAAGGATGGCCTCCTGACTTACATTACCCATAAGCGACCTGAGATCGTATATTTTTACATTTTTGATATTAATCCCGTCAATCAGGATTTCTCCCGCTGTAACATCCCAGAACCGGGGAATAAGATCCACAAGCGTTGACTTACCTGCACCTGACTGACCTACCAGTGCAATGGTTTTTCCTTTGGGTATAGTAAGATCTATATTGTTGAGTACAATTTCCTTATCATAACGGAAACTAACATTGCGAAACTCAATGGCATTATTGAATTCTTTAATATTTTTTGCATCAGGGTTATCATCAATAGTAACTTTGGCTTTCATCACATCATCAATCCTGTCGGCAGATGCCATTCCTTTGAGCACATTGTAATATGCGGTTGAAAAGGATTTGGCCGGATTAATGATTTGGGCAAAGATCAGCAAATAGGCAATGAATCCCTGCGGAGAAAGACTGCCTTCGGCACTTAATACAAGAGAACCCCCATACCAGATAATGATCACCACCACAGCCGTACCAAGAAACTCACTTACCGGTGAAGCCAGGTACTGTTTTCTGTACATTTTGGTCATAATCCGTGTATAGAAACTGTTCAGACTGAAAAAGCGATCTGTCATTTTTCCTTCTGCATTAAATGCCTTAATAACACGCATGCCAGAAAGGGTTTCTTCAAGCACTGAAAGAATCACTCCGAGTTTATTCTGCCCCTTAAGAGCAGTTGCCCGCAGCGTTTTTCCAATTCTTCCGATAATAAATCCACTCACAGGTAACAAGATAAAAACCACAAGTGTAAGTTGCGGACTAATTAAAAGTAATGTTATCAGGTAAACCAGAATGGTAATGGGTTCGCGGAAGATCATTTCAAGAGAGCTGATAATACTGTGCTCTATTTGCTGAACATCGCTTGTCATACGGCTTATCAGGTCTCCCTTTTTTTCATTGGAATGATAGGATAGAGGAAGTTTTAAAGTCTTTTTATAAAGATCATTGCGAATATCTTTTACTACTGTATTTCTCAACCATGCCAGGTAATACATGGCCAGATATTTAAATCCATTCTTGAAGAAGCTTGTTGTTATAGCGAATAAACCCAGGAATATCAGCGTCTGAACATTTCCAAACCGGATCATAAGCGAACTTATGAAATAGTAAAAGTTGTTTTGAATGGCTTCAGATGTTAGCTCAAAAGGAATCCGTTCGGTAACCACCGGTTGTGTTTCAAACAAAATTCCCAATACGGGAATGATCAGGGTTACAGAAAAAACATTAAATACAACGCTCAGGAAATTGAAAAACACATTGAGCCCAACCTTTGATTTATAAGGAAATATGTAGCTCAGAATTTTTTTATATTTATCCATTCCCGGATGTTGTATTGCTTTTCAGATTTAACGATGTCGAAAATAAGGGTTATTCAATTTTGGGTAAAATTCCAGTGTAATTGAATGGTGAAATTTTAAGCAACTGATCTTTCACATTCTGCTCCACATCAAGCGAATTAATGAATTCGTGAATGGTTTCTTTGTTTACAGCAGTGTTTTTACGGGTAAGCTCTTTCAGTTTTTCGTAAGGTTCGGGGTAGCTTATTCTCCTGAGTACAGTTTGTATGGCCTCCGCCACTACCATCCAGTTTTGTTCCAAATCACTGTTTATGGCTTCTTTATTGATGATTAGTTTATCCAGCCCACGAATGGTTGATTTGATAGTAATCAGCATATGGGCAAGGGGAACACCGATATTGCGAAGGACTGTAGAATCGGTAAGGTCTCGTTGTAAGCGTGAAATGGGTAGTTTTGCTGCCAGATGTTCAAAAAGTGCAACGGCAATACCGGCATTTCCTTCGGAATTCTCAAAATCAATAGGATTGACTTTATGCGGCATGGCAGATGAACCCACTTCACCCTCCTTTATCTTCTGCTTGAAATAGTTCATTGAAATGTACGACCAGGCATCTCTGTTCAAATCAATGATGATGGTGCAAATCCTTTTTAACCCGTCAAAAATGGAGGCCAGAAAGTCATAATGTTCTATCTGTGTGGTTACTTCCGAACGCTGAAGCTTAAGAGTTTTGTTTACGAAATTATCGGCAAATTCGTTCCAGTCCATATCCGGATAAGCTGCTTTATGGGCGTTGAAATTTCCGGTTGCTCCGCCAAATTTTGCAGGAAATGGTAATGCCAGCAACTGATTGATTTGTCTTTCAAGGCGATAATGGAATACATAGATTTCTTTTCCAACGGTAGTTGGTGAAGCAGGCTGTCCGTGGGTATGGGCCAACATAGGTTGCTCCAGCCAGAGTTTTGACATCTCCTTAAGTTTAACCAGAAGGCTATCAAGTTCAGGTACGATTACTTCGAGCATGCCTTCCTTAAGCGAGAGCGGAATAGCTGTATTATTTATATCCTGTGATGTAAGTCCGAAATGTACAAATTCCTTATACTTTTCCAGTTCCAGGGTATCGAATTTCTCTTTAAGAAAATATTCAACTGCTTTTATATCGTGATTGGTAACGCTCTCAATTTCTTTTACCCGGAGGGCGTCCTTTTCTGAAAAGTCGTGGAAAATGTTTTTCAGACTATCAAATTTTTCGTCAGAAATACCCGAAAGTTCAGGAAGTCCCTGCCTGCAAAGTGCAATAAAATATTCCGTTTCTACATAAACCCTGTATTTTATCAGGGCTGCTTCACTGAAATACTTTTGTAAGGACTGGGTGGTTTTATGGTATCTTCCGTCAATGGGTGATATGTTATTCAGAGCTACATTTTCCATTTTTTAAATAAAATCTGACAAAAGTTACAGATATGATTACAGGATGAAATTTAAAATTCCCATGGCCGTCTTACTCATTTAGGGAAACGACAATGTGAATATTAAGTTATTTTATTTTTTTTTT
>SKVR01000199.1 GCA_007129355.1 Bacteroidales bacterium | reverse complement strand
AATAAAACAAATTAAAATGAACGATCCGGCCCAGGTTTCTGCTGAAAAAAAACGCCCTGTTTTTCTTACAGTTTTATGCGTTATTGCCTTCGTGCATGTTGGTTTATCCATTGTAATTGGTTTATTTGGAACCCTTACAACAAGCAATCCAACATGGTTTGAAACATCGGGTATACTTGATCTTCTTGTTATGGGAGCTCAGGAGTTCGGATTGTTTTTTTCTCTGATAATGCTGATCCTTTCTATAATCGCCTTTTTTGGAATTATCCAGATATGGAATCAGTTGAAGATAGGTGTGTGGACGTTTTCTATACCTATGATTCTGTTTGTTTTAATACCTCTTATATCACTCCCCACAACACACTGGTTTTTCCTGATTCCTAACCTTATTATTATACCTGGTTTGATCATTCTGTTTATCTGGAATTACCGTAAGCTTGATTAAAACTTGATCACCGGGGGCTGGGTCTCTCTTCCATTTGCTGAATCTGGTCATATTGCCGGTCTTCTCTTTCCAGTTGTCTGCGATGCGCAGCACTTAAAGATCTACTTTCCAGTTTGTAAAGATCCGGTTGACCTGCGTTCACCCATGCCGTATACCAGAAATCTCCAACCGATTTAACGGCCCTTTGCATTTGTCTTTCTACCATTCCGTTCATGGCCTCATGCATGGTGTGGGAAAAGGTTCTTGAGTAAGTCATCTGGGTGCTCTGACCGCGCATTTCGTGTGCGAAAATCACATCAGAGGGGAGATGTACCATAAGGCTATCAAATATCATGTAAATTGTATCCACTTTGGCATGACTTTCCTCAATCAGTTCCCAGGCACGATCCAGGGGAGTATCGATATATTCGGCTCTTCCCACAAAATAGTTGTAGGTATCAGCGTAAAGTTCCACCAGACGGCTTTCCCATAGAGCATGTATTCCGCGCTGCTCAGGTGTACGACCATTGTAATATTTGGTGGTATGGAGGGGTGTGCATAAGTCTGAGATATAATGACCGATATGGGTTGCATTGTATAAGATTCTGTCTACATCTTCATCTTCAAAGGCCCGGGTAAGACGATGCATCATCACATTAGCGTGCCAGGGCAAAATTCCGTAAAGCTGAAGTGTATCCTCTGAGTATTTCTCAATAGCTTGGTTCCATCGGCGTGGCATTGAATCGAAAGGGTTTTTACCAAAATGGTCAATGTCAATATAATGCCGTTGTGCTTCACCCACCACGGCATGGGCACGGCGGTCAGGGTCAATGGATCTTTCTGTAATATACTCGATGTGGTGTTTGAAGAATCCTATCATCTCTGGCGGAAGTGTAAAAACTGCCATCCTGTTGATCTTTCTGTGGGCAGCAAAACCAAAGGAGAATCCGTCGAGGTGCGGCAAAAGCAGGAAAACAATAGATAGTAGTAAGGAAATTGTATGTTTGTTTTTCAAAAGCATAGGTGTAAGTATATCAGAGCAAACAACCTGAACTCGTAATTAGTTTAACGGAAATATAACTGACAAGCCACCTGAAATCATAAATTGTGATCTTTGCCTATGTCCACTATTTCGTGCTCTCTTAGCACAGGAACACATTGGTTGATATTGAGCTGCATGCTATAGTCCAGTATGTCATCAAGCCCCATTTTACGAAGTCGATGCCGGTGAGCGGCTTTTTCAATATACGCACGGGGATTGCTGCGGGCTTTTTCCCAAAGATCGGCACTGGCAATGGCCGAATCGCACATGGTATGAAACTCTCCTTTACCGGTTTTAATGATATAATCTGCAGCTGCTCCTGCAAAAAGAGTATCTTCAAGCGAAAACAGGTTTTTCCAGCCGGCACAGAAAATAATAATCGGGCGCT
This sequence comes from Bacteroidales bacterium, assembly GCA_007129355.1. Taxonomy (GTDB): domain Bacteria; phylum Bacteroidota; class Bacteroidia; order Bacteroidales; family UBA7960; genus SKVR01. Next base: position 1,668 of record SKVR01000199.1, on the reverse strand, counting down.
TTTGCTGCATGGCCCAGTTGCAGATGGCATCGAGATTCAGGAAAGCTCCTATCCCGACCAGGTTATTGCCGCTCTGTACCATTTTAATGGCCTGGGTACCATTGGTGGTATTCATTACAACGGTTTTACCCTGCAGGTGTGGTTCCATGAAGTTGAAGGGTGAGTTTCCGAATTCGGCGCAATCCAGTTTTTTACCATCCCGTTCTCCTGAAACGATATAGCCTTTTTTCTTGTAAACAATACTTTCCGCGATCTCAGACACAGGGATAATGGATTTTACCTTATTCTGAAAAGCGGCACATATGGAAGTTGTCGCCCTGAAAATATCCGTAATGATAACCACTGCGTTTTCCTTCTCAAACAAAGGCCAGGAGAGAGGAGAGAAACAAACTTCTACGGTGTATTTGCCTTTTTCGGAAAACATGTTTTGGTTGATGGTTGATAGGTTTATAAGTTGATAGGTTGATAGGTTGAAAAGTTTAAAAGCTAAAAGGTTATAATTTCATTTTATTTACTAATCACTAACCATTAATCATTAATCATTAACCATTAACCCCAAAACTATCCCTGATAAAACGGTCTTTTTACCACAACTGCTTTGATGGCTTTACCACGAATCTCTACAAAAATTTCTCTACCTGATTTGGCAAATTCTGATTTTACGTAAGCCATGCCAATGGGTTTTTTCAGTGAGGGTGCCATGGTTCCGGAAGTAACTTCTCCAATAGTATTTCCATCGGCATCCAGAACAGGATAGTGCTGGCGAGCAATTCCTTTATCGAGTAGTTCGAATCCTATCAGTTTACGGGCAACGCCCTCCTGCTTTTGTTTTTCAAGGTTTTCGCGGTTTACGAAATTATTTCCATCAGTAAATTTGGTAATCCATCCCAGACCGGCCTCAATGGGTGAAGTGGTATCATCGATATCATTTCCGTAAAGGCAGAATCCCATTTCGAGTCGCAATGTATCGCGTGCTGCCAGTCCGATAGGTTTGATTCCGAATTCCTTACCTGCTTCAAACACTGCGTCATAAATTTTTACTCCTGCTTCATTGGGAAAATAAATTTCGCAGCCACCTGCACCTGTATAACCCGTAGTGGAAACCAGCACATCCTTTACACCTGCGAATTCCACAACCTTAAATGTATAAAACGGCATGTCTTCGATGGGTTTCGGAGTAAGTTTTTGCATGGCTTTCATCGCAAGCGGGCCCTGCACTGCCAGCTGGGCTGTGTCATAAGAAGCGTTTCGCAATTTTGCCCCAATGGATTTATTTTGCTCGTTAAGCCAGTTCCAGTCTTTTTCAATATTGGAAGCATTAACAACCAGCAGATATTTTTCTTTAGAAAAATGATACACCAGAAAATCATCCACAATGCCTCCCTTATCATTGGGGAAACATGTGTACTGAACTTTTCCTTCTGAAAGCACTGCTATATCGTTTGAACTTACTCTTTGCACCAGTTCATAAGCTTTGGGTCCTTCTACCCATATCTCGCCCATATGTGAAACATCAAAAACACCAAGCGTTTCTCTTACTGTCTGGTGTTCAATGTTAATACCTTCAAATTGCACAGGCATATAAAAACCGGCAAAGGGTACCATTTTACCACCCATTGCTTCGTGCTTTTCTTTAAATAAAGTGGTTTTCATTTATATAGTCAGTTT
>SKVR01000067.1 GCA_007129355.1 Bacteroidales bacterium | reverse complement strand
TGGATTCCTGGTATTTGCCAATGGCAAGAGCTGATTCAGCAAACTGATATAAAACTCCGGGATAAAAGTCAGGATTAATTTCTATTGCCTGCTGGTAAGCTTCCACTGCTTCTTCAAAGCGTTCAGCAGACTGAAACATTTCTCCCATAACAATGTATGCCTCAATAAAACCAGGATCTATCCTGACAGCATCCCTGAAACTTTCGGCAGCAGAATTGATATCGCGCAAGTTATACTTCTGAACAGCATCTTCAAAAGCCCTTCGAGCGCGGTTATTTGATGTTGTAAGCTCGCGTTGCTGTCTTTGTGCCAATACGTATTCTGTTGGCCATAAGATAAACAGCATTAAAAATATTCTCAGCAGATACTTGATCGTAATTTTCATCATTGAATCAGTTGTATTTTTAAAGAAATTTTACGCCTGGACAAAAGCTTCTTCAGAACTGTATTGATATAGAAGCGTAAATATTTTATACAAACCTAAGAATTTTTCCCGCTGCAAGGCAAAAAAAAAGAAGAAATCAAATGTTCATGACGAAGGTATGGTCAGGGTATATTCATAAACTTGTGCGACTGCAGGGAAAACATCCATCGGGGGTTGTTCAGAATATAATCAACAATGGAAGGCAAAATTTTCTGATACCGACTCCATTCGGGCTGAAGAAAAAGAAGACATTTTTCCTTTACCAGTGAAACATTTTGCTCAGCCCACTTAAAATCGTCTTCATCATAAACAATTACCTTGAGCTCATCGGCAAGTTGAAGCATATCCTTTCGGGGGTTCTGCTGTGATTTAGGAGATAAACAGATCCAGTCAAAAGAGCCACTTAAAGGATAGGTTCCGGATGTTTCAAGAAAAATCCGGATTTGATTTTCTTTTAGCTTCAAGCAAAGAACATCCAGGTTATACATGAGAGGTTCCCCACCTGTTATCACGACTGCATGAGCAGGATACTGCAGTACCTGACTGATAATCTCATCAACAGTGGTGAGCGGATGCACAGATGCATCCCATGCCTCCTTAACATCGCACCAGTAACAACCCACATCGCAGCCGCCGATACGTATAAAAAAGGCTGCTTTACCTGTATTATATCCTTCTCCCTGAATGGAGTAAAACATTTCCATTACAGGTAAAAGTAAACCCCGGTCAAGCATTTCCTGCTGACCGTGACTAAGGTTTGATAGTTTGCAATTTGTCAATTCAGGAATAAATTTCTTTTTTACGGGCTTTGAGCGTATTCATAAGCAGAGAAACGATGGTCATGGGACCCACTCCGCCAGGTACCGGGGTAATATGTGAACATTTAGGTGAAACTTCATCATACTTAACATCTCCCTTGAGCCTGAAACCAGATTTGGTTTCGGAAGACTCAACCCTGTGTATGCCCACATCAATAACAACAGCACCTTCTTTAACCATATCGGCAGTAACAAATTCTGTTTTCCCGATGGCCACAATAAGAATATCGGCCTGCGAAGTTACTTCCTTCAGGTTTTTTGTACGGCTATGACAAACTGTAACCGTGGCATTGCCGGGATTCGTAGTTCTCGACATGAGAATGCTTACCGGGCGGCCAACAATATTGCTTCGACCAAGCACTACACAGTTTTTACCCTCGGTTTCGATTCCCGAACGCCTGATAAGCTCCATAATGCCATTGGGTGTTGCAGAAACATAAGCGGGCAAACCGATGGTCATACGGCCTACATTTTCCGGATGGAAGCCATCCACATCTTTCTCAGGCTTTATGGCCTGTATAACCTTGTCTTCATCAATATGATCAGGTAAAGGTAACTGAACGATAAACCCGTCAATTTCCGGATCGTTATTGAGAAATTCAACAGTTTCCAATAATTCCTTTTCTGTAATGTCACTTTCAAATTTATAGGTTGATGAATCAAATCCTACCTCTTTGCACGCTTTGCCTTTGCTGGATACATATGTTTCACTGGCAGGATCATTGCCTACAAGTATTGCTGCCAGATGCGGCGGGCGTTCATCGGCATCAGTCATTTTTTTAACCTGTTCGGCAATTTCCTTTTTTATTTCTGCTCCGATTTTTTTCCCATCAATAAGTTCCATAATATACTCTGTATTTTAAGTGTGTTTTGATTTATTCAGAAAAACTATGAAGATAGGTCATTTTATTTTCTCATTCCGGGAACTCCCTTCATCATATTCATGAGTTTTCCCCCTCCGCCCGACATCATTTTCATCATTTTACGGGTATCGCCAAACTGTTTGATAAGGCGGTTTACTTCCTGAATGTTGGTGCCGCTTCCTTCTGCAATTCTTTTGCGGCGGCTGCCATTAAGAATGACAGGGTTTGCTCTCTCTTCAGGTGTCATGGAATAGATAATGGCTTCAATGCCGGCAAAAGCATCGTCTTCAAGGTCGACATCCTTCATGGCTTTCCCCATCCCTGGTATCATTCCCATCAGATCTTTCACATTTCCCATCTTTTTAATTTGCTGCAATTGCTTCAGGAAATCATCAAAATTAAATTGATTTTTGGCAATTTTCTTTTGCAGTTGACGAGCCTCTTCCTGATCAAATTGTTCCTGAGCTTTTTCAACCAGAGAAACAATATCACCCATTCCCAGGATCCTATCGGCCATCCTTTTGGGGTAAAATACATCGAGAGCATCAATTTTTTCACCAATACCCACAAACTTAATGGGTTTTTCCACAACCGATCTTACGGTGAGAGCAGCACCACCGCGGGTATCACCGTCGAGTTTGGTAAGAACGACGCCATCAAAATCAAGTCTGTCATTAAACGCTTTTGCGGTATTTACTGCATCCTGCCCTGTCATGGCATCAACCACAAACAGGGTCTCCTGTGGGTTAAGGTTCTTTTTGAGAGAGGCAATCTCATCCATCATCTGCTGATCGATGGCAAGACGACCAGCGGTATCCACAACAACCACACTATGGCCCATGGTTTTTGCGTGGTTAACAGCTTTCCTTGCAATACTTACGGGGTCTTTGGAGCCATCTTCTGTAAAGACCTCAACATTAATCTGTTCACCAAGAACCTTAAGCTGATCAATCGCTGCCGGCCGGTATACATCGCCCGCTACCAGCAATACTTTCTTCGATTTCTTGTTTTTAAGATAATTGGCAAGTTTAGCCGAAAATGTAGTTTTACCACTACCCTGCAAACCTGCTATAAGAATAATGGCAGGACTTCCCTTTAAATTGATTTCAACATTGGTATTGCCCATGAGTTCCGTAAGCTCCTCATGAACAATTTTAACCATCAGTTGCCCTGGAGAAACAGCTGTAAGAACATTTTGCCCCAATGCCTTTTCCTTTACAGTTTCAGTAAAATTCTTGGCAATTTTAAAACTAACATCAGCATCGAGCAGTGCTTTGCGAACGTCTTTTAAGGTTTCTGCAACATTAATCTCAGTAATATGGCCCTGCCCTTTCAGCAGTTTAAAGGCCTTATCAAGGCGATCCGATAAATTATCAAACATTTTTTGTGAACTTTAATTTTGTGCAAAATTATCATTTATTATTGTTTTA
>SKVR01000200.1 GCA_007129355.1 Bacteroidales bacterium | reverse complement strand
TACGATACAAGCCACCAATAGGTAAAACTTTCATTTTTCCTTCTATAACCAGGTCTGGATATTTGATTGAGAAAATCTTATTCAGATTAACTATAAAAGAACGATGAATTCGTACGAAATCTTTAGTAGGCAAAATTCTTACCATTTCCTTCATGGTAGTATGCGTAGTATAGCTATTATCAAAAGTATTGATAACCACATAATCCTTTAATGCTTCCACATAAAAAATATCATCAAAATTGATTTTATTCAATCGATAATCAGCTCTTACAAATATACTATCTTTTGATTCTTTGTTTTCAATGATAGAATGGTACAAATCTCTTTCTTTCTTAATAACCTCATCTTTCTCATGCTTATACATGGCCATTTCAATGGTTGTCTGCAATTCCTTTTCTTTAAAAGGTTTGATAATATACCCGTAAGGTTCTGTAATTTTGGCCTTACTTAAGGTATTATCATCTGCATATGCTGTTAAAAATATTAAAGGTATTCCGAACCTTTCCTTAATAACGTTAGCAGCTTCAATACCACTCATCTGACCTTTGAGCATAATATCCATAAGTATCAAATCGGGTTTGTTTTCTTCAATTTCTTCAATTGCCTTTTCAGCACTACTTACGGTTGTGGGTACCTGATAGCCCAGTTTCTTTAAGCTATTTTGGATATCCTTGGCTACGATGCTCTCATCTTCAACAACCAAAATTTTTACTTTTGCCATATCCCTAGTTTATTTGTTTTACTGAAAAATTTGAAATTAAAGTTTTGATTAACAGTTGTGTTAATATACAATCAACTTGTTGGTTTCTTTGTTAAATGATACGCTTTGAACTTAACAAGTCCAAATTTACAACATTTTTTTTAATTTAACCCATTAATAATTAGTTAGATGATACAAGCCTAAGACACAGTATCTAATTTAAGGATAATTAACCATTAATCAAAATTTCGTGTGATAAAACAATGGAATAGGTTTTTTTGATTTAAATAAGTAAATCATATACAAATTTCCTTTTTTTTCAGATATTTAACCTGAAGCAAATATCCGTTCTTCTTTTTTAACACTATAATACTATTACTTTTTATTTAAAATATTTAAAATTCTTTATTATTATTATTAGTCATGTTAGTAATGTTTGCAAATAAATCAGTAAAAACTTGACAAACTGATTTATTAAATTCTGTTAACAGTTTACTAACACCACTAGTAAAAACAAGATTCTCATTTGTAGTCTTTTCAGACCTTATTAACATGTTGTCAGTTTCTGATATTATTGATAAAATTGTGTTTAAAACGTCAAAAAATGAACCTTTAAAATGTTAAGTTATTGTTAATATATTCTTATAAAATTGTTACCAGGTGTATTGTTTATTTCCAAAAATCAGTTATAGGTTTTTAGTTATGAACTTTCCTATAAAATTTTACCAAAAGATATGAGCACTTTTTTTCATTTTTCAACATTGAATTGTTAAGAAGCTCTAAAATTTTGATAATTAGCTACTCTTGAAATATCTACCTATAAATATGGGTGCATGCTTTTTAATCTAAACACTTAAAAATAAATACTGTAGAATTTCTCTGTATTTTTGTTTTTATTTACACCCATCAAAACTTATTAACAATGCAAGGTAATTCACTGAAAATAGCAATAGCATCGGATCATGCAGGTTTTGAATTAAAAAAAAAGCTTAGCAGTTATTTAGAAAAAAAGGATATAAAAATAAAGGATTTTGGTACCCACACGAATGAAAGTGCCGATTATCCTGATTTTGTGCATCCGCTTTCAGAAGCAATGAAGTTTGGCGAGTTTGATATAGGAATAGTTATCTGCGGAAGCGGTAATGGTGTAAATATTACTGCCAATAAGCACCAGCACATTCGATGTGCTTTGTGTTGGATTCCTGAAATTGCTTCCCTGGCACGCAGGCACAACGATGCCAATGTGCTCGCTCTGCCGGCCAGATTTTTAACTGCCACTCAAGCCACTGAAATATCAGATGCTTTTCTGGAAGCGTCTTTTGAAGGTGGAAGACATCAGAAAAGAGTAAATAAAATTTCCTGCTCTCATTAACTTTCCGCAAAATCAGTTTCTATATTATGTCAGAAGTATATCAAAAATTTATAAAAGATTCCGAAGCTAAATCCTTTGATCTTCAGCATCGCAAAACCATTGCCAATAATATTGGAAAGTATGATGCTGCTGTATCCAGGGGAAAACTTCAATATCAGAAACTTGATTTGGTCCGCCGACAGGTTGCATTAAAGAAATACCGGGTAATTGAAAATCTGGAAAATGTTTTAAAAGAGTTTGAGCAGAATTTCATCCGGCGGGGAGGAAAGGTAATATGGGCTCAGGATGCACAGGAAGCTAATCTTGCCATTATTGATATACTCAGGAAAAAGGATGTGAAACTGGTGGTAAAATCCAAATCCATGGTTACTGAGGAGCTTGAACTGAATCATTTTCTGGGCCATCAGGGAATTGAATGTGTTGAAACCGACCTTGGAGAATATATTGTTCAGATTTCTGATGATAAACCATATCATATTGTTACACCGGTAATGCATAAATCTGCGAAAGATATTGCTGGTATTTTTCATGAAAAATTCGGGTTGGATCCGGAGAGTACCCCCACTGAAATTACAAAATTTGTAAGAAAAACCCTTCGCGAGAAATTTGTAAATGCTACTGCCGGAATTACCGGTGCCAACTTTCTGGTATCAGGAACGGGCACTGTGGCGCTTACTGAAAATGAGGGAAACGGCGTTTTATCAGCCTCCCTGCCCCGTATACATATTGTTATTGCAGGTATTGAAAGACTGATTGAAAGCATTGATGATTTGCATTTGTTCTGGCCCCTGCTGGCTACTTTTGGTACAGGACAGAATATTACGGCTTATAATACACTTATCAGCGGGCCCAGGCAGAAGGACGAAGTGGATGGGCCGGAAGAGATGTATGTTATTTTACTCGATAATGGCCGCAGCAAATTGCTTTCGCAGATTCCACAACGTCGTACCTTATCGTGCATTCGTTGCGGTGCCTGCCTGAATGGTTGTCCTATTTACCACAATGTTGGCGGTCATACCTACGGCAGTGTATACTCCGGACCCATCGGGGCGGTCATAACCCCTCACCTGCGCTCTATGATGCACTACAAACACCTGAGTTATGCATCATCACTGTGTGGTAAATGCACCGAAGTTTGCCCTGTAAATATTGACCTGCATTTTCAGTTATTGCAAAACCGTAATTTTTCAGTAGAAAATAAACTTGTGCCCCGCATTGAAGACTGGGGTATGCGTATATGGAAAATGGCCATGCTCAAACCCAAATATATGAGCTTTCCGGGAGCTGGAATCAAAAATTTCTTCCTGAAAAAAGCATTCAAAAAAACCTGGGGCAATCGCCGCGACCTGCCTGTTATTCAGAAAAAAACCTTCAGAGATCTTTGGAAGGAGAGGTTATAGGTTTGATTGGTGTTTATGATTACTAACAAAAAAAACATCCCCCTAGCCCCCTTCAAAGGGGGAATAGGCCTACATAAGCTTAATTGACAAAGCACAAAAGTTTCCAATCACCAATCACACCTCACCGATTACCCATCAACTTAGCAACCCATCAACCATAAACCTTCTTCAAACCCTCTTAAGCACATCCATCACTCCACCCAGGTAGCCTCCACCAAAAAGATTAACATGCACCATAAGCGGATAAAGATTGGCAATTTCAACAGCCTGTCGCCAGTTACTTTCCATGCGAAATTCGCTGTTGTAGGATTCATAGAATGCAGGAGCAAATCCGCCAAATAATTTCGACATGCCAATATCCATCAAACGGTGACCGTAATAAACCGCCGGGTCAATAATGCATGCTTCTCCCCTGTTGTTGGTCATATAATTTCCGCTCCACAGATCACCGTGAATAAGGGAAGGTTTTTCATCAGGGAAGAAATCAGAAAGATGGGGATATAGTTTTTCAAAACGTTTTACGGCGCCGCTATCCATTAAACCCTTATTGCGGGCCATCTTTATCTGAATTTCAATGCGTTGATTAATGAAAAAATCAATCCAGGTGTCATGGTAATCATTGAATTGCTCCAGGCTTCCTATGTAATTGTCATGGTCGAGACCGAAACGGTCACCAGTATGTTTATGCAGACGGGCAAGGGAAGTTCCGAAATCGTGCCAGTAAGTTCGGTTTTCACCGGCACTTTCCAGGTATTCAAGCACGAGCATACTTTGCCCATCGGCACTTTCGTAACCTATAACTTCGGGGGTGTGCACCTCCCCTGCACTATGGAGCAATTCCAGACCCAGGGCTTCCTTTTCAAACATTCCGGGATACCTGTCAGCCGAATTGTATTTGGCAAACCAGGTTCCACTGGCGGTTTTTATGCGTAAAGCATTATTTATGGATCCACCCGAAAGTGAAGAAATTTTTTGGATCTTTTCCGGCTGATTGGTGTGCTTTTCCAGAATAGATTTAAAAATGGATTGCAGGGATTCGTTTATCATAAACTATATTTTAAATGAGTTCAAATTTTTCCACCACCTTGTAAACAGGCCCTGTGGGTTTGAGAAAACTTTCATACAGAATAACTTCATTTACCGGAGCTGTTTGAAATGCTTCACCGGCAAATTCAGCTTCCAGTTCAAAAAGCTTGTTCATGCTTTTAAACTCTTTAACCCTGCCGATGGTAAGATGAGGTTTGAAAACATGGCTTTTTTCGGGAGGTCCGAAATTTTCCAGCCCCATGTTAATTTGTTTAAAAAGCTGCTGCAGTTGTCCTCCATCTTCAATGCCTAACCACAAAACCCTGGGAAATCTGGAATTTCCAAAATAGCCGAAACCCTCAATACGAAAATCAAAACGTCCGGTGCCTTCCAGTGATTTTCTGAGGTTTTGGGAAATTAATGACAAATCTTTATCCGGTGTATCACCCAGAAATTTCAGTGTAATGTGCAGATTATCTTCGTTTACCCACTTAATGCTGTCGGCATTCAGGTCATCTTTGATTTTTCGGTAAACATTGGTCAGCAGATGTCCGGGTTTTATTTTTATGGCAACAAATAATCTCTTCATTTACAGTATTTTTTTATGATTTTAAAGCCCTTTAATAATAAAAAGGGCAAATACAGAAAAAATTTTTGCCAAATTAATAAAAGCTGCTAATTTTGCAAACCATAAAAACGGGGAATTAGCTCAGTTGGCTAGAGCGCTTGGCTGGCAGCCAAGAGGTCATCGGTTCGACTCCGATATTCTCCACAAAGAACCGGTTTGATCTTCAGGCCGGTTTTTTTATTCCCCGTTCCAGCTATTCTGCTCGCCGGGGTCTTTGAGCCGGAACCAGCTGCTTTTTTCGTTTTGCCCCATCTCGATGATACCGGTAACCAGAAGGTTTACAATGATATTTTCGGCAAGATACCTGGGTATTCCGGCCAGCTTGCAAAATTTGCCCAGAGTGATGAAGGGGTGTTCATTGAGAAATTCAAGTAAAATTTTTTCCTTTTCGCTGTAGCGGATAAATGTACCTGTTTCGCGATTCTGTCGCTTCCAGTATTTAAGTTGAACGGTATTAGCCAAAATATTCTGGTCGGCAACCCTGATGTATGCCATCCATTTCCCATGCTCATTCTCGGCAAAGCAGGGTTTGTGATCCATGGCAGGGATGTCAATTTCCAGAACCGTTTTTCCGTCGACGTTCCAGGTGCGGTAGGCAAAATCGACCTCGGGTTTGCAATACATCAGTGCTGCTCCTTCGATCATGTAGAATTCTTCATCGTAACGCACCCCGGCCACTACGCCATTGTCTTTCACACCGATAAGCAGTTTTCCGCCATCGGTATTTGCAAAGGCTGAGAGAGTACGGGCAATTTTTCGCGAATCATTTACCTGGAATTTGAAATCCTGTTTCTGATGTTCTCCCTGTAAAATGAGTTTTTGAATATATGCGCTCATGATGCAATTTGCTTTGAAAAATACCATGAAAGAGCTATGCGATGTTTCACAGCCCGCAGGTGATGTCAATTTATTCCTAATAAGCTCTTTCGTTGCGGCCTTCGATGTAGTTGATAAACGATCGGTTCGCCACTTTGTTTCCGCCTGGTGTTGGATATTCTCCGGTAAAATACCAGTCGCCACGGTGCCCCGGACAGGCAATATGCAGGTCTTCAATGGTTTGAAAAACGATCTCAACATCTGCATTTACATCTTTTGGGTGTACCATTTCGGCAATTTTGGCTGAGATCTCTTCAGGCCTGAAGGGTTTGTAAATTTCTCGCACATGATTGCTCACTTCTTCACGCGGAATATTTTCCGACGCAATACATTTTTTGTACACATCGTTAATGATATGTTCCTGACGGGTTTGTTTTAACAGTTCCATGGTTGCCTTGAATGCTATGAATTCTGATAATTTGGCCATATCAATGCCATAGCAATCGGGATAGCGTATCTGGGGGGCAGAGGACACGATAATGATCTTTTTGGGCCCCAGCCGGTCGAGTATACGGATGATACTTTGCTTGAGGGTAGTGCCCCTAACGATGGAGTCATCAACTACTACCAGGCTATCCTGGTATTCTTTTACAACTCCGTAGGTTACATCGTAAACGTGCGTTACCAGGTCATCGCGCTTGTTATCTTCCGTTATAAAGGTACGCAGCTTGGCGTCTTTAACGGCAATTTGGTCGATACGCGGATGGAGACTAAGAATTTTCTCAATTTCTGAAGGTTCTGCATTTCCTTTGAGCTGAAGCAAACGGTCTTTCTTAACCTGATCGCAAAATGCGTTGAGTCCTTCTACCAGTCCGTTGTAGGATGCAATGGCCGTATTGGGAATGTAGGAAAAGATGGTATTTTCCAGGTCGTAATTGATGGTTTTCAATATGGCAGGCACCAATTGTTTACCCAGCTTTTTACGTTCTTTGTAGATGTCGGCATCGGTACCGCGCGAGAAATAGATCCTTTCGAAGCTACATGCTTTTCTGGCGACAGGTTTTTTACACTCCACTTCGCCGATATACCCGTCTTTTTTGATGATAAGTGCATGGCCGGGTTTAACTTCCTGAATGGTTTCGCGCGGCACATTGAAAGCGGTTTGGATGGCCGGTCTTTCAGATGTTACCACAACTACCTCGTCGTCACGGTAATAATATGCCGGTCTGATGCCAGCCGGGTCGCGCATGATAAATGCATCGCCGTGGCCCAGCAGCCCGGCAACCACATAACCGCCATCCCAGTATTTGCATGAGTTGGAAAGGATACTTTGTATGTCAATATGCTTTGCAATCAGGGGAGAGATCTCCTTTTTTGTGTAACCTTGTTTCTTAAATTTCCTGTAAAGGTCTTCATTTTCATCATCCAGAAAATGCCCAAGCTTTTCCAGGATAGTTATGGTATCGGATGTTTTGTTGGGATGCTGACCGATATTTACAAGGCTATCAAAAAGTTCGTCAACATTGGTAAGGTTGAAATTACCTGCAATCATCAGGTTTTTCGACATCCAGTTGTTTTCTCGAATAAAGGGGTGGGTAAATTCGATGGCATTATGACCGAAAGTGCCATAGCGCAGGTGACCGATAAAAAGCTCACCAGACAGGCCGATGTTATTTTTCAGCCAGTTGATATCGCGCAATCTTTCCGGATTTTGTTTATGTGCTTCTTCTATTTTTGTGTTGAGCTGATCAAAAATATCTTGTATTGGGTTGCTTTTTGCGCTTCGTATGCGGTGCATATAGCGCGTGCCCGGGTCCATGTCGAACTTTATACAGCCGATTCCTGCCCCGTCCTGGCCGCGGTTGTGTTGTTTTTCCATCAGGAGGTACATTTTATCGGGGCCGTATAAGGCTGTACCATACTTGGCAAGGTAGTATTCGAGAGGCTTCAGCAACCGCAGAAGCACTATGCCGCACTCGTGTTTAATAGCATCGCTCATGGAGGTATTCTGTTAGGGGGCAAAGGTAAAAAAAAGGTTGATAGGTTTATGGGTTTATGGGTTGATAAGTTGATGGGTTTAGGGCTTGGTATTGATGCGGGATTTCCTTAGGGCTCCGATCAGCCTGGCTATTTTTTCCAGATCCGTCCTGATGTCATTCAGTATAAGTTCGTTCATGAATCCCAGATCAGTTGAAATTATAAGCTGGCTGAGTAATTCCATGAGACTTCCATAAGCCATTTGATAAAAATACGCCTGTTCTTTAAAAGTGCTTCATGAAGACCCCTCGGCCAGGTTGGAGCTTACAGAAATAACGGAACGTCTCATTTGAGAAACAATTCCAAATTTTTCATAATCAGGAAAATCAATGGTTATTTTATAAATTTTTGTTGCAAGCAACCTACTCTCTTTCCATGCATCTAACATCTCAAAACTAAATGAATATGCCATAATGTAAAAGGTATTAAATTTTAATAGAAAAGAATAATTCCATCAACCCATCAACCTAAATCTCCTCTTCAAAGAACGGCGTCTTCACCATCTTAAAACCCACTTCTTTAAGCAGCTGGTGGCCTTCATTGAAGTGTATGTCAAGTTGGGATGGGTGGTGGGCATCGGTGTTTACCATCATGGGGATGTTGAGGTCGTAACATTTTTTCACGATGTCGGTGGAAGGAAAATATTCATCAGTTTTGCCGCTGTAGAGGCCGCGGGTGTTGAGTTCGACAATGGAGCCGTTTTCGGCCACTGCCTGTAAAGTTTCATCAATAAGGTCCTGGTACCATTTTTCTGAGGTGGAGAACCAGCGTTGTTTGTTGTGCATTTTTACCTTGTCGATATGACCAATGACATCAGGCTTTTGGGTATTTACCATGTCGATGGTTTGCTGGTAAAAGGCTGTAACGGCCGCGCGGTAGTCGCCCTGGAAAATTTCATTTACTCCATTTATATAACCTTCCACGGGTCCATCTATAAACCATATTTTTCCGCTTTCGGGGTGGCGCACAAGGTGAATGGAACCAATGCAGTAATCCAGTGGAGTATTTCTCATAAAGCCGGCAAAATCTTCGGAATGCCCGGGGATGTAATCAATCTCCAGACCCAGATAAAGGTCAATCTCATTCCCGTATTTTTCAATCAGATACCGTGCTTCCTGTACATAGTTTTTAAAAGCTTCCGGTGTCAGGCTCCATTCATTGGGAAAGGGCAGGGGAGAGTGTGCTGAAAATCCAAAGGCTTTGAATTTCTTTTTAATGGCAGCCTTTACATAATCCTCCATGGATTCTTTACCGTCGCAGTGGTGTGAGTGAGAGTGAAAATTGTATAGTGGAATCATGTTTAGATGTTTAGATGTTTAGGATTGGGAGTTAATCTTGATTTTCTTAAAGAATTGATAAGTTTTGTAATTAATTCGATTTTTGATCTTGTTACTAATACTAATTCTTTAGATATATAGTTGAGATCGCCTGCAATTATCAATTGATTCAGTAATTACATCAAACTGCTGTAGGCCAACTGGTAAAAATGTGCCTGATCTTTTGGTGATGTTTTTGATGATCTTTTCGCCAGAAACCTGCTTTCTTTCCAGGCATCTAATTTCTCAAAAGCATAAATATGCGCCATAATACATAAAAGCTTTTACAAGTTAAATAATTCAGCATCATAATTCTCTACTCCTAAACCACTAAATCTATCAACCAAATATCAACTCATCAACTAAAATAACACCCTACTTCTCTAATTGTTTGGCTTCCTGTGCGAAGCGTATGCGAGAAACGATCATATCTATGGCCACGTGGTTTTCGCCCCCCTGCGGGAGTATCATTTCGGCGTATCGCTTGCTGGGTTCAATAAACTGCAGGTGCATAGGTTTCACGTATTTTTCGTAGTGTTCGAGCACTTCAATGAATGAACGTCCGCGTTCTTCAATATCGCGTATTATGATGCGCATCAGGCGATCGTCGGGGTCGGCATCTACGAAGATCTTGATGTCCATGCGGTCGCGCATGCGGGGGTTCGACATAATGAGGATGCCCTCTACAATCACTACCTCTTTGGGTTCCACCGGAATGGTCTCATTGGCGCGGGCACATGTTAGGTAAGAATAGATGGGCATGGGAATGGTTTTCCCTTCGCGTAGCATATCCAGATGTTTTACCAGCAGGTTGAACTCTATAGCACTGGGATGGTCAAAATTGATCTTTGCCCTTTCCTCGGGCGTGAGATGGCCATTGTCCTTATAGTAAGCGTCCTGGTATATGACAGAAACGCTCTTTTTAGGCAGACGGTTTACGATCTTTTTTACCACCGTCGATTTTCCTGAACCGGAGCCCCCGGCAATTCCGATGATCAGCATATCTTTTTTGGAAGGTAAAAATAAGCTTTTTAGCAAAAACTGAAAACTTTATTTTGGCAGATCTGCATTATTTTGAATACCATATTGTTAATTTGAAGAAAATAAGCTATGTTTGGCTTACGAGTTTTTAAGCTGTTTTGCAGATGGAGCAAGAGTTAAAAATCAAGATGTTTTCAGATCCCCTGATGTTTTATCCGGCCATGCTCAGCGATATTCAGAAGGCCGGAAAGTATATATATCTTGAAATTTACCGTTTCCGAAACGACCCCATCGGCATACGATTCCGCGATAATCTCATCAAAAAATGCCGCGAAGGTGTAAAAGTTAAACTGCTTATTGATTCCTGGGGTGCTTCATCCAATATGGCCTTTTTCAAAGACCTTATTGATCTGGGTGGAGAGGTAAAGTTCTTCAAAAAAATAAAGATAAGCTGGGATGCTTTTACCAAAAATCACCGGCGCGACCACCGCAAGATCCTGATCATCGACGATGAGATTACCTACATCGGTTCGGCCAACATCAGCGGCTATGCCCTAAACTGGCGCGAATCGATATTCCGGATTCACGGAAGTATTGCCAAGGCTTTCAGGAGGGTTTTCCTGGAAAACATGAAAATCTACAACAAATTCCTGTACGATAAAATTGCCTATACCAGAAAGGTGGATTTTGATGGTTACCAGATCATAAGAGATGTTCCCAGCATAAAAAACCAGCCGGCACAAAAAAAGTACCTTGAGTTGATTCAAAAGGCAGAAAAAGATATTTTTATTGAAACGCCCTATTTCCTGCCTGGAAGCAATCTGCGCAAAGCATTGATGGATGCCGCCAGGCGAGGCGTGAAAGTTAACATTATTATTCCTAAAAAATCCGATATCCATGTACTTGATATTCTATCGGGAAAATATCTGGGAGAACTTTCAAAAGAAAAAGTAAACATCTATTTTTTCTTACCTCAAAACCTGCATTCCAAGATATTTCTGGCCGACAGAAAATACTTTATAATCGGATCGGCCAATTTCGATTATCGTAGTTTCCGTTACCAGCATGAGATCTGCCTGTTTGGCGAGCATAAAAGTTTGAATCGTCAATTGGTGTACCATTTCAACCAGAGTCTTAAAGAATCTGAACTCTTTGATTATAATAACTGGCATAAACGACCGCGGTTGCAGAAATTCTTTGAATGGTTGCTGGTGCCCTTCAGGCACTTATTTTAAGCTGAGATTAAGGCTGAGATTGAGATTAAGGATTGATGAGGAAAAAGTGATTGCTATCGTTGTACTCTGCCGCCGAAGGCAAAGTTACGGTTGTAGTAGTTTTCATCCAGATCGTTGACGATGACACCCCTTGATGTTGATGCATGAACGAACTTATTGTTACTCAGGTAAATGCCGACATGCGATATTCGCCGGCCGTTGATGCGGAAAAAAACCAGGTCGCCCTCCCTAAGGTTGCGTTTGCTTATGCGGCGAGAGCTCTGGGCCATATTTACCGTTACCCTTTCCAGGTTAATATCGTACACCTTTAAGTAAACTGCCTTGGCGAAGCCAGAACAGTCGGCACCGGCTTTGGTTGTACCACCATAACGGTATGGTGTACCCAGCCAGCCGGCCACTACGCGCAGCAATACCGGATTTTCATTTCCGTTGAGGGAATAACCCAGAATACGCGAATATTCGGTGTAAAATTCTGTGGTTTCCGGTGCCGCAGCTCCCGCCCGGGCGGCGCGCCGCTCCTGTAGGTCAGCCTCACGGTAAGATGGTGTTTCCCGAAGATACGTGCAACTGTGGAGAAATAGCAGAACAAGAAAACCAGGAAGTATAATGGAAATTCGCATGTATGTTACAGTAACAATAATTTGGCGTCAAAAATAAGGATTTATTTGTAAATAGAAGGTAGAACCGTTTCCCGCAACATGTTCATATAAGAATAGCTGTCATAGGTCGAATTCGAATAATTTTCCCCAACCGGATTGGTTTTTTTGTTGTAATTTGGCCGCAATTTTTTATCAAAACACCTAATAAACCTTAAAAAGCACAATAATATGGACAACAGTATTTATAATCTGAATCCCAACCCCCTGGTTCGGTTTCTTCAGAAACCCGCCAAAGATTTTACCAAGGTCGATCTGATCCATTATGTTGAGAACAACGACATCAAAATGATCAATTTTCGCTATGTGGGAGGCGATGGACGCCTTAAAGCGCTCAACTTTGTTATTCAGAGCCGCGAGCATCTTGATACCATCCTTTCTACCGGCGAGCGGGTAGACGGCAGCAGCCTTTTCAACTTCCTGGAAGCAGGCTCCAGCGACCTTTACGTAGTGCCCCGTTACAAAACTGCATTCCTGAATCCTTTTGCAGAAATTCCTACCCTCGATATCCTCTGTTCTTATTATGACAAGGATGGGAACCCGCTGGCCAGCGCCCCGGAAAATATTATGCGTAAAGCACACCAGGCCCTGGTTGACAAAACCGGTTACAGCCTGGAGGTGATGGGCGAGATTGAGTATTACGTAATAAGCGAAAAAGACGAGCTTTACAAAGCCACCGACCAGAAAGGTTACCACGAATCGGCACCCTTTGTTAAGTGGGAACAATT
>SKVR01000237.1 GCA_007129355.1 Bacteroidales bacterium | reverse complement strand
CTGGTGGCCAAAACCGGGGGCTATTTCGATATTACCACCAGTGCCAGCCCATTGTGGAATCCCGATTTGGGTATTATCAATCCCAAAATGGTGCTGCCCACACTTATGGTTACACCTGAGTTTATTCATCCTGTGCTGGGCGGCATTGCCCTGGCAGGCATTCTTGCAGCGATACTTTCCACGGTAGGGCCTGTAAATTTTGCTGTGGTTACTATCGCCACCAAAGACATATACCATGGCATTATCAATAAAACTGCCGTAGATAAAAAACTCATCTCCACAGCCCGCAAGCTGGTTATCCTGGTCAATCTGCTTACCATTCCGCTGGCCTATTACAGCACCGGGGCCATCCTGAGTATGGCCTACATCTCCTATGGTATAAGGGCTATCGGGGCCATTGTTATTGTGATGGGAATTTACAAACGTGGCTGGATCACCACCGACGGCGTTCGCTGGGCTTTTATTGGTGGTACAGTGGCAGTGCTCATAAATATTATTGCCAAACTACTGGGTTGGTGGGCTATTGAAGATACCTACATGGCTATAGGCGCTGCATTGGTATTTGTTATTTTGGGAAATATTTATGCCAGCAGGAAGAAGAAAAATCTAAGAAATAAATCTGCCAAACTTAAATCCTTTCCGGAGAAAAAAATTGACTAAACTCAACTATGACTGAAAAAACACCATTGCAGGGATTAAAAGTGCTTGAACTGGCAAGTGTACTGGCCGGACCCAGTGTGGGAATGTTCTTTGCCGAACTGGGGGCCATAGTGTATAAGATTGAAAATGTTACTACCCATGGCGATGTAACCCGTAAATGGAAACTTCCCAAAGAAAATGCCGATACCGATATTTCGGGCTATTTTTCCTGTGTGAACTGGGGTAAATTATCCTTTGCCATAGACCTTTGCCAGCAAGATGGTCTGAAGATCATATACGATCTGGTGGCTGAATGCGATATTGTTCTGGTAAGCTATAAACCCGGTGATGCCGAAAAACTTAAGGTAGATTATCCTACCCTGAAAAAGTACAACGAAAAGCTGATTTACTCGCATATTACGGGTTACGGATTGCAGAATCCGCGTGCCGGTTTCGATGCCATCATACAGGCGGAGTCAGGGTTTACCTATATGAATGGTCAGCCCGACGGGCCGCCCACCAAAATGCCTGTGGCATTGATGGATGTACTGGCTGCACATCACCTTAAGGAAGCTATCCTGCTGGCACTTTATTACCGAGAGAAAACCGGTAAGGGTCAGTATATTGAAGCTTCACTTTTCAAGGCAGGAGTATCATCGCTGGCCAACCAGGCCACCAACTGGCTGGTTGGAAAAGCCATTCCGCAGCGAATGGGTTCCGATCATCCCAATATCGTACCCTACGGCACCATCTTCAAAACGGCCGATGGCAAGGAGATTGTGCTGGCGGCCGGAACCGACAAACAATACCACCAACTTATCGCCACGCTGGGACGGCCCGATTTGGCTACTGATTGCAAATTTGAAAAAAATCACGGCAGGGTGATTCATAAGGAAGAGATTAACGGGATTATTCAGGATTTGATAATCAAATATACCCGCGATGAAATCCTGGAGATTCTTCAGATGAAAAGAATACCGGCAGGTGGTGTATTCAATATGCAGGAAGTGTTTGAAGTTCCTGAGGCAAAACCCATGTTACTGGCTGGCAGTTATGAAAGCGGTATGGAAATTCAGGGGGTACGATCCATTGCCTTTACCACCATCGATAAGATGTCGGTTGATAAACTTTCGCCGCCGCCCCATTACGGGCAACATACCCGTGAAATACTTGCAGGGGTTCTGAAATATGATGAAAAAGCAATAATCGAACTAATCAATAAAGGAGTAGTGTATGCAAAACATTAATAAAGAGAAGCGCACACTGGTTGACGCTTCGCGGCTTATCATTGAATCCATGGCACGTGCCGGGGCCGATGCCTTTATCGGTTACCCCATTACACCTGCCAACCTTTTGTACCAGTATGGCTCGCAGCGCATGCCGCTGATGCTGGCTGCACCCGATGAGATAACCACATTGCAATGGATGGCCGGTCTGGCAGCAGCGGGCAAAGTGCCCATAACAGCAACATCCTTTCCGGGTTATGCCCTGATGATAGAATCAGTAAACATGGCCTACATGATGGAGCTGCCCATGGTTATCATCCTTGTGCAGCGTCTTGGGCCTGCCACCGGAACCGCCACCTGCGGCGCCCAGGGCGATCTGAGCCTGCTAAGGGGGAATATCTCGGGCGGTCATCCCATGCCGGTTTTCAGCACTTCTTCCTTTGCCGACTGCTGGACCCTTTCCGCGAAAGCGGTAAAAACTGCAGTGGAATTAAGAACCCCGGTTGTGCTTCTCACCTCAAAAGAAGAAGTGATGACCACCAAGAGTTTTGATCTGGCAACCCTGCCTGAAATTGAACCGGTGGAAAGGAAATATTATGATTTAAAATGTGATGGGAAATACAAATCCTACAAGGCAACTGGTCTGGTTCCTGATTTTTTACCTGTAACACAGAATAAGCACCAGGTGCGCATCAATGCTTCCACCCACGACAAGGAAGGCATTCTGCAGCACAGCAATGACGAAGCCATGGCCAATACACAGAGGCTGGAAGATAAGATCAGACACAAACTTTATGATTATATCGAATACGAATATCATGAGTCAAAAGGTGCCGAAAAGCTGGTTGTATCTTTTGGTATTACTGCCGCTGCAGCAAAGGATGCAATAAAGAAACTGGAGCAGCAGGGCAAAAAAGTTTCGTTGCTCATACCGAAAACGCTCGTTCCGGCTCCTGAAGTGTACATCGAAATCATGGAAAGTTACAACACCGTGGTAGTTGTCGAAGAAAATATCAATAATCAGTTCAGCGATATGCTCTACGGAATTCGCAAACCAGCAAACCATCGTTTTGTGGGTTCTTTGGGAAAAATGATCACACCACAACAAATTATAGAGGAGGTACAAGCATGACAACAGCTTTTTTAAATACCGATGCATTGCCCTATTGCAAAGGCTGCGGGCATGACCTTATAGCACGCCATACTACCAAAGCGCTTGACAAATTGAATTATGACCCACTGGATGTGATCATGGTTACTGATATCGGTTGCCATGGCATCATCGACAAATGTCTGAATACCCATACCGTACACGGACTCCACGGGCGTTCAGTGGCACTGGGTGCGGGTATCAGCTTTGGAAATATGGACCCCAACAAGAAGATTGTGGTTTTCATTGGAGATGGGGGTACTACCATAGGATTGCAGCACATTTTGGAAGCAGCGCGCCTGAATCTGAATATGACGGTTGTGGTGCATAACAACTACCTTTACGGAATGACCGGTGGACAATCCAGTGGTCTTACGCCTCAGGGGTTTAATACAACTACTTCTGCCGAAGGTAATCCCTTTTCCGGATATGATCTTTGCGCGTTAACCCATGCAGCAGGTGCTGCATACACCGGACGCATTATGGGAATAGGCGACATCAGCGACAAGCTGGCAGAAGTATTTGCTCTTAAAGGTTTTTCTTTGATTGAAGTACTTGAGATATGCCCCAGTTATGGTGTAAAGCTCAATCCCCGCCGCAAGCTGCAGGAGATAGTAGAAAAATCTGGCAAGCCTTTGGGAGACTGGACCCAGGAGCGGGAACCTTTTGAAGCCCACCAGGGAAAGAAAACAGATGATCTTTTATCCAGGTTACCTATCGTAAAGAAAGCGTTTAATTCTTACCTGAAAAAGCC
This sequence comes from Bacteroidales bacterium, assembly GCA_007129355.1. Lineage (GTDB taxonomy): Bacteria > Bacteroidota > Bacteroidia > Bacteroidales > UBA7960 > SKVR01. The sequence continues at coordinate 9,149 of SKVR01000237.1, read as the reverse complement.
ATTATCACTGGTAGTAAGTGGTTCTGCAGGTGAAGGAGTGCAGCTGGCAGCAGGACTGATCAGTAAAGCTGCGCTGATTTCCGGATTGCATGTTACCCAGAAGGGAAGTTATCCCGTTACGGTGGGAGTGGGCTTCTCCACTGCTGAGATCAATCTGTCCAACGAGCATATCCGCTTCCATGGTATCAACGTGCCCGATATGGCCATCATAACTTCTGCCGACGGACTGGCACACAACCGCAAAAAGATTGAAGCCATGAAAGAAGGTATGCTGATCATTGACAGTAGTTTGACTGCACCCCAAACCGAAGCAGAAGTCATACAGCATGATTTTCGTGCCCTGGGAGCTCGAAATGCGGCCATCTTTTCGGTATTCTTCTTCGCACTGAAAACCGGTATCATCTCAACGGAAGCCATTTTCAAGGTCATTGAAAATGAAGGCAAAACAGAGAAACTGCCGCTGGCTAAGATTAAGGAAGCGTTGAGTGTGATTTAGGGAATAAGAAAGTAAGAAAGTAAGTGAAGTGAGTTTTTACGTTAATAAGTTATTGGGAAAATAAGTAAATAACCGAAAAACACTAACTGCCCGAGCTCTGCGTTTCTTTGGCGTCTAAGCATCATCGTGGTTTCTAACATTTGACTTTTGACATCATACTTCATACATTTGACATAATAACTGTAATTTTATCTCCAGTCAGCCGTCTTATCTTTTTTCGTCTTTTTCAAAATATCTTTCATGAAATTTTTACTCATAGCTTTCAGGCTTCTGCTATCATTTATCTTTTTAATAACTGTTGGTTACGGGCAGGGTTTAGCGGGCCGTATTACCAATACCGATGACCAGGGCATATCCTATGCTGCTGTTTTTGTACCGGCCATTCATCAGGGTACCACCGCCAATGAAGAGGGTTATTACCACCTGGAACTCAAACCCGGAAATTATGAGATCAGATTTCAGTATCTGGGCTATAAAACACAGGTGCACACAGTTGTTGTTGTAGATGATTTCATTTCGCTTGATGTGGTTATGGAAGAGCAGCAATATGCCCTTCCTGAAGTTGTCGTTACTGCCAGCGGTGAAGATCCTGCTTATTACATTATGCGCCGGGCCATAGGCATGAGCCAGTATTACCTGAACCAGGTTTCGGAATACAACTGCAGGGTATATCTGAAGGGTTCGGGTGTGCTCACAAAGATCCCTGCCATGCTCCGTCGCCAGTTTGAAAGGGAAGGGGTTGAACAGGACCGTTACTTTGTTACTGAAACCATCTCAGAAGTGCAATACAGCATGCCCAACCAGGTGCAAACACGCGTCATTTCAACACGTAGTTCGGGTGATGACAGCCAGACCAGCCCCATGGCATTCATTACCATGAGTCTGTACCAGGACATTAACGGCATCATTTCACCCCTAAGCCGCAATGCTTTCCAGGTGTATCGCTTTCAGCTGGAAGGTTCGTTTATGGAAAACGGCACACAGGTTAATAAAATACGGGTGATTCCCCGCCGTGCCGGGCATGATCTTTATAGCGGACATATTTTCATCAAGGATGGCACCTGGAATTTGCACAGTGTCGATTTACAGATTGAGCAATCCCTGTTTGCAGCCGGTATAAGGCAGGTTTATAATCCTGTTGCGGAAGGAGTCTGGATGCCCGTAAGTCATGATTACTACTTCCAGGTGAGTATCATGGGGTTGGGACTGGAATACAAATACATGGCTTCAGTGAGTGATTATGAAATTACCCTGAATCCTAATCTGGATCATGAGTTTTATGCCCGTGTTATGGAAAGCAGCACTGATGCCTTTCTTTTGCAATTGCGCGATGCAGAGATCACGCAACAGAGGGAAACCCCTGGTATTGAGCTACGTGAGCATACCCGGCCACAGACGCGCCGGCAGGAACGCATAGCTGAGCTGATGACCAGAGAAGATCTTGATAATCGTGAGATGCGCCGTCTTAACCGTCTTATCCGTCGCGAAGCTCGTGCCAACGAACCACGCAGACCGCTGGAAGTCCGCAATTTGTCAATGGAGTTGGATGACAGTGCGAGAGTACGTACCACCGATTATTGGGCAGAGAACCGGCCTGTTCCTCTTACTCCGCATGAGATGGAGAGTTTTACGGAATTAGATACCCTTGAAAAAGATCAGCCCGGGCACGGACCCCTGCGTCAGGTTCTAATGGGAGGCACACTTAGTGCTAAAGAAAACTGGACTTTCAGGTATAACGGGTTGCTAAGTCTGTCCTCTTTCGATTTCAATACGGTTGACGGACTGAAATACAGCAAGACATTATCGCTGAGGCATTCCGGTGCAACCGGCAGGCAATTTTCCATTGCCAATACTTCGGGTTATGCTTTTGCCAGGGAACGGTTTCTTACACGTTTTGATCTGAATTATGCATACCATCCTTTTAAGCGGGCCAAATTCGGAATGGAAGGGGGACGCCGGTCGCAGGACTTTGACAGCCAATATGGGATCAATCCATTCATAAATGCAGTTTCCAGCCTGTTTTTTCAGAATAATTTCATGAAGCTTTATGAGAAGGATTATTTAAGAATACATCATCAATTCGATATTGTAAACGGACTGGTATTGAGCACAGCGGCAGAATACGCAAAACGCAGACCTCTTGAAAACCAATCAGATTTCTCACTTGCAGGATGGATGGGAGGGGAGTATACGCCCAACATTCCGGCAATACCAGGACTTGAAGCCCTGATCATGCCGCAACATAATTCCTTTGTGGTGGATGCAAGACTTAGCTTTACCCATCGACATTATTTTATGCGGATGGGCAATCGGAAAATGATGCTTTATTCCCGCTGGCCCACGATATCCCTGGCATATAGGGAGGGTATAGAAGGCATTCTGCAAAGCGATACCCGCTTCCGGCAACTAGAGACATCTGTAAATCAATCTTTCACCATCAGGATGATTGGCGAATTTGAATACACTGCAACAGCCGGAAAGTTTTTTAACTCCGATAAACTGTTTACCCCCGATTTCAAACATTTCGGTGGCAATTCAACCTGGTTTTTGTCGGGTATGGAAAAAGATCGCTTCCGAACATTTAATCACTATGAATACAGCACCGGAACCCAATATTTATCAGCTCACCTGCATTATGAGCATGGCCGGATTCTGCTCAAGCGACTACCTTTTATGGCCCGAACCCTGAGCCGTGAGAAACTGTTTTTTAACGCATTAACCATCCCTGAGAAAGATTTCTACTTTGAAGCAGGGTATGGCATGAACCAGCTTTTCCTTTTGATCAATGCCGAAATTGTAGTAGGCCTTAAAGGTGGAAAGCATCATTATACAGGGTTTAGGATTTCAGTCCCGCTGGGCGGAGAAGCTGGGGTAAGACTGTAAAGACGGAAACCTGAAACCTGAAACCTGAGTTTTTACCATATAAGACACAAAAGAAAAAGAACAGAAACCTTATATGTTTTAAGAGAAAGAAGTGATAAAACCCCTTTATGAACCTTCTTCTTATTAAAGAAAAAGTTCTTTATTCACCCAATTCTGTTTTCTTCCAAAAAAATCATAATTAACATAACTGTGAATTTTAGACAAGCAAGTGTTTAAAACATATATTTTCAGCTTTTCATGCATATGAAGATGTTTTTATTGAATTTCGGGGTTCATATGCGAAATGCAAAAACACAAAAAATGTTTGGTTATGTATAAACAGAGGAGTATATTTATCTCTGGTTTAAGTCTGATCGTTTTCAATTTGTATAAAAAACAAATTTATCTGTCCTTGTTATTCTTTTATTTATATAAGAAATGCCGGGATAGGGTAGTAAGTTTTACATCAAACAGCAAAATTTTTTTATGAGCTGGTATACCAAGGCAATTGAAGAAAAAAAGCCGCAAAAAAAAGCCCTTTGGATTAAATGTAAAGGTTGCGGTTCACATATTTGGGAGAGTGAATGGAGTGATAATATGAGTGTTTGTCCGAATTGCAATTATCATTGCAGTATGACAGCACATCAAAGGATAAATTTAATTTTTGATAAGGGAAGTTTCCGCGAATTATTTGATAATATCAGTCCGGTTGATTCCCTTAACTTCACCGATCTCAAAGGAAGTTATAAAGATAAGATTGAGGCCAACAAAAAGAAATCCGGAATTTCGGAGGCTGTAATCACGGGCCATGGAAAGATTAAGGGATTTGATTTGGTAACGGCCATTATGGATTTTCGCTTTTTGGGCGGGAGCCTGGGTAGCGGCACCGGAGAAAAGATACTCCAGGCCGCTAATTTTGCTTATGACTATGGCCTTCCTTATATTGTATTTTCCGCTTCAGGCGGGGCACGAATGCAGGAAGGTGTATTGTCGCTGATGCAAATGGCCAAAACCTGCGCAGGCGTAGCTCGTCTTAATAAAAAGAACATCCCCTTTATTTCTGTACTTCTTAACCCTACAACCGGTGGCGTAACAGCCAGTTATGCTATGATGGGCGACCTTAATATTGCCGAACCCGGCGCAGTTATCGGTTTTGCCGGTCGAAGGGTTATAGAGCAAACCATCGGGGAAAAACTTCCCGAAGATTTTCAAACAGCAGAGTACCTGCTGGAGCATGGTTTTATTGATTCCATTGTTCAACGCAAAGATATGAAAGACTATCTTGCCAATGTGTTGAGTTATTATAACCGTTAATTTTTTTCACCCAATTCTTTTTACAAACCAAATTTATGTTTTATGGTAGTAGCAACAGGTGTAAAAGTACTGGACAGAGCGAAAAAACAAAGGTCTTCCCTGAATAAAAAAGCCAGACAGGTTTCAGCATGGGATATTGTAAAGATCAGTCGCCATCCCCAAAGACCCATTTTACAGGATTATATACAAAGAGTTTTTACCAATTTTGTTGAACTGCATGGCGACCGGGCCTTTGGCGATGATACTGCTATCATCGGTGGTTTTGCACAGATAGGTAATCAGAAGGTCATGCTTATCGGACATAACAAAGGAAAAAATACTACAGAACATATCGAACGCAACTTCGGTATGGCAAAACCCGAAGGTTACCGCAAAGCACTGAGACTTATGAAACTTGCACAGCGGTTTAATCTTCCAATCATAACAATCATTGATACCCCCGGAGCGTTTCCTGGTCTGGAAGCCGAAGAGCGCGGACAGGCCGAATCCATTGCCCGCAACATTACCGAAATGGCCAATATCGAAGTTCCCATCATTTCCATGGTAATTGGTGAAGGTGGCAGCGGTGGCGCGCTGGGAATAGGTGTGGGTGATCGTATTCTTATGCTTTCCAATGCTATATACTCTGTTATTTCGCCTGAAGGTTGTGCTTCTATTTTGTGGAGAGATGCCAAATTTGCCCCCGATGCAGCTGAAGCACTTAAAATTACTGCTCATGCACTCCTTAAAAATGACATTATTGATGAGATCATTGAAGAGCCTGCTGAAGGTGCTCATGCAGATTATGAGAAAATTGCTGCAGATGTGAAAAGATCACTAATCAGGAATCTGCGGAGTCTTTCAGATATTTCTGTTTATGAACTCCTGGAGCAACGTTTTGAGAAATATGCCGCGATGGGGAAGTTTGCTGTGGATTAGGGATTAGGGAATAGTGGTAAGTGATTAGTGAAATTTGTAAGAAATTAAATGATATGAAAAATAAGAAAGTGCTTAGGATGACTGATACTACCCTGCGTGACGGGCATCAGTCGCTTTGGGCAACCCGCATGCGTACAAAAGATATCCTTGATATCATAGATGTAATTGATAATGCCGGGTACTATTCGCTGGAAGTATGGGGTGGTGCTACATTTGATGTGTGCCTTCGGTTTTTAAGGGAAAACCCCTGGGAAAGACTCCGGCAAATAAAGGCAAAAGCAAAGAATACCCCACTTCAAATGCTTTTGCGCGGGCAAAACGTTGTGGGATACAAAAACTACCCCGATGATCTGCTTGATCGTTTCGTAGAAACTGCCCACGCGAATGGAGTAGATATTTTCAGAATATTTGATGCGCTCAACGATACACGCAATCTTGAGTCTGCCATCAAATCGGTAAAAAAGCATGGTGCTCATGCACAGGGTGCACTTTCCTACACCATCAGTCCGGTACATACCATTGAAAAATTTGTTGAATATGCCCGCGAGCAGGTGCAACTGGGTGTAGACTCACTCTGCATCAAAGATATGGCAGGTCTCCTCTCACCGGTCCGATCCAATGAGCTGGTAAGTGCTTTGGTTAAGGAATTTGGATTGCCTGTTCAGGTGCATTGCCATGCCACCAGCGGAATGTCAGAAACAGCTTATCTGGAAGGAGTAAGAGCCGGAGCAGGTGCTATTGACAGTGCAGTGGCTTCCATGTCGGGCTTTTCATCGCAACCTGCAGTGGAAACCCTGTATCATATTTTTACAGAAATGGGGTATGACCTTAATCTGGATATGGATGTCATCAGGAAAGTAAACAAATATTTTGCTGAACTGGCACCCCGCCGTGCAAAAGGTCGTGGTCATGAAGCTGCTGTGGATGGAGAGATCCTGATTCACCAGATCCCTGGTGGTATGATATCTAATTACCGCTCTCAGCTTGAACAACAGGATAGTATTGATAAACTTCCGGAAGTGCTGGAAGAAGTTACCCGGGTAAGAGAAGATCTCGGATTCCCCCCACTGGTTACCCCAACCAGTCAGATCGTAGGAACGCAGGCTGTTATGAATGTACTTGCCGGCGAACGTTACAAAATTGTTCCCCAGGAAGTGAAAAATTATGTGAAAGGGATGTATGGCCGTTCGCCTGTGCCTATCGACAAAGCATTTTCGAAGAAAATACTGGGTAATGAAAAACCCATCACCAAAAGGCCGGCTGATGACCTGAAACCTATGCTGCCCGCAGCCACCAAAAATCTGTCGCAACCAGAACTCATTAAAGAAGAGGAAGATATTCTTTCTTATTGCCTCTTCCCTGAAGTGGCTCTTGAATACTTCAAATGGAGAGCCTTACCCGAAGATCAGCGTCCCAAAACTCCCGCTGATATTGAAGCCTTAGAGTTTTCAGGTGAGAAAAAAGTTTCTGAAGAGAAATCTCCAGTATCTGAAAACGAAAATCTTGATCAGATGCTTCATGCTGATGATTATGCAGGAATCAATTCCATACTTGAAAAAGCCTCGCATCTGAGCTTGAATGAGCTTGTGATACGTAAGGGTGATTTTAATCTTTCTCTTTTCAGTGGAAACGGTAATGGTAATAGTAATGGAGGAGGAAGAATCAATTTTTCGGAAAGATCATCAGAATCTCTTCTGCAGGATCAACAAGTGCCGCAACATCAACCTACTGAAAAGGTGCAGGAAATAACCGAAACGGCTGTGATTACTGATCAGGAAACTATAAATTCTGTTATGGCAGGTACATTTTACCGTTCGTCCGGCGAGAATTCCCCTCCTTTTGTTGCTGAAGGAACTGTTGTGAGTGCAGGTGATACGATTTGTATCCTTGAAGCCATGAAGCTCTTCAATGAAATTCAGGCACCCTATAAATGCCGTATACTTAAAGTTATGGTTCAGGATGCCACCAAAGTGAGCAAAGGACAACCAATTATGGCTGTTGAGAAGCTTTAGAAATACTTCTTAAGGAGAACAAAAAAGCCGGTAATTTTTTTTGAAAATTACCGGCTTCTTAATTTGACCCAGAGCTTATCTATTCTGATTCTCTTCTTCTGAAACTCTTATGGTTTCCATCAATTGCTCTTTGCGGTCTTCAAGAATAAATTGCATCTTCAGGGCATTAACTTCCTGCTCTAGTAAATGAAACTCCTGTTCAATAACACTGCTGAATTTTTGTAATGCTTCAAGGGCGTAAGATTTCTTACCACTGTAAGGATACTGATCAATGTAATCCACAATCATTCCGAAGCTATTACCGGTAACCAGCCTGAGTTGCATCAAGGCATCACTGATTTGTTGTCTCTGGTTTTTGTCGATTACAGCACTTACCAATGGATCTCTTTTTTGCAAAGTATCTGTGGTTTTAAGGAAAGTTGAAAGCGCATGGTTGAGATTTTCATCGACCTCATAACAAATACTGCGAAACCTTTTGAGCTGCATAACATCAGACTCTACCCGAACAAAGCCTTTATCCATAGCAGTAAGGTGCTGTAGAATACCATTTGCAATTTTTTGAATTTTCTCCAGTTTTCGGATCATTTTTTGGGTGGTTAGTTTTTGGTTTAATCAGTGTTTTTGAATTAGTTCTTTTAGAAGAAATGTGTTATGGCAATGCTGCAAGGTGTAAATGATAAATATTGTCTATAATAGAAATATTTATGTTTCTGTTTCTTTTTAAGCAATATTAGTAAAAAATAATATAAGGCAAAATGGGGTTTGGGCTAAGCAATTCGAAGGTCAAAATAATGATTTTAAGGGTTTGGGGGATAATTAACCGACTTTGACATATCAGCGCAGGTACTGAAAATTTATTTTTGTTATAAAAGACTGTAATGTAATGTTTTAGCGAAAATTGTTGATAAGTTTTTTTTAATTAATTACTTATGTAGCTTTAATAATCTGTAAGTAAAGGCATAATTTATTATTTTTTTTTTCAGAAGCTTGTCAGGATAAATAATTCCTATATCTTTGGAGCATCCTTTTTTTCCAAACCATGAACCAGGCAGCGCTGGGTAATCTGGCAAAACCTTGTTTCAGTAAAGGAGAACGTTCCTACAGAAATAATTGATTCACACCGCGTTTTCTGATTGGTCAGCTGTCATGGCAAGATGAAAACGTCCAGCGTTGTCTGGATTTCTGGTTTTTTTTATGTAAGTATCGCAATCGTTTGCGACACAAAATCATAGAGTAAAAAAGGATGTTTGCTTACAGATTGTAATTTTCCCGGATATACCAAAATACACAATTAACCCCGGCACTTGCAGGGGTTTTTTATTTATACCCCTGCATCTGTTGAAGAATGAAGAATATACTCGAAATGATCAGTACTTCACCTGCCCCAAAAAATACCCAGTTAAATCTCTTAGGAATATAACTATACGAAATATGAAACAAAGATTCGCCCGTGAGTCAACCATGAAATACTGCGTGTGATCATAAAAAATTATTCATTGAAATGAGCCAAAAATCAAATTTTCTTGTACTATAGGTATAGTGAGGTT
>SKVR01000109.1 GCA_007129355.1 Bacteroidales bacterium | reverse complement strand
GTAAGATCAGATAATCTTTAAAAAAGGTGCTGAATATATCAAGCCAGCTTGCTCCCATTACTTTCCGGATGCCTATTTCAATGGTTCGTTGTTCCATATTATATGCAGTAATGCCAAATACTCCCAGGAAAGAAATGACAATGCATAACCAGGCAAAATATCCGAAGAAACGGCTCAGGTTACTTTGTTTTACAAAGAAATCTTCAATAACATCTTCCAGAAAATAGAATTCTGCAGGATAATTAGGGTCGAACTGATCCCACACCGAGTGAATAATTCTCAGCTGCTCAGCCCGGTCATTTTCAGAAAAACTGACAACTAAATAATTGGGTAAAGATCGCATTCCCATAACAATCAGTGGCTCAACCGGCTGGTGCAATTCGGCATAATGAACATCGTCCATAATGCCTATAATGGCCCTGTCGGCACGTAACCGACCTTCCAGGAACTGGAAGTGGGTGGTTACGTTCTTTCCGATGGGGTCATCATAACCCATCGAATCTACAAAAGCACGGTTTACAAAAACTCCCATACTCTTATCCAGAATTTCGGGATCGATGGGCTGATCACCGGCGAATATTTTTACGCCCATAAGTTCAAGATATTTGCCGGTAGTCTGGATGGTATTGAAAGATCTTACGGTTTGCTGATTGTCCTTTTCAAATAATGCAGTATGTTTAATGGGAAAACTGCTGAAAATGTAATTACTAATTGCTGTTTTTTCAATTTTAGGATTTTCGCGAAAAAGGCTGTCAAGAAGATTTAAATTCGCTCTTAAATCATTATCATGTATTTCCAGTATGGCAATATTTTGATAGGTGTAACCCGGATCCATCCTTTGCATATAATTCATTTGCTGATAGGCAACAAAGGATGCAGATATCATAAAGGCCGAAATCGTGAACTGAACTGTTACAAGTACCTTTTTCAACAATATTGATTTTCTGCCGGCACGCATTCGCTGCATCAGCAGTTTGATAGCAGAAATTTGAGCAAAATAAACAGCCGGAAATAAACCTGCCAGAAAAGATGTAAAAAAGAAAACAGAAAATATAATCACTGCAATCATATAATCTTCTGTAACCTTAAGTGTCAAATCTAATAACAGAAAATCATTGATAAACGGAATAATCAACTCAACCATAAACAGGGCTATGACTAAACTTACCAGCGCAGTAACAAATGATTCCACAAAAAAACCTATAAATAACTGCCTGCTGCCGCTTCCAAGTACTTTTACTATAACCATCTCCTTTTTTCTTTTGTTAAAATGGCTGATGAGAATATTGGTGTAGTTAATGACTGCAACAGCAAGCAGGAACATAGCAATGACAAAAAACACCCTTACAAGCTGACGGGTCATTATCTGGACCTGAACCTTTTCTTTGCTTCGGTCGTACAGCAGGTCTTCATCCATATGAATGGATGTAAGTAGCTGAAATATAGGATCAATATCAATCTGATGCTTCTCAATAAGTTCACTAATATGGTTACTGTGAAATTCAGGCCACTGATTCTCCAGAAATTCAACGGGATCAAAATTGCCATCGGTCATTACGTAAGTCCATACGATTAAACTTCCCAGGGTATTTTCAAAATGCGACCAGTGCACACCCCTGCCAAAAGCCTGTTCAAACATATGATCCAGTTTGTAAAGTGTGGAAACAGAGATTAATGCGCTGAACTGGAAATGAGTGTTAATTGGTGAATCTTCAACTACTGCTGTAACCGTAAAATAACCAGCATTTTTCACCCAAATTTTTTTCCCCACAACAGATGAGTTTCCGAAAATCTCAGTTGCCATACTTCGGGTAAGCACAATAGAAAATGGGTCAGTAAGAATATTCCGGGGATTTCCTTCCAGAAAATCATACGTAAAGAAATCAAAAAACGTGGAATCAACGGCAAAGACTTCTGAATTGTAAATATGGTGGTCGTTATACCTGTAAACTAAATCTCTGAGAAAATATTGAATATGAAAAATCCTGACATAAGATTGAAACTGTGAAAACTCATTGACCAGCAAGGGAGCCATACCCGCACTACTAACTGCAAAGTTTTGTTCCTGATCAAAAATCTGCATGGCTGTACCCAACCGGTAAATATCATCCTTTCGGGAATGCCAGTTGTCATAATTGGTCTCAAAACGCAGAAAAAGCAGAATCAGTAAGGCACTTGCCATGCCCAGAGCCAATCCTGTAATGTTGATAACAGTATAGAATTTTTCTCTGGCAAGCCTGCGCAGACTGATTCGAACAAAATAATTCAACGTGATTATGGGTTAAATTTTAAATCAGATGGAATCACCATCAGCAGTTTCGTTGAGCGTGTCAGAGGGTGTTTCGAATAACCGCCCTGCTCTGTCCAGCAATTCCCGACGATCTTTCTCCAACTGAATACTGTCTTCTATTTCCTGCTGACGTTGCTCTTCGACTGATGGCCCGCATGAAATGAAAAATAATACCAGAAATAAAATTCCGATGACTGAGGAAATCATTTTCTTCATAATAAAATCTTTATTTTAACTTAAAACTGCCGTGGGTTTCAAGGTTGTTCAGCCCATCTATGAACCAAAAACAAACCCCGGCCAAAAAACGGTCACTAAGATAACTAAAACTTGTAAAATATCAGAACCGGGAATACATATAAAAACGAACCGGCTTCTGCTTTTTAAGTTGCAGAAGCCGGTCCAAAAATAGTTTTCTGTTTTATTGAGAAAAGAGACTATTCGTCATTATCCTCGCCGTTATTGTCATCTTCCTGATAATAATCTTCCAGGTCAATATCAACAATAGTAACTTCATTGGATTCTACAACTACACCTTCTACCAATCCTAACACCTGGCTGAATTCACCATCAAGATTGAGCACGATTACAAGATCATACGATACAGGTGCGAGGAAAGCCAGATGGTAGTATCCGTCTTCATCAACCGGATCACTTACAACAGCATTGGGGAAACGTGGGGTTTCGGCTTCGGGGTCAGCAGCTTCATCTTCAGTGTAAGTGCCTTCTTCATAAGCATAAATTACGATCTGGTGATCTTCATCAATGTTGGAAACATCACCGGCAATGGCACCTGCCTGATCATCCAAAACAAGACGAATGGTTGGCTTCAGGATATATTTACCGGAATTGCCAGCCTTAACAACAGATTTGCGCACATCAAAATCGGCAGTTACTGAAACAGTACCATTTGCAGGTACAGTAAACTGACCCACTGCCTTGTAACCGGACTGCGCTCCGCTGGGTACGAACAGTGGTATTTCTGTACCATCTTCAAATTCAAGCCAGCACCCGGGGTTGGAATGGTTGCCGCCACCCATGGTGGGTGCCTCCAGCATAAATCTTAACTGGGTATACGTACCTGCTTCGAGTTCAAAAAATCCAAGAAGATCAGTTTCACCGCGGGTAAGATCCAGCAGGTTATAAGTCTGAGGACCTTCAAAATCTTCAAAACTGTGCCATGCATCATCATCCGATTTATGATACATTACATCAATGAAAGTAATATATACACCGGTTATCCCATCCGTATCAATGGGTGAGTCGG
>SKVR01000274.1 GCA_007129355.1 Bacteroidales bacterium | reverse complement strand
GCCACGTGATAGGCTAAACTTATTTATTTCAATAACGAAAATCAAAAGAAAAGTGAATAATATATTTGTTTATTGCGAAATAGAAGACGGTCATGTGGCAGAAGTTAGTCTCGAACTTCTAACCAAAAGCCGCAAACTAGCCAATGAAATTGACCGTAAACTGGAGGCTGTTGTAATCGGACATAATCTCAGTGGAATTGAAAAACAGATTTTTCCTTTTGGAGTTGATGTAATTCATATTGCCGACAATTCAAGGTTATATCCCTATGTTACATTGCCCCATGCAGAAATCATTGTAAGCCTTTTCAACCAGGAGCAACCAGAAATAGCTCTTTTTGGTGCCACTTCCGTGGGAAGGGACCTTGCTCCACGTGTTGCATCCAAACTAAAATGCGGATTAACAGCCGACTGTACAAGCCTTGTTTTTGGTGACCATACAGAAAATAAAACCGGAAAAGAATATAAAAACCTTCTTTACCAGATCAGACCTGCCTTTGGTGGAAATATCATTGCCACCATTATCAATCCCGACACGCGCCCTCAAATGGCAACCGTAAGGGAAGGGGTAATGAAAAAGGAAGTCTTCAACTCCACTCACAAGGGCGAGATTAAACACATAAATGTGGATACCATTCTAAACGACAGCCATATGGCCGTTGAAATTATTGAACGCCACATTGAGAAGCAAAAGATTAATATCAAAAATTCGCAGATTATTATTTCAGGTGGTTATGGTGTTGGTTCCAAAGAAAACTTTGAACTTCTTTATGAACTGGCTGATATTTTAGGCGGAGAAGTGGGTGCATCGCGTGCCGCTGTGGATGCCGGTTTTGTTGATCATGCCCGTCAGGTTGGTCAAACAGGTATAACCGTTCGCCCGAAACTGTACATCGCATGTGGAATCTCCGGTGCAGTGCAGCATACCGCAGGGATGAATGAATCAGCTAAAATTATTTCTATAAATAACGATCCCAAAGCTCCTATCAATCAGATAGCAGATTATGTAATTACAGGTAATGTAGAAGATGTGATCCCAAAAATGATCAAATTTTACAAGAAAAACACCAAGTAATTTTAAAGCATATAACCAGGGATTCAATGATTTAAATAAAAGAAAAATGGAAAATTTTTTTAAAGATAACCCCAGTCTGAAGTTTCATCTTAAACACCCCCTGATGGAGAAAATCATCAGGTTAAAGGAAAATGATTTTGCCGATAAGGACAAGTTCGATTACGCATTTCAGGATTATGAAGATGCACTGGATTCTTACGACAAAGTTCTTGAAATTGTGGGTGAGATTTGTGGTGAAACCATAGCTCCTAATGCTGAATCCGTTGATCATGAAGGTCCTCAGCTTGTTAATAACGAAGTAGTTTATGCCCGTGGAACTCAGGAAAACCATGATACACTAACCAAAGCCGGACTTATCGGTATGTCCTTACCCAGGGAATACGGCGGATTGAATTTTTCCATGGTGCCTTATGTTATAGCCGCTGAACTTGTATCACGCGCTGATGCCGGTTTTGCCAATATCTGGGGGTTGCAGGACTGTGCAGAAACCCTCCACGAATTTGCCAGCGAAGAGATCAAGAAGGAGTTTTTGCCCCGATTTAACAATGGTGCTACCGCTGCCATGGACCTTACCGAGCCTGATGCCGGTTCCGATCTTCAGGCTGTTCAGCTGAAAGCAACCTATGATGAGCAAAAGCAACAGTGGTTTCTTAATGGTGTGAAAAGGTTCATTACCAATGGTGATGCCGATATAAGCCTTGTTCTGGCAAGAACAGAACTTGGTACTACTGATGGACGTGGATTGTCACTGTTTGTTTATGACAGAAAAGATAAAGCTCTTACCATCAGGCGTATTGAAAATAAACTGGGTATTAAAGGTTCTCCTACCTGCGAGCTGGTATTTAAGGATGCTCCTGCAAAACTGGTGGGTCAACGCCGCATGGGTTTGATTAAGTATGTTATGTCGCTCATGAACTCTGCCCGTCTGGGTGTAGGGGCGCAGTCTGTTGGTATTGCTGAAGCTGCTTATCGCGAAGCATTAAAGTATGCTTATGAACGTGAGCAGTTTGGAAAACCCATTATTAACTATCCTGCAGTTTATGAAATGCTTTCGGTAATGCGTGCCAAGATCGATGCCAGTCGCTCATTGCTTTATGAAACTGCACGTTATGTCGATGTTTACAAAGCTTATTCTTTCATTCAGGAAGAAAGGAAACTGGAGCCTGAAGAGAGAAATGATGCCAAACATCATACCCGCGTTTCTGATGCACTTACGCCGCTTCTTAAACTTTTTGCCAGCGAGTATTGTAATGAAATTGCGTCAGAAGCCTTGCAGGTGCATGGTGGTACAGGTTATATGAAGGACTTCCCTGTCGAAAGGCTTTTCAGGGATGCTCGTATTACCAATATCTACGAAGGAACCTCACAGCTGCAGGTGGTTGCTGCCATAAGGGCGGTGGGTAACGGAGCTTATATTAAGCTGATCCGCGAATACCAGGAAAATCAGGTAAAGCCAGAGTTTGAATATCTGAGAAATTCACTCATTGAACTCACCGATGATTTCGAGAAGTTAAGCAAAACGGTTCTGGAAGCCAAAAATAATGAACTGCTTGATTTTCATGCTCGTCGTCTGGTGGAAATGGCAGGGTATATCATTATGGGTTATTTGCTGCTTCAGGATTCCCACCGCGATATGGAGTACCGCAAATCGGCAGAAATTTTTATCCGTAAAGCCAAAACAGAATGTGCTTCACGTGCCGAATTCATAAGATCATTTGAAGAAAAGAACCTGGGTACATACAAAATTACCTGGGAGTAATATACTTCTTTGATTTAACAGTTTTAGGGGAGCCACTGCGCTCCCCTTTTTACTTCACCACCATTTTTTTAACTAATTGGTGATTGCCTGCTGATAATCTGTAGAGATAGATTCCAGATGAATATCCTTCTATCTGAATCGGAAGGGTATGACTACCAGCAGGAAAAAAACGATCAGCAACGGTATCTTTTTTACTTCCCATTAAATCGTAAAGACTGATATTTACTTTCATAGGTTCAGGTATTACAAAAGAAATGAAAGTATTACCTGTTGCCGGGTTGGGGTAGTTTTGAAACAGTTTCGGCTCTTTTGCAGGAACAGGCATATGGCCTGTATTTAAGCTGGCACTTGTTACTTTAATATTATCCAGTCGCAGCATATCGCGTCGGCCAATATTTGAATCCAGTTGGGTTCCTGTATAGTAATATTTCCAGCGTAGCTGCACATATTCCTGGTTGTCAGCCTCTGATGGTAATTCAACAGGGCCGAAATGAAATTCATCTCCTGCCACATCTGACCGCATGTATTCAATAACATTACCATTTTCATCAAAAAGATCTGCAAATTTGCCATGGGGCCCGATTTTGTATTGCATGCGTATGGCATAAACCCTTGAATTTGGCATAACTGTTTCCCCGGTCCATGATACTGTAATGCCTTCAATTCCTCTTGTATCCAATGCCAGTACTGCAGCACCCAGATCTCTGTTTCTGCCTGTATTAATGAAAGAAATACCCTTTTCTCCCAGTCCGTT
>SKVR01000173.1 GCA_007129355.1 Bacteroidales bacterium | reverse complement strand
TGGCTGGGGTCATAAGGTTGGCGTGAGCAAAACTCCCGTCATAAATGATAGGTGTAATAGTATCATAAGTTACAGAATGAATCATTGCTTCAAGCGCCAGTTCGGCGTCAAAATTCCTGTCGCCTTTCATGTATGCATCTGCAATTACGGAAACTGCATGAGATCCAATCATGGTTCCGGTATAGTTACTGGCTAAGTCCCACATGGGTAAAATGCCACCCTCCTCATATTTTTTAAGCAAAACCCGTATTAAATCCTGGTTAAAATCCGGGTCAATAATGGTCAGTAATGGATGCAGCGCGCGGTAAGTATCCCACAATGAATAAACAGTGTAATAGGGTTTGTCTGAATGATGAATTTCCAAATCCTGACCTCTGTATCTGCCATCCACATCAATAAACACATGAGGGGCTAAACTGGCACGATATAAGTTTGTATAAAACACTCTGAGATCAAACTCAGAATCTGATTCAACCCTAATTTTAGAAAGCTGCTTGTTCCATGCCTTTTTAGCATCTTCCACCACCTCGTCAAATGACTTATTTACAGCCTCTGCCTGCAGGTTTTTATTTGCACCTTCGAAATCAACTGCACTGATGGCAACCTTTGCGGTTATAACGTTACTCTGCGCATCTGGAAATGAAAGCTTAGCTTTAATGTTTTGACCGGTAACCTCTTTGGCACCTGATACTTTTTCGTTATTGATGTATAGCTCAGCCTCCAACTTTTCTGAAAATACAGCTCTGAAATATACTCTGTGGTCTTTAGCCCATCCCCTTGTGCGTTTTAAGCCTTCAATTTCATAATCGTTTATGACTCTGATTTCAGCTTCCAAATTACGATGGTTGTGGATGGTATGTTCCAGGTCAATTACAAGCCCCTTGTCCGAATTCTCAGGATAAGTATAACGATGAAATCCGGTACGGGTTGTGCTTGTAAGCTCTACATCGATGTCATAATCATCGAGAAAAACCCTGTAATACCCTGTTGATGCTTCTTCGGAACTCTTGGAAAATCTTGAGCGAAATCCGGTATCCGGATTATCTTCATCTCCCTTAATTATTCCCGGATTGCCGGTGACAGGCATAAAAAGAACATCGCCGTAATGACCTATTCCCGTTCCACTTAGATGGGTGTGCGAGAATCCTAAAATGGAGGAATCGGAATAGTGGTAACCCGGAGCTGCATCCCAACCTACAGTTCTGGTATCAGGGCTTAACTGCACCATCCCGTAAGGCAATACTGAGCCAGGATAAGTATGGCCATGATTTTCACCGGTACCGACAAAGGGGTTTACGTATTGGGTGTAATCTTTCTCTGGTGAAGTAGAGCAGGAAAACTGCATTATACCAGCCGTCAAAGCAATTAATATTAGATTTCGCATTATTTTTTTTATAGTTATTGATAAATTTGACCTTAAGCATCACAAATAAACAATATGATGATTAATTAAGTATTAATAATCGATTAATAACAGCAGTATGGACGATGAATTTTGAAAAAAGATTTTAAGTCTGAAAATATTCATAGCTCTTTAATAAAGAAATCCATATTTTTATTGCCAATTTTTTTGAGATTGACACTACTGGGCTTATTAATTAAATACCGTAATTTCTTTTGATAAAACCAGAGGAGCAAAGCATTGTAATTCAATGTTTAACTATGATTCTTGATTCCTGACGGTTTTTATCCCTAATCAATACATAATAAACCGAACTGTTAAGATCGGAGATATCGATGGTGATAGTTTGTTCATTTACCATAAATGACTTACACCTTACACCGGCAATGTTGAAGATTTCAACATGTGTTTCGCCATACAATCCCTCAATTTTCAAAAAATTTCCTGCAGGATTTGGATAGATCTTTAATTCTTCTGCTTTCATCACATTGTACTCATTGGACACTGCAAAACATTGTTTCAATATCACCTCACCCATGGGTACCGATTCCCCACCCGGATGACGAACTGCTAAATTGAAAATTCCTTCGCCCAGGTTCGCCAATTCATAGATACCTAAATTATCATCAATCGAATAGGGGAATGAATTTCCACCATCCAGGCTGATTTCAATTGTGGTTTCATTCTCAAAATCGGGAAATATTAATTGTATTGCACAATTATCTTCCTGTTTTGGGCGAATGGTCATGATTCCTTCTTTAGGTGAACCCAATGATGCACTTGCCGGGATATTTCCTCTTAGGGTTTCCGCAGCTTTTCCTGCGGCACGCAAGTACCAGTCACTTGGCAAAGTAAAACCATCAGCATCGAGATTCAGCCAATACTCCCGGGCAGGAGCCTGGGATGCATTTTCAGCAGTTTTGAAAAAAGCAGTAGATTCATCCACTTCATCGAACATCGCAAAATAAAATGTTTCCATATTTTGGGACATGGCCCCTTCCACCTGCAACCAGAAAAAATTACCACCGTTACGGGGTATATGATTTTTGGGATGCGCCCCATTTCTGAGATTGTGCCAGGAGAAACCAGGGAAAAGAACAGGAACATAGAGCACATCGTTGTCATCACACCAGCTTTTTCCTGGAATGATATCGTTGTTCAGAAAATTATTATATTCATTTTGGTTTCCAAACCGTCCTACCATCCAGGGACTGATTACATCCACCTGCTTGAAGGCGTCCAGCCACCTTTGATCTTCGTCGAACCATCTATTGTTAAGGCCTAATTTAATGGATGCCTGGTACTTCTCATCTGCTGAATGGGTAAACCAATCGATCATTTCTTCCAGTTGATCAACTGTTGCAGCATCTCTTACCGTATAACCCCATAATGCAACGATTGGTTTTCCGTTGTGGTTTAGGTAGCGGTCCGAATCGGTGATGCCAAGGTTGTCCACCATATGCATCCAGTCCGTTTTAATATCTTCCACCCTGTTTGCTATCCCATCATACATGATGGCAAATACGCGATCATACATCTCGCAACCCTCCTTCACAAAAACTGTAGTGCTATCGCGAAATGCCATTACTACCTTATCGTTATATTCACTGATAAAACGTTGCACCCAAACTCCGTCTGTGTTATAATCCCTGACCCATTTCATATGGCGATGAACGGTTTGTCTGTTTCCTGATGAAAAAACTTTTGCCGTTTCACCAGAAGGAAAGCTATAGGCTGTAGGGTATCGTTCATCAACTCCCATTTCTCTCATATCGGGAAACATATCCACACCCAAATTCTCAATGCCAATATTATTCATATTGCCCCAGTGCCAGTAATGTGGCCTTGGACTTTTATCGTGAGGGTGCCCAAACCATCCCTGATAGCCAAACATGGCTTTGCCAATATAAGTTGTGTTATCTGCTGGCGGCACAATCAATGATTGCGTAAAAACATTACTACTTAAAATAATGAGAATGTTGAAAAGAATTTTTTTTTTCATCTGTAAATAATTCATTTTGTTTTTGCCAACATGACCGGAGCGCCTGGCCTGAAAAATTGTCTCTCCCCGATGGCCAAAGAACTTGTTTAGTTCTTATCTCCGGATTTCTTCTCCTTTATCTCAAAATACTCCAAAAGGATTCAGTAATTGAGTATATAATTATGCAGCAAACAATACATAACAAGAGCGACATATTTTTACCGGGGATTATTAAAATATTTAAAATTC
>SKVR01000095.1 GCA_007129355.1 Bacteroidales bacterium | reverse complement strand
TCAACCGGGTTTCCCGTTAATGCCGTCAATGAAATGCCCGAAAAAATAAAAATGAAAACAAAGTTTTTCATGCTGATTGAATTTATAAATACGAAAATACGATAAATATTTTTAT
The DNA here is from genome assembly GCA_007129355.1 of Bacteroidales bacterium. Taxonomy (GTDB): domain Bacteria; phylum Bacteroidota; class Bacteroidia; order Bacteroidales; family UBA7960; genus SKVR01. Next base: position 3,537 of record SKVR01000095.1, on the reverse strand, counting down.
AACTGTATTTAAGAACGCCACGGCGTAAAATGCCCGCAAAACCATTCGGGATAAGCACTTTTTACTCCCAGGCCGGTGATTCATAGTAAAGGGCAATAATTTGATAAACAGGGTCAAGATGTGGCTCGGGAAGCCAGTCTCCTTTAAAATAATCGGGATTGGTGCTTTGGGCAAAGATGTTTTCCAGGGTATACTCTTTATACTCAGCTTCGGAGAGCTGATGCGACCAGTCAATGCGTTCAGCGGCATTGGCTCCCGGGCCATAGTTGCCGGATTCTGCATAGTATGTGTTGAGGTGATTGGTTTCACGACCACGCCATATAGACCAGCCTTCCTGAGAGATAAAGTCATCCAGAAAAGAGGTGATAATTACCGTTTTTGCATAAGGACGCCAGGGGCGGCCAAGAGCAACATATTTGATGTCATCGTCGGCAGTAAAGCGGGAATTGAAAAAAACATACCCAAATTTTGTATGTTCCTCTGTGGAGGCTGCTGTGATGTAGGAACCGGTTTTTAGGCTGTGGATGGTACAATTTTCAAATACCACCGTCGAACGTCCGAAAATATAATCAGTAGTGCCTTCAATGTAGCAATGTAGAAGGTAATTGCGGATGTTGCCCCAGGTGTAGTAGGTGTCCTGGCGACCTATGAGGCGCACACGGTAAAAGAATTGACGGTCGCCGTTAGTTCTTAGTGCCACAGCCTGTCCAACGGGTCCGGCTGAATTTTCGAAGGTCAGATTCATGGCAGTGAAATCATCTGCTTCAATGGCATAGCTGAAGGAAGTATTGGTGGTGATGGTGTCTCCATCTACCACTCTGCCTGAGAAATCGTCCCAGGTTAGTACAACCTTTTCTGCATCTTCCCCAATCAGCTTGATATGAGGTTTGCTGTCAGGAACAACGATTTTCTCTTTGTAAGTGCCCGGACGGATAAAAATGACAAATCGCTCTGCATTGTTTTCCGGCACCTTGTCAATGGCTTCCTGTATGGTTTGAACATCCCCGGTGCCATCCTGTGCCAGTACCAAATGAATGTGCCCTGCAAGTTGTTCTTCAAGAGGTTGGGCTTTCAGGGTTTGTGAAAACATCAATAGTATAAGCAACAGAGGAATTATTATTTTCATAATCAATATAAATTTTATTGGCCGTCTTTAAAGTCAGGCAAATAGTTTAGTAACGAAGCAAATGGTACTTTGTGGACAAACACCAATCAGAGATTGGGGGCATTGTATTCCAGCCGGAACCATTCAAAATAAGCACTTCCGCCATTGCCTGTATTGCCAAAAGAATACAGTCCTATGCTGAAACCTATCCAGCGAAGGCGTTTGGCCTGGAATCCTTCGGCCAAAGATATAAAAACTTCCCCATCGTTACTGTAAGAAAACGAACAGATGATACCAGGTTCCACATTCAGGTTTAAGAAATTCGGGCAATGCCTGCCCCCAGCCGGTCATAGGGTATCGTTCGCGCATATAGTCTTCGCCATAGTTGGCATAATCAGCCATCTGAGGCGCAATGGGTATTACACTGTAGGGATCGGAAAGATCAGTCATTCTGCCGACGGACTATTGTACGGGTATACGGAACCAATGAGTGAAGTCTATGAACTGCCTCACAGCTGGAATGAGTTGTTGTTTGAGCCAGGTAAATGGGGAACCGGTTGGAATGCATTTTTTGGTTATGCCGACGGAGAAAACCGCCAGAGTATGGATCGCCAGGTAAAACCTTATGAAATGGCTGATGTGGATGACCTGGGATACCCCGATGGACTCATTGCGCAATTGGCCCTGGATAAACTTGATGAAATGGCCAAAAAAGAGCAGCCGTTTTTTATGGGTGTGGGATTCCATAAACCACACCTTCCGTTCAATGCGCCGAAAAAGTATTGGGATCTATACGATAGAAATGATATCCCCCTGTCGCCATCCCCCTTTATACCAGAAAATGTACATAATGCCAGTTTGCATAACAGTGGAGAATTCAACAGCTATCAATCAGGTGACGAAAAAGTCTCACTCAACGGTCCGGTTTCGGATGAGTATGCGCGCACACTAAGGCATGCCTATTTTGCCTGCGTAAGTTACATCGATGCACAAGTAGGTAAATTGCTTGACAAACTTGATGAATTGGGGTTAGCTGATAATACCATCGTGGTGATCTGGGGTGACCATGGCTGGCATTTGGGTGATCATTTGGTATGGGGAAAACACAGTCTTTTCGAGAGAGCACTCAAAAGTGCATTGATAATCAATGTTCCTGGGACAACACAAGGGGAGATTGTTAACAAGGTAGTTAGCAGCACTGATATTTATCCAACTATTATTGGACTAAGTGGAATGGATATGCCACACCAGACCGATGGAAAAAGTTTAATACCCCTGTTAAGAGACTCTGATGCACAATGGGAAGAAGCTGCATATGGATATTTCAGAAATGGAATATCACTGCGTACAGACCGGTATCGCCTGACGAAATATTTCAGGAACCAGCAACCGGTGGTCGAATTGTATGATCATGCAGTCGATCCTGATGAAACAGTAAATATCGCAGAAGAAAACCCGGATATTCTAAAAGAACTATGGCCATTATGGGTAAAAGGCAATACAGGTTTGTATGAGTGAAGTTGTATCGAGGGAAGCAGCCTTTTTCAAGAAGGTGCGTAAGCTGTAAGCATAATGAATGCCCGACAGCAGGAACAGCATTTGATGCAACCTGGTTTACTTTTTTTAGAACATTAATTATGAAAATTGCAAGGAAATCTGATTTATTTGAACCAATTTTAATATTGAAATTAATCGATTCTCCATACCTTTAAACCGATGAACCATACATCAGAATAGAAATAAGCCTTAATAAAAATAAAAACTAAAATAAAAAATGAAAAAAGTTACCCTGATTCTTTTAGTCGCAGCAATAAACATTCTGTGTATTCAATTTGTAAAAGCTGAAATTAAACTCCCGGCCATTGTATCATCCGATATGGTTTTGCAACGCAATACAACCGTAGTGCTTTGGGGATGGGCTGATGCCAATGAGAAAATTACCATTGAAACATCCTGGCTAACAGAAATAATACATACCGAAGCTGATAATAATGGCGATTGGAAAACTGAAGTAAAAACCACAAATAGTAAAGAACCTCAGAACATTTCCATAAAAAGAATGCCCGATTTGCCTGCCTGCGTTTTTCCATCAATAAGGCACCAATAAGCTCTCTGTCCATCCGCTTTATCCCTGTCAAGGCCTTCAGATGTTATAAAACCAGAGGTTTTGTTGTTCCATTCTGCTGTTCCTCTGAATACAAAACCACCATACCGGTACTCTTCCAGAACAATATCCTCGTCAGGTATTATATGAAACTCAAAATCAACCACAAACACATCTTCGTTATGATTATAAACTTTCATCATGTTACGTTCGCTCATCGCCCTTGTTTGTCTCGTAGATTCGGGCCATGCAACATGATCATGTATTACCTCAAGAGCAGCAAATACAGGCCCCTCACTCCTTGAAACAACGCCGGCATGTTTTACCG
>SKVR01000313.1 GCA_007129355.1 Bacteroidales bacterium | reverse complement strand
TTACTATTCAAGATGCCTGGGAAATTTTGAAGGGTCCCGATGATGCTGCCACGATGTATTTATACAGCAGAACATTCAATAGCTTACACGAAGCTTTTAAACCCGATATTTATGATGCTCTCCAAACAGTTGGTGCTGCTAACTTATGGACCCAAATCGCAAGCGGTTATAACCCAATCGCAACGTTAAGCCCCAACTTAAATACCCTTGATCCTGATCTGGCAGATTATGCTACAGGAAAAGCACTAGATGGTCTTTTCCTTCTTATTGCTGAGGAAGAGTACAAAATCAGAACTGATCCCATAGCTCGTATTAATGATATTCTCAGAAGGGTATTTGGTACGCTTGATAATTGATAGGTAATTTTAGAATACATAAAAAAAAAGCGCTGTTCGATGAGTTAACAACAGCGCTTTTTTATTTTTGCGTATAATTCTTATTTAATCAATACCCGCAAAATGTTTCATAAACTGCACCCTTTGATAAACTGCAGGATCTTCTGATTTCTTATATCTCATTTTACCCCTGAAATCTGTTATCCTGGAAAAATTATTTTTTTCCATCCAGGATTGAAGTTGATTAATAATTAAAGAAATCTGATCGAACCCATTTTTATAAAGTGTGGAACATATCTGCACTGCATGAGCACCGGCCAGTAATTGCTTTACTACACCATATCCGTCGTGAACCCCTGTTGATGCACAAAGATCGGATTGCACACGATCGGCAAGTATGGCAATCCAGCGAAGCGATGTTGATATTTCCTCTGGGGTACTGTATAGATTGCCGGGTTTAACATTAAATTTTTCAAGATCAAAATCAGGATTAAAGAAGCGATTGAAGAGAACTATGCCCTGCACTCCCGACCATGAAATCTTCTTTACAAGTTCTGCCAGTCCTGAAAAATGATAGGATATTTTCAGTGAGATGGGAATCTGAACCTGCTTCTTTACATTCTCAATAATATGAAAATAAAGTTTTTCGTATTCCACTCCCGGCATATCAATATCTGCAGGTAATACAAATATATTCAATTCAATAGCATCTGCACCGGCTTTTTCAATTTCCTTTGCAAATGCTGGCCATTCATCAGCACTAACACAATTTATACTGGCTATTACAGGAATAGACAATTTTTCTTTAGCATTTTTGATGACTTTCAGATATTCATCAACGGTTTGGGTGCGTGAGTAATTCCTGATATAGTCATCTGCTTCAGTGTAAGCACTTTGCACATCTTCGTAAGAGAAGACCTTGCGTATTTCAAACTTTATTTGTTCTTCGAATAGTGATTTCAGAACCACTGCGCCAGCTCCTTTCTCCTCGGCTTTTATGAGTTGATCAACGGTGCGGGTCAAGCCTGAGCTGCCTACTATTACTGGATTTCTGAGCGTTAAGCCCATGTAGCTGGTCGATAAGTCTGTCATGATTCCTGTTTTTTATTAAAAGTTATGCTTTGTGTTCAAAAAACGGTCTTTTAGGCATTTTTTCTTTCCTTTCGACAAACCTACACAAAATTTAAAAAACTTGAACATATAGCCCGAAAAAAAATTACACTTTCGTTTCATATTAAAACTTCATAAAACCGAAAATCACTTAATATATGGTGTATTATATGCCGTAACTTTGATGTTTTAATAATTGCATGCTTCAATAAACTTTTCAGAATTTAAGTTGCTTATCTTATTATCATTTGGCAGATTAAATAAAAAGAATTCGAATGGATACTGTAAAACTCAAAGGAAAAAACGAAACACTTTTTTCAAAAACTGCTTTCAGAAGCTTTATGGAACCCTTGCTCGTATTGTTTAACAAAGCTGTTTCTGATGTTTTTGAAAATCGTCATTATTACATTTCATTTAGTATTCCTGGAGGAGTTTATGGCTATTTTGAAGATCATGATTTGACAGAAGGAGAAGTTTCTGTTATTAGAAACAGAATCAGGAAACTTATATCAGCCAATCTTGACTTTCAACAAGAAATACTTCCCAGGGAGAAGATTTTTAGATATTTTAATGAAAACCGCAGATCTGACATAATTGAGTTATTGAAGTCGAAGCCCAATGATTTGAATGGCAGTATGCATCTTGCCCATCTTAATGGTAATGGTGAGTTGTTTTTTAATCATGTAAACGAACATTACGAAAAACTTAATAAATTCAAATTCTTTCGCTTCAAAAAAGGTTTCTTTTTAATTGCTGACAATGATTTCTTTGAGAGAGTAATGCCAAAAAGACTGGAAATAAGTAAATACCTCAAGCGATTTGATGAATCAGAGGAAGCAATGAAACAGTTGGGAATAGAAAGCATTGCTCAGTTAAATGATGTAATTGATAACGGAGAATTTCCTGAATTTATTAAAATTTCGGAAGCATTCCAGGCTAAAAGAATAGGACGCATCGCCGATAATATTGTAAGTCATCCTCTTAAGCCCAGATTGATTTTTCTTGCCGGACCCACATCTTCAGGAAAAACCACATCAGCCAACAGGCTTGCTATCGAGCTGAAGGTTATAGGCAAAAAGGTGCTAATCATGTCACTTGATAATTTCTATTTGCCGCATTCAGCAATTCCTTTTGACCCTGATACTGGGCTCCAGAATTTTGAACTCATATCGGCACTGAATCTAGAACTTTTTTGTAAAACTATTCATCAGTTGCTCGATGGAGAAACCATGCACATGCCCCGCTATCATTTCGACGGAAAAGGTGCCGTACCGGATCCTAACCCAACAAAGATTAGCTCCGATACATACATCATTGTTGAAGGTATACATGGCCTTAACCCCGACCTTTGGCAAAATAAAATGAAAGTTGATTCATACAGATTGTATGTGTCGGCCCTAAATACCATCAATATTCATGATCACCTGCCTTTGTCAACATCCGACCACCGGCTGATCAGAAGACTTGTAAGAGACCACCTTTTTAGAGGTTACAGCTTCAACGAAACTATTAAACGCTGGCCCGATGTTATGGAAAATGAATATCACAGTATCTTCCCTTTTCAGGAAAGCGCAAATGCTATTTTCAACTCTTCGCTTATTTATGAGATTGCCGTTTTTGCCCATTACGCTCCCGGAATACTAAAACCTGAACTTGCCGAAAATGAAGTTATAAAAGAAGAGGTAAAACGGCTCAATAGAATTTTGGGGTTGCTAAGGCCCATTAATCCTAATGACATCCCTCCTACCAGTATACTCAGAGAATTTATTGGCGGCAGTAGCTTTAAGTATTGATTATCCTTTGCTTTCTTAATTACACGTTCGTATAAAAGTTTTTTTTACTTTTGTGCCTTTAAAGCTTTAACTGAAAATTTTGGTAAAAAGGTAAAGTTTATTAATGCCGCATTTGACACTAATCATATATAATCCTGGGTTTTCTTGTTGTTAGTTTTGCTTTTTCCAGGCAAACCCTATTCCTTTAGCTGCATATAATGAATTTTGAACTTTCTTTCGTAATGGTAATAATGTGTAACTATTTTCGTTTTAAGCCGTATGATTTTAATTCATGCCAAAACAATTTTAAACCAACTCATTTAATTTCACTAAATTAAAAAAAAGATGAAAAAACGTGAATTAGCTTTTCTCCTGGTGGCCATTATTTTGCCTTTTAGCGCATGGTCAGGTGGTATTGTAACCAATACCAACCAAAGTGC
>SKVR01000103.1 GCA_007129355.1 Bacteroidales bacterium | reverse complement strand
TCAGGCTGGGTATAAAGTTTTGATGAGTCAATTCCTGTGTTATCGACACCATCTTCTTCCCCTCCTGTAACACCCAGTTCTATTTCGAGTGTCATGCCTATTTTGCTCATTCTTTCGTGATAACGAACACAAATGTCAATGTTCTCCTCCAGCGATTCTTCTGAAAGGTCTAGCATATGTGAGCTGAAGAGTGGTTTCCCGAATTGCTTGAAATGTTCTTCTGATGCTTCAATCAGTCCGTCGATCCATGGTAAAAGTTTTTTGGCAGCATGGTCGGTATGCATAATGACCCTTACACCATATTGTTCGGCCATCATTGCAACATGCTTTGCCCCTGAAATGGCTCCGGCTATGGCAACCTTCTGATTTTCGTTGGAAAGACTTTTGCCTGCATAAAAATGGGCACCTCCATTGGAAAACTGTATGATGACTGGTGAATTTACATCCCGTGCTGTTTCCAATACGGCATTTATGGTGTTGGTTCCGATTACATTTACTGCAGGAAGTGCAAACTGATGCTCCCTGGCAATTTTAAACAATTCCTGTACCTTGTCGCCGGTCACAATACCGGGTTCAATATTCCTCATCAAATTAGCTGTCATTTTTTTACTTTTTAATTATACGCTCTGTTAGTTATGTTAAATCTTAAATCTTAAATCATCCTTTTTAAATGAATCTCAAAATTACAAAAATTGAAGCAATACGGACTTCCTTCTGAGAATTAATTTTATAGTTCACCTGCAAATAATATTCATTTAATGATTTTCATGGCAATTTATCTTATGGTTATTTATGTAATATTAAATAGACGTTCTCATAATTTATTGCTAACTTGCAATAAGGTTATGCTTTTTAAACCATATTGATTACTCTCGAATCTGTTATGGCAAGAATTTTAATAGTTGATGATGATGTGAATTTTTGCATCATTCTGAAATCTTATTTGGTAAAAAAGGGCTTTGAAACCGATGAAGCTTTTTCATACCAGGAGGCGATTAGGCTTTTAAAAGGAAAGCTTTATGATGTTATACTTACCGATTTTCGTTTACCCGACAAAACCGGTATGGAGCTGTTAGCTGATATCAGTAAAAGTAACCCTGAATCTGTAGTAATTATAATGACTGCCTATGCCGATATCAGGCTGGCAGTGAAAGCCATAAAACTCGGTGCATATGAATTTGTTACCAAGCCTGTTAATCCAGATGAGATTTACATGTACATCAGGAACGGTCTGCAAAAGCAAACAGATGATAACATTATACTTGAGCGGGGATTTAATCCGGGAAGGATGAGGATGCAATCTCAACTCTTTGAATATGTTTATGCCGGGAGTAAGGAGTCAAAGTCTATTCATAATTATATTGACCTGGTAGCCCCAACGGAGATGTCAGTGATTATTGAAGGTGAGAGTGGTACCGGGAAAGAGTATATTGCACGAAAAATTCACGAGCAAAGCAAGCGTAAAAACCAACCTTTTGTCGCCATAGATTGCGGTGCTTTGTCAAAGGAACTGGCCGGCAGTGAGTTTTTCGGACATATCAAGGGTTCCTTCACCGGTGCAGTTAATGATAAAACAGGGCAGTTTGAAGCGGCCAACGGGGGCACCTTATTTCTGGATGAGATCGGTAACCTGTCTTATGAGGTTCAGGTAAAGTTGCTTCGGGCTATTCAGGAGCGTAAGATCAGAAAAATAGGGAGCAATAAGGATATCAACGTAAATGTAAGGCTTATTACTGCAACCAACGAAAATCTGGCCGATGCCGTTAAAAAAGGCACTTTCAGGGAGGATTTGTATCACCGTTTAAATGAATTTGCCATCATTGTACCTCCTTTGAGAGAAAGGAAAGAAGATATTAGGGTTTTTGCGGAGTTTTTCCTTGTTAAAGCTAATGAGGAACTGCATAAGAGTGTTAAAACCATCCCTGAAAATATGATGGAATATTTTATAAACTATGCCTGGCCGGGGAATATAAGAGAAGTTAAAAATATAATTCGAAGGGCAGTTCTTCTTTCCGAAGGCGATTCTATTGAAAAAACATCCCTTCCTCATGAAATGGTTAATGGTTTAATTCAAGATGAGAAAGTGACTCCTGACGAGCACGACCTTAAAGGCCAGGCAGAGAAGACAGAAAAGGAAATTATTATTTCCATGTTGCAAAAAACCAGGTACAACAAAGCCAAAGCTGCCCGACTTCTGAATATCGACAGGAAGACCCTGTATAATAAAATTAAGCTATACCAAATCCCTACTGATTAGCAACCATTGTGCTTTTTTAATAAACCTGCCTGTGTTTTTCCCCATTTTGTGTATTTTAATTTTGTGTTCTACATTTTTCTGTAGAATGTTTTCTACATATTTTGTAAGGATGTTTAAATGTTAAAATTCTTCATGGGAAAATGAATTTTAAAACGCTGATAATCATAATATTGAAATTTTTACGTTTTTTTTTTACACAATGGCATATTTTTTACAATGAAGAGATATGAGAGTAATAAAAAAGAAAGTTTCCTCTTTTTTAACAAAATTCCCTTTTGTTTTCCTCTGCCGGCAGTTCCCCGCTGCCGGCTTCTTCTTTTTAGTATTAAATGAATATTATTTGTTTTTTGAGTATTTCAAATAACGGAATGCATTATATTTGATCCGGGAATAAACCACTCTATTGTGCTCAACCTAATTTTTTCAAATCCAAAACACTATGAAAACATTTCTAAATACAGGAAACAGGCTTCGGTTACAAAATCAGTGGAAATTCTCCATAACTACACGTACATTGATTTTTGTTTTTTCAGGCCTCGTATTTTTAAATCTGGGATCCTGTAAAACCAATTTGGAAGAGGTTGAACGTTTGCAGGAAGAAAATCAGCTTCTGAAAGACCAGTTGGAAACCAATATGGAAAACGTGGAGGCTTACTTCTCCGATTTGAATCAGATTGAAGAAAACCTTCGAATAATTAAAGAAAGAGAAGATATCATTTCAGGAGAAACATCCGGAAGTCTTGAACTGGTTTTAAGCCAGCAGGAGAGTATTAACCAGGATATAATGTTAATCGGAGAGCTGATGGAGAAAAACCGGGAACTTATTGCCAGCCTTAACAACCGAATACGAATTGCCGACCAGCGGGTTTCGGGTTTTGAACAAATGGTTGCCCGATTGAATCAAACCATTGATGAAAAGGAAATAGAAATTCAGATGCTGAGAGAGCAACTCGCTAAAATGAACCTGCAGGTTGATTTGCTCATGGCCCGTGTGGACACACTGGAGCAGGAATCGGATCGAAAAAGCCAGCTTCTTCAGGAGCAAACTCTTGAAATGAATGCTGCCTGGTTTGCCATGGGTTCACCCAGAGAGTTAATTGAAAATAACATTATATTAAGGGAGGGTGGCTTTTTGGGAATAGGGCGCACCAAAAGGCTCAAGGCCGATTTTAACAAAGACTTTTTTACCCGGATTGATGTAACCCGCGATTTTGACATAACTATTGTCGGAGAAAACCCGGAGCTGATCACATCTCATCATTCAGACTCCTACCAGATTGTAACTGAAGAGGGAGAGACCTTACTGCGTATTAATGACCCCGACCGGTTCTGGAGTGCATCGCGGTACCTTGTTATTCAGATTCGGTAAGTTAATTTTGACAAGCGCAATAAAAAAGGTGGATG